>NZ_NBYR01000052.1:0-2201 GCF_002119345.1 Halomonas sp. CSM-2 | reverse complement strand
CCATGCACGGGGATGTCGGTGCCATCAAAGTCCAGCACGATCTCCTTTGGTGGTTCGTCATGCTGTTCAATGAAGTGATGCCACAGCAACTCATGGGCCTTCACTATTGCTTGCCGATCGGCGTTCTGCTCCACCCGGCACAGCGTTGACTTGCCTGCCAGCGTATCCTCTTCACCGAGCGCTGTCTGGAGGGCCTGATCATAGCGCAGGGCCTCATGGTCGTTGAAATCTTCGTAGCCAGCGGCGACACCGAACACCCGCTGACGAACCAGAGTGTCGAGCTTATGACGAACCTGTTCCGGTGCGCGGGGATCATGAAGCACGGAGGCCAAGCGGTGCGTCAGACGATGTTGTTTATCAACTTCCCGTAGCAAGAGCAATCCAGCATCGGAGGTGATGTGGCCCCCAGAGAAATCGGCTTCAATTTGCCGGCGTGAGAGTGGCGAGAAGGTCAGTTTTTCAGGTACCATTTTGGAAGCGGCTGTTGGTGCTTGATGGATTGGTTAGGTTCTTGAAATCATAGCACTTTCAGCCGCTTTCTTTTATACCCCGTGAGAAATTCGGGCTAACTTCAGTGACAAGAGCTTCAAAAGTGTTCTAGAAAAAAGCTTAATGAATGCTGACCTATATGGAGAAGAATATGTGCTGGATGCTAGGCTAATAGATAGCGGTGACTGGTCAGAATCTATGTTCTCAACTTCTTGGGGAACGAAAAGTCGAAGGATAGAAATCGAGTATACTTTGAACAAGAATGGAGAGCAGGTTTTTCAAGATGTAGTCGTAAGCGACATAGCAATAAAAAACAATCCTATAGTCGGCTTTTACATCACACAGAGAGGAACAGCAGAAGTGAATTATGCTGAAAATATCAGGCTTCTAATCGAAGAAATAAACAAATTATAAAATATTTTTAAAGAGAGCCAGGTCAACAGCGACTGGCTTTCTTATCATTATTTCAGCAATATCAACTAGTATCAAAATAACGGTAAGCAACGAACCCAGCCGTAACCACAAATAGCCATTGGGTCAATAAAGTAGCAATATCTATTGTAGCAACACTCATTGGTGGAGATAGAATAAAGCTATACCCATTGCCATAAAAACTCCCTGATGAAGATTGCCTGTGGAACGGCGGAAACAAAAGCATTACAGCTAGTATCCCAACGGTTACAACTGCTACTTTCTTCTGCATGTCATTCATTTAATTTTCCTTTGTGGCTTATTCAATGAATCTTCACATCATACCCAAGAGCCCTAAGCCCCTTACTTGTCCTACCATTGCGAGGCGGGCAAAGCTCTGGTCTTGCCCAACCAGTCATTTCGGATATCTGGTTGATACCAAAATGGGGGGGACTTCCTCTTCTTGCTATAACTCTTTCACATGATCAAAAAAGGAAGCCAAAGCTGGCCTCCCTATCTTCAAGGTTTAACTCATAATACTACAATTACTGTATTTATTATGGCAAACAAAATACTGCAAAAACCAAAACTTTCAAATCGAAAGTCATGCACTAGCAGTTTAGTTAGTCATAGCTGGATGCGGGTCTTCCATAATCACTTTTCTAGCAGTTTTAACTTTATCAACGGCTTCGTTATGATCTCGATGAGCACGATCACTGCGGCGAAAGCCATGAATAAATATAGCTAACGGAACCAAACCCATAATCGCTAAGAATATCAGGCCCATAACGACTTGAATGAAATCTGGAGAATTGCCAATCAGCTTACCAAATGCTGTTTCTTGGGCAATGGTCCGAAGTAAAAAAAACATAAAAACACCAGAAGCACCTGCTAATAACAGCCATTTAAACAAACCCATTTCATTGGATAAATTCGAAAAATTATATTTATTAACTAAAGCTTCACTTGTAGACAAACTATACAGATCGTCAGTATTATGGTTTTTAAGAGACATTAGCGACTGTTTATTATTGTTTTCGATTAGCCCAATCGTAACTAAATTACCCTCCCTCAATTTAATTGACTTATCATTGAGCATGATAGTATGTTCTTTCCCATTCATATCTTTTAGCCAAACCTCCCTTTCATAGTTGCCTGAATCCGTGAGACCGGCCCCCGGAAGCACTTCTAACCCACTGACCTGCATGGCAATATAGCCATTATCGCCATTCACCCAGACAGTGCCATGCCCAACATAAAGTTCCGCGCCAGTCGCCGCACCCTCACCAGCCACGCCGGGC
>NZ_NBYR01000035.1:0-14901 GCF_002119345.1 Halomonas sp. CSM-2 | reverse complement strand
CATGCCAAGCAGTTGCCGTACCCGAAGGCGACTGGTCGCGGGGTCATAAAACGCGCACAACGCCACGTGGTTAACTCCATCGCTACCCTGCGATGGGAGCTACATCAGGCGATCATGATAGCGCTAGGTAGTAGATCACGATGTTTATGACACAGTAGTACTAGAAACGAGGATAGTTTCTCGTAAGGCCGCTAGGTCTGAGACCATGCTTTTCAAGTTAGCGCTAGCCGTGATTTTACGCCGTCGTCGATTTCTACAATTATATCATACTCGCCCATCGATGGGTTTCAGGCGGGGCTGCTCAAGGTAACCACTGGCTAACTTGAGCACCGTGGACCCGTCGCGGTGCCATTCAAAGAACATGACCTTTCTAGCGCAATGGGTTTGCTCTTCACCAGTGAGGCTTGATGTTGTTCGATCTCTGCCCAGCGCAACACGAAAGATCGCAACCGTGGATGCTATGCTGCTATAAAGGGTAAATAAATTGCCTTGTGCGGTTATTAGCGATGGCTCATCAGTCACGGTGGCCGAACAGACCCTCTGTGAGTGAAATCAGTAAGCGAAGGTCATGCTTCATGGCGGCTTCACCAAATAAACTCCGCAGCAGTGTCACCTCCCAAGGCGATCTACTTAGCCCTGTGGGCGAAAACAAGTGGGAAGCCCTAAGTGACACGCCACGATATACGCTGGAACAGCTGCTCGCCCAGTGCGATGCCGATGCACCTGAAATGCAAGACGTCATGGATTGGCAACGTCTGAAGCAGACGGGGCGTGAACAGTAAGGTCTTTTTATCGGTTAGGCCTGGTGGGGAAGGCACAAACGAACGGAAAGCAAAGCGAGCGAGGCAAGCGTTGAGAGCAAAGCTGTCATTACCTCAACTATGGGAGAGCGCCAAATATGTCTCGTGGCCCCTTAGTCACGCCAACCCCATTGTCCGTGTGCCGAGGCCCTCTGGCAGACCCGAGTCGAAAACGATTTCGCGATTGCCCAATGAGTACGATACGTTTGAGTACTGTATCGCCTATAGAGATCAGCGCGGCGTTGAGGTGTGGGGAAAGAAGCGCTGGAGGGAGTTACTGCTCGTTGAGGCACGTTCGGTCGCAAGGCATCACCGGCGACCGGCCGGGCCGATAACGGGTGTTTATCACTATGAACGCCCGACGGGCTCAACTGTATGGATTGCAGCATGGTATGAGTTAAAAGCCGACGGCTCGCGAAAAAAACGCAGCACCCAATTTAGCTATGGCACTGAAATATCTCGCTATGCTTTTCTGATGACGCTATGCAGGCCGCGATTGCTAAACGCAAGGAAGAAGAAGCGCGATGGTACTGTGTACTGGGCGAGCGGGATGACCGACATGTTAACAAGTAAGTGGGAGCCGGTTTTCCGTCAAAGATCAAAGTACGCTTTTGATAACCATCACGGGCATACCTGCGACAAACCACTATCAAGAACAAAGAGGAGGTTTTCATGACGACCGTGCCGATTTTCAAATATGGCAAGCAACAAGCAACAAGCAACAAGCAACAAGCAACAAGCAATCTGCTTACCTAGTGGGATGGCTTATGAGGGTATTCAGGCGCTTGAAATTTCGCGGGTTGGAGACATCATCACGTTACGTCCTGCTCGTCCTTCGTGGAAGTCATTTCCATAGTTTGCCAAGGCTGACGCCGACTTTCTTCGCGACCGTTCCCCGGTGGTGGATGCCCGGAGATCTGGCTATCAAAAATAGACGTCATGTGAAATAAAATGTAATGCCCACTGAAGCAGGCATGAACTCGGCTGTATGACGGGCTTTCTTTATTCGGGTGCATTTCGATACGTATTCTGCCAACCTTTCTACAATACGGGTCTTCCAGTTGGTTAGCTGTCAGGAATTATCGCTTACCGCTGATCTGGCCCGACGTAAGCATTGTTGCTTTGTATGAATGCATAAATGTCGGGAGACAGAAGCATTAGAAATGATGTCCGATAGAGCCGTCGAAAGGAGTATCCGGTAAGGGTCGGCCTTCGCCGACAAGTTATTACTCCCCGTTCTTGCAGGATGGGGTCTTCGCGGAGCACTTTATGGACTACAAACATGCAGTTGTGAAATTCGAAAATGGCGTTGGCAATCTGCTCTGCAACGGCTGCGGCATTACCATCGCTGAGGGCGCCAAACACGAGGACAGAGAGCACTATTGCACTATGTGCATGAGTGGTAACTGCAAAGCAAAATTTAAAAAAGGAAAGTAAATATTGGTTCTTCGTCACTTGATATGGAGTTGGCCTGATCAAGCAGGCGGCCCACTGAGGGGCCTATCAGGTGATCATGGCGATGAAGTAGGACTCGTTCCAGTAGCTACGTGTCAGTGACCGAGCCGACTAAGAGAGTCCGTTCATCTCTTCTAGTCTTGCGTTCATCAGTCCCAAGTGTCAGCGTCTAACCAATGCTTCGCCAGGGCCTGTCCCATTGGCTTCAGTTGTGGCTTTTCAGCAACCGCCGCCTTCCGTGCAACCTTCCCAGAACAGGGGAAGAGGATTAGCATTTATGAAGGCTGAGTCGGTTGAGATTGTTGTTTTGGTGAACTCAAAATGAATCGACTTTACCGCCTTTGCACTTGGGTCAGCTGTCGGTATCTAACTCTCTGCTTCAATTTGGACGGTAAAGTCTAGAGGGGGGCCGGCGCTGGCCCTACTTCCTATACTGTGTGATCCAAAGTGCTGCGGTCATCTTATGAATCCAGGATAGAAAGGAAGAACTCATTAGAAGTTTATGGATCATGTGGCCTTAAACTAACAACTATACGATTCCGACCTGTCTCCTTGGCTTCGTAGAGTCCTTCGTCAGCGCGCTTAATAGCGGCTTTTAAGGTCTTTTCACCGCTGGCGATGTGAGTCACACCGAAGGAGGCAGTAATGACAATAGTCATAGGTGTGTCGTCTTGCTCAATGGGCACTTGGGTATTCTCCATTGCAACCCTTATGCGCTCTGCCACTTGGCTTGCTTTTTCAATTGCGGTGTTGGGCATTAAAATGGCAAATTCCTCGCCGCCAACACGGCATAAGAGATCCTCATGACGCAGTAAACCTTTAATCACGCTGGTAAAGCGTTTAAGCACTTCATCGCCTGCATCATGGCCGTATTCATCGTTGATGCGCTTGAAATGGTCAATATCAATGGCGATGAGGGAGATAGGCGTTTGGTGCCTTGAGGCGCGGGATATTTCAACGCTGGCCTGAGATTGCAAATAGCGCCGATTGAATACCCCGGTTAATGGATCAGTCATGGCCTGGGCGCGCAATTTTTCTTCAAGTTGCTTCCGCTCAGTGATGTCAAAGACCGTGGCATTGGAGTACATGAAGCGATCATTTTCTAGATACCCGACGGCTTGAATGATCACATGGCGCGTTTGGCCGTCGTCGGCCACCAGCGTGCATTCTGCCTCACCCTGGCGGCCTGCTTTGACATCCTGGAACGCGGTTTCAACATCTGGCAGTGACGCTGGTGAAACAAAGTCGAGATAGCAGCGTTGGCCGATGGCACCGCGGTCCAGGTTCAGCCAGTCAAGTTCGGTCTGGTTCATTTTAAGAATCACGCCATCGGCGTTTAGGGAGTGGTAACCGCAGGGCGCGCTGTCATAGAGCTTGTTGACTTCATTGGCATGCAGCAGTGCTTGTTGACGCAGGTTGCGCTGTTGATGGCTGCTAAATGACCAATAGATACCCAGCGCCACTGCCGTCGAGTAGGTGAGCAATAAAAACCAGATAACACTGGCATCATCTTGCAGCAGTGTTTTCCATGTGGGCATCGGTAGGCTAACCCCCAAGACCCAGGGGAGGGTATCGTCCTGACTGAAAATACGTCCCGCGAGCCCTTGGTAACCTTGGCTGCGTATATCCAAACGCTGAAAACGCAGTAAGTAGTTACCTAGGGTAAACGCCCCTTCGTCTTGCTCGGTAACAGGCTTCCAAGGTTCAGCCGCTAACCGAGCGTAATTGTCACCAAAGCTGATCATCGGCAGTCGCCGGCTACCCTCCGTGAGCAGCCAACCGCCCTGGGCATCGGCTAAAAGAACGCCTGCATCGGGGTCGATGTGCATGGCCTGATGAACGGCCTCGGACAAATGCTGCCAGTTGAGGCTGAGCAGTACCACGCCCTGGCGTTCGCCTTGGTCGTCGAAAATGGGGGTGGCGACATTGACGACGGGTATCACTTCGCCGCTGAAAAGCTCATATTGAAGATTGCGACCGGGAGGCGAGATGTAAAGGTCGCGGGCAAGGAGCTTGCTAGCGGCTTTGAAGTAATCCGTACTCGCATGACGTTTGGCAGTAAAGCGCGGGTCAGAGGCAAGTTCTGCCGGTGCACTTAGGACCTGGTGGCCCTGATTATCGATTAGGATCAGTTTTGTGTAGCGCGGGTAGTGTTTGACCAGCGTCGATAAAAAATTGCTCAATTGCGCCGATGTCGAACCCTCAGTATTTTCATCCTCTCCGCTTGTCATGTGGGCTTTGATGATCGGCATCTCAGCGACAGCAAGCGCGTAGCTGAGCGTCTCGTTAATATCGCGCAATAAGGTGTTTTCACCGACTTGCAAGATGGCGCGAGTTTCTTCACGAATGCTTTCCTGGCGGGTTTCCAGGTGCATATGAAGCACTGGCCACAGCGTAGCGGTGACTAACATCAACGGTAATAGCACGGCCATAATGAGGCGTGCGTACAAGCGCTGCTGAGTCAATTGCGTCTTCCTGTGGTGGACGAGACGGGGCATTTTGGATTGCTAGCAATTATATGTCGGCAAAAGGCAGGCCAATAGGCTAGTAAAGGCGCTGTCCACGGGTCATTTAACGTTTTTCAAACTGTACTGGAAGTCGCTTTAATTCTCTGAGAGGGACAGGCCGAGAGAATAAAAAACCCTGCAATAAATCGCACTGACGTTGTCGTAAATCGTTTTGCTCTTCTGGTGTTTCAATGCCTTCGGCAACCACCACCAGGTTGAGGTGGTGTGCCATGGTGATGACGCCTTGAACAATGGCCGCGTTTTTCGGGTTTTCGGCAATTTCGCGAATAAACAACCGGTCCAACTTTACCTTGTTAATCGGCAGATCACGCAGGTAACCAAGGCTTGAAAAACCCGTACCAAAGTCATCCAGCGCGACGCTAACGCCCAATGCTCGCACTTGGTCAAGTAACGTAATCGCTTGGTCAGTGTTACACATCAAGGTGCTTTCAGTGACCTCTAGCTCCAGCAGCGTGGGCGGTAAGCCGCTTTTTTCCAACGCGGATTCCAGCTCGTCCAAGAAGCCTCCGCGCTGAAACTGCATAGGTGAGATGTTCACTGCCACTTTAAGTGGTTGAGCGCGCTCGCGGTTTAACTCGGCCATATCACAGCAGGCGCGCTCAAGCACCCATTGGCCAATTGCAATAATTTGCCCCGTTTGTTCGGCTATGGGCATAAAATGTCCGGGTGATAACAATCCCCGCGTGGGGTGGTGCCAGCGAATTAATGCTTCTACACAGCAAATGGTGCTGTCCTGAGCTGCCACAATCGGTTGGTAGTAAGCCGCTAGCTGGTTATCGTGAATCGCCTCATGTAGCTCCCGGCGAATGATGACGTGCTCGGCAACATTGTCGACGTTCTCGCCACAGTACCATTGCCAAGTATTGCGGCCCTGACGCTTGGCGTCTTGCATGGCAAGATTGGCATGATGCAGCAGCTCTTGTGGCCTGGCGGCACCACCCCGCTCAGACGCAATGCCAATACTGGCACTTATATGTAAGCATAGTGAATCCAGCGTGAACGGCTCGGCAATGGCGCTGAGGAGGCGATGAGCGAGATTGATGACCGCCTGCTCGCTGGGGTAGCCGGTCAACATAATGACAAATTCATCGCTGGATAAGCGTGCCACCAGATCATCGGACCGTATTAGTTGGCGTAAGCGTTGACTGATGGCTTTAAGCAGTTTGTCGCCAACCGTATGACCAAACGCATCATTAACGGGTTTGAAATCGTCAAGGTCGATATAAAAAAGCACCAAGTGTTGGTGCAGCCGCGTTTGATCTAAAAATACCTGCTCCAGATGCATTTGCAGCGAGCCAAGATTGGGGAGTCCCGTCAGACTGTCGTGGGAGGCCTGGTGGGCAATGCGTGCCTCTTGCTCACGCTGATGAGTAATATCTTCTTGCGCGCCGATAAAGTGCGTACATACGCCTTGGGGGTTAATCACTGGGGTCAGCGTAAACTGATTCCAGAAGGGTGTGTTATCACGACGGTAGTTGAGCAGCACCACTCGAACGGATTTGCAGTGCGCAATGGCGCGACGGATTTCTTGTACAGCGCTAGGGCTCGTGTCTTCGCCTTGTAAAAAACGGCAGTTCTGGCCGAGTACTTCTTGTCGGGTATAGCCGGTTAAGCATGTAAAGGCTTCATTCACATAAATGAGGGGGAGTCCGGGTTGGGTGGCATCAGCCACCACCATACCGTTTGGGCTTGCCTCAATCACCTGGGTTAATAAATGACGTTGCGATTCACCGAACGGGTACTGATCAATCTCTAGGCAGCGACCATAGACGCTGACTACCTTGTCCTGTTCAAACACCGCCACTAAGGTGAAGACTAGCCACTGTGAGTTCCCTAGAGCGCTGGTCGTTTTGCAATGAAACGACTGAGCTTTGCCTGTGCAGGCGGCTTTGAAGGCCCGCTGCATGAGGGAATGATAAGAAACAGGAAGTAGGGACAAGTAACTAAGCCCCGTTATCTCGGTCTCGGTTTTGTCGAGGACGGACAATAGTCGAGTATTCCAGCGTAGCAGTTTGCCTAGCGGATCAAGCTCAAAGAGTCCCTCGGGGTAACTCTCAAACAAGGCATGATGGTGCGCCTCCAAGCGATGAAGCGCGAGGATGGCAGCGGTCTGGGTCGCCGCCGCGGGCACTAAGGAACGAAAAGATGGCGTCATGGCAGGCAACCACGCTGTTAAAGGTAAGCGTCAGGGCGGCTAGATGAGGGGAGGCGCCTCATCCACTAGTTCCCATTTTAAAAACGTGCGGCGGAGGCCTGTCGTCCACCGCACGCTCAGTATTAATTAACCCACTATGCGTTCAGCTTAAAAAGCTTCCCACTCGGGTTCCTCTCCACTATTTGAGCGCTTTGACTCAGCGGGGAGGCGCGTTGACGCGACAGCAGGTGCTCGGCTGGTGCGAGAGGGTTGTTGAGCATCACTGGGTAATTTGAAGCCCGCAATTAACTGGGCAAGTCGGCTTGATTCCTCTTGCAGTGAATCTGCTGCCGAGCTGGTCTGGGTGACCAGTGACACGTTCTGCTGGGTGGCTGAGTCCATTTGGGTAATGGCCGTGCTCACCTGATCAATGCCGCTTTTCTGCTCATTAACGGCCAGGGCAATTTCCTGCATCAGGTCGGTGACTTGTGTAATGGCCTCAACTGTCGTGTCCATGCCTTCGCCGCTTAGTTCTGATTGGTGTACACCGTCTTTAATGCGCAAGGCGATATCATCAATGATGCCGCGTATCTCGCCTGAAGATTGGGACGTTTGCGTGGCCAGTTTGCGAACCTCGCTTGCCACGACGGCAAACCCGCGGCCATGTTCACCTGCTCTGGCAGCTTCAACCGACGCATTCAGTGCCAGTATATTGGTTTGGAAGGCAATACTCTCGATGACTTTAATAATGTCTTGAACCTTTTTGGAATGTTCTTCCATTTGGTTCATCAATTCGGTGGTCCGATCGACTTCCTTGCGAGTTTCAAGGGCCTTTTGCGATGCGTTTTCGGTCAGCTGACGTGCCGAACTTGCGGTCTGGTTGTTCTGGTGGACCGTGGACGACATTTCTTCCATGCTGGAAGCCGTTTCTTGCAGCGCACTGGCCTGCTCTTCGGTGCGAGAAGCTAGGTCATCGCTACCGCTGGCAATTTCCCGCGCACTGTTGGCGACTAACTCTCCTGTGTTGTTTAGCGTGACCATCATGTCGGTCAGCTTGCTTTGCATGGTGCGCATGGCTTGATAAAGCTGACCAACTTCGTTGCGGCCTTCGTTCTCGATGCGGCTGGTCAAATCACCCTGCGCAATATTTTCGCAGATACTGACGGCGCGGCTGAGCGGCTGGACGATAAAGCGACGCATGCCTATTTGAAGCACAATAAACAGCACGATGGCGACAACCAGTAAAATCGTGGCGATCGAGATAGCTTGGGTACTGGCGGCATCGGCTGCAGTCTCCATTTCGCTTGCACGTTCACTGGCAAAGTTATTGAAGTCGCGTACTGCCGAGGTTAAACCACGTGCGTTATCTTCAAGGCGTTGTTCATCGGCGGTCATTTGCGCCACATCGGCCGCCTCAATACCTTTAATAAGGTCGCTGGTGACCATTTCACGGTACTGACTCTCTACTTCCATGTAATAAGGGTAACGAGGCAAGGTTTCGTCAATGTCATAGGCATCAAAGGCATTAAAACGAGCCTCGGTGCGTTCAAGGCTAGTGCGTACTTGGTCAAGGGTCGTACTGGCTTCTGGGTTACCTTCGTTTACGTACTCAATATAGCGGGCCATCCGCAAGCGTAGCTCCATCAGATTGACTTCCATCCGATTGGCATCGACTACCTGTTCAGCGCTTAGCTCGGACAGTTCATGGATGTCGTCCATACTGTTGCGCGAGGCGTTAATAGCAAAGGCGCTAATAACACCAATGATAAGCACCAAAAGCGCCATGGCGCCAGTCAAGCTGTATTGAATACGTATGTTTTTCATTCACATTTCTCCGCAGGGAGGGTTCGCAAAGTTATAAATAGTCAGAATGCTTATATTGTTTTTATATCAGATTCTTCTGAACTAGTAGTTCACAGCGCAAGTTCTCGACCTTGCAGGGAGGTGTGTCGCTGTAAAGTGCGCCGAGATTTTCTTATCATGTCGTGCAGTAGTTTGTTGTAATTCGTTGATTTAAGCATAAAAAGAGCCGCTTTTTCGTTGGTAAAAAAGGGGAGAAATAATTAAAGAAGGCACGTTTTTGGTCGATTACATACGCTTTGTTTTATTTTTGGAGCAGTTAAATTAGCTGTACCTCCAGGCTGTCGTGTTTGACTGGAAGAACAATCGGATCTTTGCGACGAGCGTTAAATTACCGTACAAGCGCACGACCTTGTTCATGATGTTACTGTTAGTCTGACTACTCAAAATACCAGATCCGGAAGCTCGTTTATGCCATCACTTCGCCACCTTCTTAATGTCAACGAGCTTGGCCAGGGCACCATGCCGTTATTGATGATTCATGGCTTTGGTTGCGATCAAACCGTATGGCGTCGCTTGATTCCTATGCTTGAGCAAGACTATCGGCTGATTCTGGTTGACCTGGCAGGTTTCGGCTGTGCCGCGCCGGGAGCCTACGATAAAGCGCGGCATGGTTCGCCGCTCGGTCATGCCGACGATATCGTGGCTTTGTGCGATGAGCTGGAGCTAGAGGGAGCAGTGGTGCTTGGCCATTCCATTGGCGGCACCATTGGTATGCTCGCCTCCATTGAGCGGCCTAACGCCTTCCGCCGCCTGGTCATGGTGTGCAGTTCGGCCCGGTACCTTGACGATCCGCCTGACTATCGAGGTGGTTATACCCGAGAGCAGCTCGATGGCTTGATGCAGCTGATGGAGCAGAATTATCTCGACTGGGCCGGTACCATCTCTAGCATCGCGATAGGTGATGAGGCCACTGGGAGTCAGCAGCAGAACCTACAGCAGCGCTTTCTCGCTGTATCGCCGGATGTACTTCGTCCGCTTGCCAGGAGCATCTTTCTGGGAGATACCCGTCACTACCTGCCAAGCGTCACGGTGCCCAGCCTGATTGTTCAGACCGCGCGGGATGCCATTGTGCCCCTTGAAGCGGCTCAATATCTGCAACAACACCTTCCAGAGAGTGAGTTGGCGGTGCTGGACACCAGCGGCCACTACCCCCAACTGACAGCGCCTGACATTCTAGCCAAAGCGCTACAGGAGCGACTCGCGCTTCAGGGGGGATGACACCAATGAACCCAAGAGCTGCCGATCTCGCTCGGTGGTGGCAGGTGGCACCATCAGGCCAAGTTGTCATTGATGCACAAGGCCAAATTTTACAGGTTAACCACACACTGAGTGACTGGCTAGATTACCCGGTTCACGAACTTGTCAATCGGCTGGCAAGTGAACTGTTTACTGCTGAATCTCGCATGCTTTACCAAGGGGTGGTGGCGTTCCGACTGGCGGATGTGGGGGCGGTCAACGAAGTTCACCTCAGCCTGAGCCTAGCGAACGGAGACACACTCCCTGTTCTGTGTAGTGCCCGCCGTGTAGGTACTCAAGATGCTCCCCAGACGATGCTTTCCATGTTGCCGATCGCCCGAAAGGATCAACTGGAGCGTGAACTTCTTGAGGCACGCCAGGTAGCGCAGTCCGCGCTTGAGGAGAAAGAGGCCGTTATTGCCGAGCTGGAGTCAATGCGCTCGACGCTGAAATCGCATAACGATGAATTACAGCGTCTTACGACGAGGCTGGGACACGAAGCCAGAAGTGATCCACTGACCGGCTTGCCTAATCGTCGGCACTTCGATGTTGCGCTTCAGGACTTGTTAGTCCGTGCTGACGTCAATCATCTCGCTGAGGGCTTTAGCGTTGCCTTGATGGATATTGATCATTTTAAACCGGTTAACGACGAGCATGGCCATGCCGTTGGTGATCAGGTGCTTCAACAGCTTGCTAAGCTGCTCTCATCGCAGCTAAGAGGCCGAGATTTTGCGGCGCGCATTGGTGGCGAAGAATTTGCCTTGCTGATGCCGGTTACCTCCATTGACGAAGCCAGCAGCGCACTGGAGCGATTACGTCAAGCGATTGAAATAGATAGCTGGCAACCGGTGCCTATTACTGTCAGCTTAGGTGTCACGAGCTATTTGCCTGGGGATACCCGCGAGAGCCTCATGGCGCGTGCCGACGCCGCCCTGTATTCCGCCAAGCATCAGGGGCGCAATCTCGTTGCCAAGAGATAAAAAGGAGCTTGCCATGCAAGCCAGAATGGCCGAGTTGAGCTTGCGAGAAGCGACTGGATTACCGTATCGGATACGCGATGTGGCAATGGATGTCGGTTTGGTAATGGTTGCAGCCGTCTTCATTCTGCTGGGGGGAACCGGGCTTATTGGGCGCCTCATGGGGATCGCGTATCCCTTGAGCGGACTCATGGTGGCTGATGCGGCGTTGACCGGTTTTTTAGCAGGCCTGTGCTTGCTGGGTTGGCTATTGCAGCAACGCTGGTTAGTTTATCTGGCCGCCATGCCATTGGCGCTGATCACGCTTTATACCCTGGTCCACAATGGTCTGTCGGGCGGACCTTGGGTGGGTGCATCCTGGGTATCAGGCGGGCCAAGGATTTTATCCGCGGCCGCGTTTCTGCTTTTTCTGGTGGCTCTTTGTACGACGTTGGGCACGAAACAGACTTGGCAGCGACTTGTATGGGCCGGCAGCGGGGTACTGGCATTAGGCACAGGTAGCTTTTCGATGCTGCTATTGCTGCTTCCCGATAGTCGCCTTGGTTGGGCAGACGGCTTTGTGTCAGCCCCTCTATTAGCCACTCTCTACGCATTGCTTGGCGGGGTCGCCTTCGTTAGCGCTGCCTGGCGTGGGAGCCGCCCGTTACTTCCCCTTGGTTGGCTGACGCAGATTGCCGTAGTGAGTGGTGTGTTGGTGAGCTGCGTTGCCTGGTACACCCTCAGTTGGAGCGGTCAGGGCCATATGCAGCGTCAGGCGGCCACGTTGTTGGATAACGCCGCACGCAACGCCCGCCACGCAATGCAGGAAGAGCGGGAATTTATTCAACGTCTCGCCTGGCGGCAAGGGTTGAACAATACCCTGAACGAGTCGGAACATTGGGCGCATGATGTTCAGACCTACTTCGAGCACGCGCCATACCTAAAGACCGTTGCATTGATTGGGCCCGATGGGGAACTCGGTGAATTGCGGGTCTCTCCTCAGCCCTATCCGCGCCGACTTCTAACCGAGGATAGTTATCCGAGTCTTCGCGATGCGCTATTCTCGGTGCGATCAGATACATGGGCACTCCAGGTGGACCGTCAGCCGAGTACGGTGTTGCTGGTTTCCTCGTTGGGTAACAACGCGGGTGGACAGTTGGTCGCCGAACTGGATATGACAGATTTACTCAGGCGCGAACTTAGCGTGCCCCTGAGTCTCTTTCGGCTCACGGTCGGTGAAGGCACGCCTTATCTAGCGTTAAGGAAACCCGGAAGGGCCATCGACGATACTCCTATTCGCCCGTTGCCACACCTGGAAGAGCGTCATGTTGGCCTTCCAGGGGGGGCTCGCTTAACGTTTAACGTCTACATGGACTCTGTCTCAGGCATGTTGCGCGCCGGTATCATGCCCGCGGGGTTTGCGATTGCAGGCCTGACGCTTAGCTATCTACTAGCCCTAAGCCTAGGATTGGTCAGGCTGATCCTTTTTCGGTCTCGCGAGTTGCTGTCTGCTCGACAGAAGCTTGAGGCGCAATATGATCTCGAACAACGCTATCGATCGCTTTACCTCTATCATCCCGATGGTGTTTTATCGATCGATCGTGAAGGGCGTGTGGTCACTGCTAACGAAGCCTGCGGTAAGATTACCGGGCGCGCCAATAATGAAGTGCAAGGCACACATTTTTCGACGCTGTTGCAGCCCCAGGATATCGAACGAATACAGGTCATCTATGACGCGACTCTGGACGGCCAGCCAAACTGTGTGGAGCTACAGATAAAGCATCGAGAAGGCCATCTGAAGTCTCTTGAATTGACGACCATGCCGATCATTGTTGATGGCGAAACGCTGGGGGTTTTTGCCATTGCAAAAGATATCACCCAACAACATGAGCAAGCTGCCCAGTTGGCCTATCAGGCTTCACACGATCTTCTGACCGGGCTGCCCAACCATACCGCTTTTGATGACGACCTGAATGAAGCCTTCGCGGAGGCACAAAAGAACGGTAAATTGCTGGTGGTCATGCATATCGATCTGGATGGGTTTAAAGCGGTCAATGACGGGTTAGGTCATCACATTGGTGATCTCCTGCTGGTGGCGGTGGCAGGCCGACTAAGACGAGCAATCAGCCAACGCGATACGCTGGTGCGCATGACGGGCGACGAGTTCGCCTTGCTATTGACAGAACTCGACGACTGTGACGCCGGCATCGAGGTTGCCGAGCAGGTGCTGGATTACTTATTGGAGCCTTTCCAATTAGAGGGCGAGTCGGTTCATATCAGCGCGAGTATTGGCATCGCCTGCAACAGCGACGCCGTCGAACATGCTCATGAGCTCATGCAGCAAGCGGATATTGCCATGGGGGAGGCCAAACAACAGGGCCGTAATACCTGGCATTGGTATCAGGGCGATGTCCAACGGATAACAAGAGCGTCGGTACTGCTGCGACACGATTTACATAAGGCGCTACAAAACGACGAGTTTGAGCTTTACTACCAGCCCATTGTTGAGGCAAGAAGTGGACGAGTTCAGGGTATGGAGGCGCTGATTCGTTGGCATCATCCTGAGAAGGGAATGATCTCTCCAGGTACCTTTATTCCCTTGGCTGAGCAGACGGGGCAAATCATTCCGCTAGGGCGCTGGATTCTGCATCGTGTCTGCCAAGACGTCGCTTTTATGCAAGCCACGAAGGGGCCTGAGATGCCGGTTGCCATCAATATCTCGTCGTTACAGTTCCGGCGAGCTGGGTTCTTGGAGGATATGCAAAAAGCCCTGGATGACTCGGGGGTACCCCCTGAACGGCTGGAAATTGAGGTAACGGAGAGTGTGCTGATTGACGGTGCCAAGCAGGCCATTGATCTTATCAACCGGCTGAAAGCAATGGGTATCAAGGTCGCGCTTGATGATTTTGGCACGGGTTTTTCCAGCCTTAGTTACTTACGTGATCTGCCGATCCACAAGGTCAAACTCGATCGCGCTTTCATCAAGGACATCACCACGGATACACGTAATGCCGCTATCGTGCAGGGCATTATTACCATGGCGCATCACCTGAATCTTATCGTGGTCGCTGAGGGTATCGAAGATCGCGCTCAACAGCAGGATTTGATCCGTCGCGACTGCGATCTGCTGCAAGGTTTTCTTTTCGCCAGGCCAATGCCAAGGGACGCTGTAATGGCTCTGCCAGCGGTGCTGCCTGCGTCTAAAGCATGAGGTCAGTCGACCTCGACGCGGTTGAGTCCATTGGTCTTGGCTTGATATAGGATTTACCTACTCAGGAAAGGTACACTATCACTCGGTGTTGCACTGGACCATACTCTAGTCGTATCCAAGCAGCCTCATCTACTACAGGACGAAACAGGAAGCTAGGGCGAATATTTGGTTTCTCCTACACCGCAATCTAGGGATTGAAAGCCGCAGTGGTGTAATGTTCGTGCTGAAACGCTAAACACCAACTATCATCAAAACTGGTTTATCGCTTTGCGAGCTAAGCATGGCCGACTGGATAGTACCGAATGACTACCCCGAACTTAGTCTCATTTGCTGGCACAGGCGTCGGGATACCCCTATGTCTGAAGAAGATGCGTTCGCTATTTATGAAAGACATTGGCGCTATGTGTATCAGGACTACCTTACTGAGGAAGAAAAGGCATTTATTGAAAGACTCAAGGAAAAGTACGGGTAGGACTGATAATTCCCCCGAAAAATAATATCGGAGATAAGTGGAATTTTCCGTAAGCTAAACGTAGGGAGGTTCTGCATGAAAAAAAAATCACTTTTTCTGATACCTGAATCCGTGAGACCGGCCCCCGGAAGCACTTCTAACCCACTGACCTGCATGGCAATATAGCCATTATCGCCATTCACCCAGACAGTGCCATGCCCAACATAAAGTTCCGCGCCAGTTGCCGCACCCTCACCAGCCACGCCG
>NZ_NBYR01000039.1:0-11347 GCF_002119345.1 Halomonas sp. CSM-2 | reverse complement strand
GTTACTGGGGATCGTCACCAAGATCAACCGCAAGAGCGTGATCGTGTTAGCCGAGGACGGCACCAAACAATACAAGGTCTCGCCGGAGTTGTTAAGGCCTCTCCGCAACGTGAAGTAAGTCAACTACGTCCTGGAATGAACGCTTACTTTGGCGCGGGTGCCGTCGTATTGCACCTTGCCACCTTCGATGGCCTTCTTGGCCAGCGCGCGGGTTTTAAAGAACCGCGCGGCCCACAGCCATTTATCCAAGCGAACGCTATCGCTCATTAACGCTCTCCTCGCTGCTCAAGCACGCGGCAGCAGTTGGGCAAATCGGTCCAGTGCGACAAATTCCTCAAGCGCCTTTTCAGGCCGCTGGCTATCGGGCTGCTTGATGCCCATCAGATAGCGGATACCAAAGGTCCGGGCGCTGGCAAGCACGTGAGGGTTGTCGTCGATAAATAATGTTCGCGCGGGATCGAACGGTTCGAGCGCCTGCAGCGCTGACCAGAAGGCCTGCTCTTCTTTTGCCGCACCGACGTCTTCTGATGAGATGATGGCGTCCAGGTAGTTTTCCAACCCCGTGAGCGGCAGCTTGAGAGCCAGGCTGGCCCGATCGGCGTTGGTTGCCAGTATGACGCGGGGATGGGCTTGCTTCAGCCAGGTCAGAAAATCCAGGGCGTCGCCGCGCAGACCGATCAAGTGCTGCACTTCTCGCTTGAGGGCGACGATATCGACGCCAAGTTCGCGGCTCCAATAGGCCAGGCTGTACCAGTTGAGCGTGCCCTGCTCGCCGATGATACGGGCGCGCAGAGTGTCTTGGGTTGCCTCGTCCAACTGGTGAAGTTCAACGTAGCGGCGTGGCAGATGTTCCAGCCAGAAATGGCTGTCGAAGTGCAAATCCAGCAGCGTGCCGTCCATGTCCAACAGCACGGTATCAATTTCACTCCACTCGATCATTGCCACTCCCATCGTGAAAGTTATAAGCGTGCTATTGTAGCCTAACTACCGTTTACCAGCCATGGAGGCCCGATGTCCCAATACGACTCAACCGCCGATCATACCTCGCCCGGCTACCTGAAAAGACCGCAAATCATGGCGCGCAATACCGTCGCACAAAGTCGCTTGTTTCAGGTTGAAGCGCTTGACTTGCGCTTCTCAAACGGCGAGGAGCGTCAGTTTGAGCGCTTGACCGGCGCCGACAGAGGCGCGGTGATGATCGTCGCCATGCCCGACCCGGAACACGTATTGTTGATCCGTGAATACGCGGCGGGCTTCGAGGATTATGTACTGACGCTGCCCAAAGGCCTGGTTGACCCCGGTGAAGATATCGTCACCGCGGCCAACCGGGAGTTAATGGAGGAATGCGGTTTCGGTGCGAATCACCTTGAGCCACTCGCCGAGCTTTCCCTGGCACCCAACTATATGCGCCACCGGATGCAGGTACTGCTGGCGACTGACCTTTATCCCAAGCGCCTGCCCGGCGACGAGCCCGAGCCATTAATCGTTGAGACCCACGCCCTGGAGGAGCTTCCCGCCTTGTTAATGCGTGAGGATTTTCATGAAGCACGGGCAATCGCTGCGCTGTACATTGCCCGCGATAAACTGCGTGAAGATAAACGCAATAGCACGACGAATCTGCTTTAACACAGGACGACCCGCCGGCCGTCCCAGTCTTGCTCCGTGCTTAGAGATGATTTTTCAACGAAATCCAGCGCCGTTGGCGATGGCTATCAAGACCGGCTTCAAGAAGTGACATGCTGCGCAGCGCATCTTCAATACTCACCGGCAATGGCGCTTCATCGAGAAGCGCACTGGCAATGCCCTGGTAATACGCCAGGTAATCGCCATGCTGGGTGGGGTATTCCTGGCGTACCAGTGGGGCACTTTCTCCCTCGCCTTCCCGCAGCGTCAGGGTGCCGTGCTGGGTATCTTCGCCCCACTGGGAGGCAGGCAATTCACCGGCTTTCAAGCGATCTTCCTGAGGGTCCAGGCCGTACTTGACGAAACTTCCCTGGGTACCGTGAATCCGAAAGCGTGGCGTGGGTTCAGCCACCAGAGTGCCCGCCGCAAGGGTGACGCGAACTCCCTCATAATCAAGCAGGGCAAGAAAGTCGTCATCGGCCTTGGCCCCCTCGCGCAACGCGTCCAGCTCCAGCAAAATGGCGTTGGGCATGCCAAACAGTTCACAGGCTTGATCCAGAAGGTGAGGCCCCAGGTCATACCAGATACCGCCGCCTGGCGTCGCCTTTTCCCGCCAGCGATCGCGCACTTCAGGCCGGAAACGGTCAAAGTGCGACTCAAACCCGGTCACACGCCCCAATATCCCCGCCTGGAGCAGCCCCTTGACGGTCAAGAAGTCACTATCCCAGCGACGGTTATGAAATACCGACACCATCCGCTCCTTGTCGGTCGCCAATGCTTTTAGCTGCTTGGCTTCAGAGAGCGTAACGGTAAAGGGTTTATCGACCACGACATGCTTGCCCGCCGTCAGGGCCGCCTTGGCAAGCGGAAAGTGGGTGTCATTGGGCGTGGGAATCACGATCAGGTCGATATCCTTGCGCTCGCATAACGCCACCGTTTTGCTTTCGACCTCGACATCGGGCAAGTCGGCACGCACTTTTGCCGCATTGCTCGAGGAGACAGCGACCAGATCCAGACCTTCGGTCGCCTGAATCAGTGGAGCATGAAACGTTTTGCTGGCAAAACCGTAGCCCACAAGGCCCACATTAATACTCGACTTCATTGCATTCCTTACTGGTCAATACAGGCGTTTATTGATTGTGGCATGAGCACCCCGAGCAAACCAGATGCCAACGCGATATCATGAGGCTACGAGTTCTATTGACCCACCTGAGCGAGCCATGCCTTGAGTATCAGTGCGCGGGAATTTTATCGCAACGGACCACGCCACCGCCAAGCGCACGCGAGTAGCTTTGCGCTAATTCGTCGCCAGTTCGATTTTCGCTCCATCGAAATTGGCCGCTGGGTGACAAACTCCGAGCGTGACCGCGCAGCGGAGCTGTTCCATGATGCGCTATGCGATTTAATGTTGATCTTGCAGGGACCTGAAGCATTGATTTCGCTACGCGGCTCGCTCGCCTTGCAGTACGGTAGCGGCGGAAGGCCGGGCGTCTCCGCCCACTACGACCCCAGCCAGCGCAGCTTTGCACTGGCCAAAAATGCGGGCCCCGGGAGCATCGCTCACGAGTGGTTTACACCGAAGCGAATACGTTGACTTAAAACACCGAAACAGCTATATAGTGTTGACGTTCTTCTTGAGGATCTCCTGTGAACGCGAGCACTTTTAGAATTCGGGACCAATTTGATTCAACAGCTAAAATTATCGAAATCACTCGTTTCTATTTTGGTGAATTCACGTACTCAACTAGTACCGGGACTGATTCAAACCTAAACTTCGAATTCCACAGAAAACCAGGGTGGTGGCCCAATCTTCCGGTTTTAATACAAGGAAATGGCCTGCCTTGGGAAATTGGCAACGCTTACCTCCTAAAACTTGTCGAAACTAAGCGGCCTTGGGACATGGAGACGATCAAAAGCCGTGCCACATATCTCCTAGCCTACCTGCGATTTTTAGAAGATATTGACACCGACTTTATGCACTTTCCTCTCCGACGCTCCGAACGTGTTACCTACCTTTTTAAAGATAAACTTCAGGATTTCATAACTAGAGGACTTAATCCACTTTACGCATCAAATATTATCAACACCGTCGTTCATTTTTACAGAACTATTGCTGAAGAAGGGTTAGTTGGAGAAAAAGAATTTAAAAACTCACCATTCAAAGACGTTCATCGATTTATTAAATTCTTGGATGTGAGAGGATTTAGTAGATTCAAAAACGTTACCACATCAGATTTGGCTATCCGTCATACTAAATCTCACAAAAGACTTGATCGGATTGTTGATGGGGGGCAGCTCAGGCCGCTAAGCATTGAAGAACAAAGAGCAATTCTTTCTGGATTTAAAAATGAAATGTGCCCATTCAATTTAGAACTTATGATGAGGATAACTCTATCTACCGGCGCAAGGATGCAAACTGTTTGTACAATCAGAGTTCATCACATAAAAACCGCTTACAAAACATTAATGACTGAAAACGCTTCGAGCATTGAGATTCAAGCAGGGAATGGCGCAAAAAATGACGGCCACTTGATAAATACAAAAAACGGTAAGTTACATCGCCTGCTATTCCCTAGGAAGTTGATTGAAACACTTTATATTTATTTAACATCAAACTACCATAAATCGTTAATGCAAAAGTCTTACTACGGCACAGAAGATTTTAATTATCTTTTCCTCACGGAGACAGGTGCACCCTTTTATATCTCGAAGCAGGAAATAATGGATCGTCAAAATGAGGAATCGAATCACTCTGTAAACTCTAAAGATTTTATACAAAACAAAGGCGACACCGTTCGAATGAATCTCAAAAAATTTAGACAAAATCTTGCAAAAACTCACCCAGAGTTAAGATACTTTAAATTTCATGATTTAAGAGCCACCTTTGGTATGAACTTAGTTAGAAAACTAAATAACAAGGGTTATACATCAGCCCAAATTTTAAATGAGGTTAAAACAAGAATGGGGCATAGTAATATAGAAACGACTCAGACTTATCTTGACTTCGGGCAACTTTTCGAGCATTACGAAAAAGTTTCTATGGAGTTTGAAGAGCAGTTGCTTGACGAATACGAAAGCATCGGGATAGAAAACTAGTTATGAACATGCAGTTCAGAAAAACAAACCACCTTTATTTAAAAGCCAATTCGCTTAAAGAGGCGGAAATTGTTACTCCTTTTCAGCCAGAAAATGTCATTCTTTTTCAGGATGATAAAGTTGGAACAAAGCCACCCAGAAGATACGATTTTGGAAAATTTTGCTTTACTCGAAGAGATTCAAGAGTCTTCTACACCCCTAATCCTTTCAATGGAATTAGAGAGGTAAGAGTTGACCCTTCCAGCTTTCGACCGGAGCGTGTCCACTTTATTGGAAGTGTAATATCTTTTTTACGTGAACAAAATGGTTCGGAAAATAGTATTTTAGACAAGTCAGCAAAGATATTAACATTTCTAAAGTTTGTGGAAGACATGTTGGACCAAGGAGAGTGGCCACAAAATGAGCATAATGCTCTTGTCTGTTACAAGAAATATGTTGAACATCTTGCTCACAGAGCTAGGCTAGCGAAAGGATCGAAAGATGCCATAGCTACTAATGGGGCATTCGCATATGCAACTATAGTACGTAATTTAATACAATCAGCTTACAATATTAGTCAACATGAAATTGAACGAAAAGTTCCATCGATTAGATCTTCCCGTAATTCATCGGGGAAAGAACCAGCTGCTAAATGCGACCGGCAAGAATTTGTGTATGTCTGCCTATCAATCTTTGAGCAGTTACATGAAGTCATATTAAATCGCAAGCCTTATCCATGGCGCATAGACCTTTTAAATGCTGGCATCGACAAATCATTTATTTGGCAAGGAAGAGTCAGCAAACCCGGAATTTATACCGACTATTACTTTCGAACTAATGGACAAATAAAAAGTCTCGAAGAATTTACTTCAATGCTCGAGAGTTCGGGATTTACTAAAACTTTTGATATAGTGAGTTTTGAAGGACATGGACGATCACCAAGAAATTCTGTAGAAAAAAACTTTAGGTTAAAGGTCGCAGAGATAAACGAAATTAACAACAACGAGGAGCGATATAACGGGCAGTTACAGAATCTATATGATATTGCAACTATATGCTTCTGGTATTGCTTTTTAGCCGCCACGGGCCTTAATTACTCGGTAGCAAAAAACTTACAATACGGTTCAGAAGAATATATTCCGCAAAGGGGTTATGTTTTCTCAGGATTGAAAGTAAGAGCTGGAAACAAGACTGTTTATGCGGAGTTCAAAAAAAACTTCGAAAAATATTTTAATAAATTCATTAAATTAAGATCCTGGGCTGTATCACAATTATACAAAGCCCCCCCCCCTCTTTGGTTTTTCCTATTCGACGATGTGGAAACATTCAAAAATAACGTAAGGATAGTATCCTTACGAAAAGTAAGACAGATAAATAAGAATTCTTACAGGGAAATACCGAGCGGTACTATAAACTCTCTAAAAGTTATGCTCGTAAGGTATAAAATACCAGTCAAAATAATATCTGCATCAACGCTTAGAAAAGGTGTTTCTTTTGATTTTTACAAACTATCTGGTGGGAATACGGCACTAGTTGCCCAGAAGCTTGGAAATACTTTTGGAACTGTTCAAAGGGCGTACTCAAGCGTAAATGCAGAAGACGCCTATCCTGAGCTTGTCGATTACTACTCCAAAGTTATTGAAAAAGTGAAAACCACAGGCCACTCAGTACCAGGGTGCATACCTATAAGAATAATCGAGGATGCAGAAACCGATAACCTGCCTGTAGGTAACTGTATTAACACAAATTTTGTAAAACCCAGAAAAGCGAATCAATTTGGGGAAGGTGCTCCCGAACCAGACTGTGCTCGAAGTGAAACATGCCTATTTTGCGAGTTTTTCGCAATTCACGCTGATAGATCCGGTTTAAAAAAGTTACTTTCATTCCGTGAGCTTCTTCCACTAATCAAAGAGCGATCTGGATCGGTTGATCGCTACATCTCAATATTTTCTCCCATAGAAGGTCGCATTGAGGAGATACTGCAGCATATCAAAAAAGCATATCCAGAAAAAAATGATTTGCTAAATGAAGTCTCCGAAGAGGTGTTAGAAGGTGAGCTGGATGATTTTTGGGAACATCATTTTAATTTTCTAATCGAGCTTGGATATGCTAAATGAATAACTTGCCTAACTATCTTCAGAAACTAGGTGACCTTGCAAAACCAGATCCAGTGTCAACTGACGAATATATTCCTAAAGATAAGCACGTGATGAGCCGAGATACTGATGGAAACATTGTGAGTGTTTATGGTGATCAAGCTTGGGATTTTTCCATGTATCCTGCTCGACAACGTTTTCATATAGAAAAATTCATCACTGAAATAACTTCTAAAGATAGCTCTATAAAGTACGATTACGATTTTAGAATTATACTTTTTCACTTCATATACAACAGTAGTGCTCGTGCTATAAACACAGTTGCTGAATTATTTAATATTCTAAAACGTCATTCGAGACTTGCTGCTAAAAAGAAACTTTCTATAAAAGAGTCGTTGAAAGACATATCGATACTTGATCTCATTGTGAATGACACAAACTTAGATAAACAACAAATTGCACGACGCCTTCTAGATGCAAAAACACTCTTCTCTGCTCTTCATGTGATATCAAAAAACATAGATGGCTTTTATTTTTTTCCTTCAGATCGTGTTCGTGAGTATCTCAATAGACTGATTAAAGAATATCCGTATAATTCTCAACAAACAGCAGTAATCCCAACCAGGATACTGTCTAGAAGGATCAAAACTTGTTTTGATTATATTGAGATGTTCCTTGAATCGTCTTCACAATTTGAAGAGCTATTTAGCTTTAGAAAATCATGCATGAAAAGGTTATCTAGCAAGGGAATGAGCACTAAATACACAAAATCACTTCTAACAAAAGAGTTTTTAGATGAGCTAAATAAAAATCGCTATTCTTCAATTATAAAAAATTTTAACGTTTCTGACTTCACATCCTTACGAGGAACTATCACTAGAGTAAGACTTCCAATATTAGAAATAATTCATGCCTTCAGTGGTATGAGAATTGGGGAATCTGTCTCTATTGCTATGGATGGATTTCAAATCAAAAAAGTTGGCCGTCATGACATACCGATTATTAGATCCTATACAACTAAGATGGCTAGAGACTCGGGGTATTTCGCGGACTGGGTCACTTCCCCTGAAGTTGAGCTCGCTTTTGAAGCCGCAAAAGTTATTAATAGGATATTACTCTCCTATGATTACGATATTGATCTAGGCCAAGTGGATGAAGCATCGGTTCCTTTATTCCTCTCAACAGATTCTGGAAAAACACAATCTAAAGGTAACGGTGGTCTTTATAGTTACCCATTACAAAAACTATCTCTTAACTCTTTTAAAGATCATCCAATCAATTTGGATCCAGAAATTATAGTTAGCAAAGAAGACATAGCTGAAATACTTTTCATTGATCCTCTTGCTAATATTGAGACACTTAAACCTGGTATAGAAGTTGGCAAACCTTTCTCGTTTCAAACACACATGTATCGTCGTTCCTTAGCGGTTTATACAGCAAGAAGCGGGCTTGTTTCTCTTCCAACTCTAAAAAAACAACTCAAACATATATCGATACGAACTAGTGCGTTTTATGGAAATAATGCTGCTTTCGCGAAAAACTTCATCTTACCAAAATCTAATGACCAGATCTTTGACAGCGCTGTTATCTCGCAAAGAGGATTTATCAAAGAGTTTCAAGATGAACTTGTACAAGGCCAAGTAGACTTCTTATATGATGAAGTAGTCACCGCTGATGAAATTATTTTTGGCGGTATGGGGACACAGATTCAGAAACAAAAATTTTCGGGTACGCTACCAACCATTTTAACTGATCGAGAAAAGACAAAGAGAAAAATTAAGCAAGGCCGTATGCGCTACGCGGAAACCCCCTTAGGTGGTTGCATGGCCGTGGAGGTGTGTGATCGCATTGCTTTTAGTTCTATTACAACCTGTATTGGCTGCGGTTGGTCTGTGTTCAACAGTAAAACTGTTCCTCTCCTCGAAAAAACACAAAAGGAGTATGTAGCCCGCTTAGAGTACTTTGGTACAGGAACGCCCTATGGAAAGCAACTAGAGCGAGACATTAAAGACATTCAAACGACGCTTCACTTGCGCGAAAAGCTTATAAGCATGGTAGACGTAAACGAGGATACATTATGAGTACATTACGAGGAGAGGCCCTATATACAGCGGCTCTCAAAAGGTTGGAGAAAGGTGAAGCGGAAATTGTCGATACGTCCTCTCCTAGTTTTCATTTTTCAACAACCACAGTCGCTATAGAAGCGGGGAAGAAAAAAGGTTTTATTCGAGCGTCACGTTATCCAAAACTCTGCAAACAGATAGAGGAAGCTGAAGCGGCTAGAAAACTTAAGCAACTTGAACATCCTAAAAAAAAGAATAATAATTCTGTAACGAGGATCAAAAAACTCTCAGAAAAGCACGACAATTTAACAGCAGAACACGAACTTTGCTTAGAAAAAATGTTAAATCTTATCAAAGTGAATTATGAGCTCAAAAAAGAGATTGAATATCTAAAATCAAATATCTCTCAACCTAATTTCAGTAAAAATTAAATATTTAAAAACACCTACAAAGCTAACGAAGTCAGCGAAATTTCGCAGCCATCAAGGTCAATACGTTATAAGACTACGTAATATATGAGCCACAAAGCTAGAAGAACAATAGGAATTTAAAGGGTTAACATTGTTGAAAATTAGCTTATAAAAGAGACAAAAGATGCTGGCGGTAATATTCTGAAAAACTCAACGTTAGCAAGGGAGGTTCGACAGGTAACATTTCACGCTGGTTGATCTCCTCGTCTGAATATAGTGGGTCATCATTAGCTTCTGCCTCACTCACATCGTTACCGCTCACTTTGCCTGAACGCGCTTTCTCCAAGCGTTTATTGATCTTTTTGATCTGCAGCGTTGCCTGGTCTTCCGGCAAATCGTCTGCAATTCGCTGTGAGTATTTTCGTAGTAGTGGCTCAGAGATTACATAGAGCCATGCTTTATAATCTGATTCGCCTATTTTGCGCAAAATTCGACCTAAAACTTGCCTGTAATGCAACTCCGTACGAATCCTGCTCAGGTAGGCACATACACATAGTCTTTGAATATCAGTTCCTTCTGATATCATGCTGACAGCGACAATCCAGCGCGTGCTGTTATGCCGGTATTGGTCAATCAACTGGTGTGCCTTCGGTGTTTGGCTATTCACAACAACATGGCTTTCACCTTTGATCCTCAAAAGCGCAGCGACTTGGTGGGCATGCTCAATGTCTGTTGTAACAACTAGACCACCAGCATTAGGTACACTCTTCCTCGTCTCGTTTAGTCTTTCTATGCCCAGATCCAGCACCGCATTAAGGATGTCGTCGTGTCGCAAGAGGTCTTCGTAGCTGACAGGCGACTCACCCAGCAACTGTTGAAATGAAGAAAATGCTCTTACAGACGCTGTGCTTTCTGTTTCTTCGGTCAAACGGATCAGTGGGTTATCAATGAGCGTAATTCGTGGTGAGCGACATACACCATCTTGAATGGCGGTTTGAAGCTCATAACGATAATCACAAACCAGCTTGCCTTCTGGGTCGCTGTATCGCGCTAATGCAATGGGTAATTCATCTGAACGCCAAGGAGTGCCTGATAGCGCTAAAGTGTAAGTTGCCGCATTTTGAATGCGCCCGATTATTTGTTGACCCCATGTATTGCTCAGGAGCGGATCATGGCCCGCGCAGTGATGCATCTCATCGAAAATGGTCAACGTGCGATATTCCGTAAATAAGGTCCAAAATTCCTCAGGATGATATTCCATGGATTGGTACGTATAGGCAGCCCCGACCGACGCAAGCGTATCGCCAAACCGCTGATTCAATACGTCAGAAAAGGTGCGCTGTATGCCAGCCACTACTTCTCGCGTTGGAGCAAAGCAGATAACAAAATCAATGCGTTTTTCTTCCAAGAGCCAGCGGGCAATTTCTGCCGCTAACCGGGTTTTTCCGCTCGCAGGTGTTGCTTGAACGAAAAAGTCGATATGGTGTGAGTAATGAATCTTTGCTAGCTCTAAGCACTCTGCTTGCCATCTCCGCAGTCGCGTGCTCATGTCCACCCCAGTCGATGTAGCGATTTTTCTAATGCACGAACTCGGCCCATCAAGCGTGCGCTCCGGTCATAAGCGTCACGGTGATCAACAACGATACCCGGCTTAAGCTCAGGATACTCATCCATTAGCTCACGGAAAGCCTCGACCTCCCCCAGCGTAGAAAGAAATTCACTTTGCGTTTCCTTTAGCTCTTTCTCCAAGGCAAATTGGCTAGCAGTCTTTTGAACACTGGTACTCTGTTCAAAACCGTCTTTCTCATTCGGGATTGTGGTTTCTTTTGCTGTTTCATTGTCAGCTTGCGGCACTAGCCTCTGATGCCATCTTTCAAAGCTCTCTCCCTCCAGGCACAAGCCAGCTCCGTTTATGGAAGGCAAGGAATGATTGAATCGCCCCTGGTTTTGTAGACACCTCCAGGCCTTATACTGAAGGCACCTAGGAGGACGCATGAGCCGAGTACGATACACCGAAGAATTCAAGATCGAAGCCGTTAAACAGGTGGTAAACCGAGGTCACCGTGTTGCTGACGTGGCT
>NZ_NBYR01000050.1:0-1985 GCF_002119345.1 Halomonas sp. CSM-2 | reverse complement strand
TACCTTACCTAGCAACAAAGAAAAAGATCGCGCCTGCCAGGGCGTGCGTGATGATGTCGTCCAGCCATCGACATCGTTCTGTATAGGTTTTGTTTTGAGTCGTTAGGAGATTTGCGACAACCTCTTTAGGGCGGGGAGGACGTCAAGTGTCAGTGGCAAGCGTTTCCACCTCAAACGCTACGATTTGGCGCTCAATGCTGGAAAACTCCACGCCAATGAGATGAATGGGCATGCCACTGGCACGGTGTTTGTCGGCATAGCCTTTGGCTTTGATCTGCTCCAGTGCTTTTCCCTCAGGCAGCTGCTCCACGACCTTGAACTCGAAAAGGTAAATATGCCCGCCGAAGTCGACGCTCATATCGACTTTACCCCGGTGGCTGGCGTCTTCCACCGTCACGCCCACCCCCAGTGCCGCGAAGTGGCTGTAGAACACGCTGGCATAATGCCCTTCGTATTTGGCAATGGGGTTGTTGCGATACCAGTCGTGGGGCAGGCCGGCGTAGAGAGCTTTGAGGTGACCTTCCAGCCCTGCTAGATCATGCTCATGCAGTACCTTAAACAGCGCCAGTTGATAGGTTTGCGCGTCGCTGTCTGGGATACCCAGCACGGGCAACAGAAACTCGTTCAGGCTGCTTTCGACTTCCCGGTTAGGAAACCCCAGCGAGTACAGCTGGTAGCCCACCATCGGCTCCTGCATATCCTTGATGGTGATATAGCCGGTCTGAAACAGCAGTGCCTCGGTTGCGATGTCATCGACATCAAAGCGGCCCAACAACTGTGCCTTGGCCTGAAGGGTGCCAAGTTGCGGGGTAAACACACCGCGTGCTTTCAGCAAGTCCACCAAAAACGTGGGCGTGGCGCTCTCAAACCAGTAAGGGCTAAATTTACGCTCTTCTAGCAATAGCAGCACATCAAAGGGGTTATAGACCGCTTCAACGTCCTGCCCACCCCAGCGGTAGCCGTTATACCAGCGGCGAATATCTTCACGGTCAAGCCCGGGCAGCTCCGGTACAAAGACGGTATCGACATCGTGGTCGGTATAGCCGCAGATGGCGGCATAGTCAGATGAAAGCGTGATATCGCGCAGATTGTTCAGCCCCGAAAAGAGGCTGACTTTGCTGAATTTAGAGACACCCGTCAGCAACACAAAATGCAGGTGTGGGTCGGCATCCTTGAGCACGCTATACAAATTTTTCAGCCCCTCGCGAAGTTCGCGAGCCCTGTCAGCGTCGAGGATATTATCCAATATGGGCTTGTCGTACTCATCAATCAGCACCACGACGCGTTGCCCATGGACATGCTGGGCGTGCTCGATCAGGTTGGCGAAATCGTCGGCAATTCGCTCAGGCGGCGGTGTCTCAATTTTCAGGTTTGCTCGCTGCTGTTGCAGCTGATAACGAATGTTGGCGTCCAGGTCCTGGCGGCTGTTAACCACTCCGCTGGAGAAGCTGAGGCGTAGTACCGGGTGTTGCTGCTGCCAGTCCCACTTATCGTGAATATAAAGTCCTTCAAACAGGGTTTCATGGCCTTCAAACAGGCAGCGCAACGTATCCAGCAGCAGGCTTTTACCAAACCGTCGCGGGCGGGAGAGGAAATAGTAACCGCCCGTTTCAGCCATGGTGTGAATCAAGGGCGTTTTGTCGACGTAGTAATACTGACCCTTGCGCAGCTTCTCAAAGGACTGAATGCCAATGGGGAGTTTACGGCGTTGAGCAGATAACATGCTGGCCTCCAAGGCTGAACCAATCAAGCACAGGGCAGTTTAGCATGGTGGCGATAAGGGCAGGTTGCGCGTATGATGCTGCGTTTTTGTGCGGAGCCAAATCAATCAAACGAGCAAATAGTGAATCGCCCCTGGTTTTGTAGACACCTCCAGGCCTTATACTGAAGGCACCTAGGAGGACGCATGAGCCGAGTACGATACACCGAAGAATTCAAGATCGAAGCCGTTAAACAGGTGGTAAACCGAGGTCACCGTGTTGCTG
>NZ_NBYR01000048.1:0-3438 GCF_002119345.1 Halomonas sp. CSM-2 | reverse complement strand
TTACTGGGGATCGTCACCAAGATCAACCGCAAGAGCGTGATCGTGTTAGCCGAGGACGGCACCAAACAATACAAGGTCTCGCCGGAGTTGTTAAGGCCTCTCCGCAACGTGAAGTAAGTCAACTACGTCCTGGAATGAACGCTTACGGTAAACATTCGCTAACAACGGGGAAATGACACCCCCTTGTGGGCTGCCTACCTCGCCTTTTTGCCATTGCCCCGCTTCCATGACACCGGCGTTGAGCCACTTGCCGATCAAGCGGAGAATCACACCGTCCTTCACTCGTTGTTGCAGAAATTCACGCAGGTGTTGATGGTCGATCGTGTCGAAGAAGGCCTGGATGTCCAGGTCAATGACCCAGCCACCGCCCATCGACGACAAACCCTCCCATACCGACTTGATCGCCTGATGCGGTGAGCGTCCCGGTCGGAAACCGAACGAACACGGTAGAAAATCATGTTCGTAAAGTGGCTCCAACAGTGACACCACCGCACGCTGCAGAACCTTGTCTTCGAAGGTAGGGATGCCGATCGGCCGCGTGGTGCGCTCACCTCCTTTGGGAATATGGACGCGCCGTACCGGCGGTGCTCGATAGTGACCGCTCTTGGCCTCTTCCAGCAAACGCTGGATATTGGCTTCGAAGTCACTGGCGAAGTCATCCGCTGTTTGGCCGTCAATCCCGACGGCGCCATCGCGGCGCGTCATCAGGTAGGCCGACATCAACCACTGGGCATCCATGTGATGCGCCAATGAGGTAAACGCACGCTGCGGGAAGCGTTCTGCTAACGCCGCTATCCGCCATTGTTTCGTGTACATGGGAACAGATTCCTGTGCATCTGCCATGTGTCCCTCCGGCGATTCTAATGATTGGCCGCCCCTTCCCTCCCACGGGTCCCGTCGAGTCGGTTCCCCGCTTTCATCGGTACTATGAGCGACTCCGACTCCCGCCTTTCCATCCGGCTGGCTCATTATGGTCGCCTGGCCGTACCCCCTGAGTGCCTGAGATTCGCTTCCAGCACCGTCAGGCACGACAGCACCGAACCGGGCGCTTTCTCGGCAGGCAGCACCATGCCTGTAAACTTATTGTTCGGAGGAGAAAGACGGGCCTCCCAGGTTCCTGGGAAACCCTTGTGTGAACATGCCCTGCTCTTCGACCCCGGCAGCCCTTGCCTGCCAAGCCATCCGACAGGTTTGTGTAGCCTTCCAGCACTTGAAGACTGTCGGCGACTGCTACTATCACCATTTCGGGGCTCAATCACACGGCCTGCCCACTCGCTGTGTACGCTTCGCAGTGGCGGTTACCCGACACCACGCAACACTCGCTTCCGGCTGGTGGCTAGCCTTGGCCGGGTGGGACTTTCACCCACTGGATTTCACTTCATCCTTTCCACCTCAGGGCGGTTTCCCGGATGACCAGACTTCGCCTGGCGCACTCAAGTCTGGTGTACAGCGGTCAAGCGGCGTTGCTGTCTGATTGATCGGTTAAAGGCTCACCATCCTGGAACTTCACGTTATTCACGACGAGCTCCAGTTTGTTGAACCCTGCTATCCGCTTCCAGCGCTTCTGGGCGCTCTGAAGCAGCTTAAATACCATCGCCAAGGTTGTTACTCGAGAACCGCAGTTCCGGCTGCGTGTTAGGCGACAATTAGGATGACCGGTCGGACAAGGATAGTTGACGCCGAACAGGCTGCGTTTGCTCCGCAGGCGAACCGTAGCGAAGGTCGATTCGATCGGGTTGGTCGTGCGAATATGCAACCAGTGCTCTGCCGGATAGTCATAGAACGCCAGCAGTGCATCCCGATCCTTCACCAAGCACGCCATGGCGTTGGGGTACTTGGCGTCGAAGCGTTTCACGGTGCGATCAAACGCCTTGTGTGCATCAAAGCGTGTCTCGGCCATCCATATCTCGTGCAGGTCAGCCTTGACCTTACGCTGCACGAATTTCGGCAGCTTGTTCAGTACGTTAGCTGTCTTATGCACCCAGCAACGCTGGTGATCCGTTTCCGGATAGATCTTGCTCAATGCCGCCCAGAACCCCATGGCACCGTCGCCGATCGCAAGCTTGGGGGCATGAGTTAGACCGCGCTCCCGTAGCCCTGTGAGCTGCTCTACCCAGCTGGCCTCCGATTCACGTCGTCCATCCTCAACGGCCACCAGCTCTTTACGGCCATGCTTGGTCACACCGATGATCACCAGCAGGCATAAGCTGTCATCCATGCGCACCTTGCTGTAGATACCGTCGACCCACCAGTAGACATAGCGCTGCTCTGATAGGTCGCGTTTCTGCCAGTCAGCATGCTCATCCTCCCACTGTTTCTTGAGCCGAGACACAGTGTTCGCCGAGAGCCCTTTGGCCTGATCACCCAGCAGCGCAGCCAGCGCCTCTTGGTAGTCGCCGGTGGAGATCCCCTTTAGATAGAGCCAGGGGATCAACTCCTCGATCCTGCGGGTCCGCTTCAAATAGGGCGGTAGCAGGTTGCTATTAAAGCAAGCGCCATGGCCGCTGCGGTCCCGCACCTTGGGTACTTGCACGCTAACATCACCGATGCCTGTCTGGATCGTGCGCTCGGGTAAGTGGCCGTTGCGGACCACGGCACGACGCCCATCCTCCAGCGTCTTATCGGCGTATTGCTCCAGAAACGTCGTTAACTCCGCCTCCACGGCCTTGGTGATTAAGTCTCGGGCTCCCTGGCGTAGCAGTTCATGCAGCGGGTCAGTGATGTCGTTTTCTGGCTGCGTCACGGCTTGGAGGGTAGAATCCGTCATGGCGTATCCACTTGTGTTGGTTGAGATCTTGGTCGTGATCAATCAACAGGATACGCCACCCTTCCTACTTCCTCCCATACACCAGAATCGAGCTTAACTCGCCTTTAGCCGATGATACCCCTTACGCCATTGAACCTACTCATGTAATGTCAGTCGGAAGTGACTGCAGTCAGAAGATGCTGGGAAGTCAGCGAGGCCACCAATTATTAGCGGTTATGCAAGCCGCACACAGGCGGATTTGGCGGGTTTTTAATAGAAAATCACCGTGACTTTCAACATTTCTTCACGCAGTTTAAGTAAGCACTCCACCATGTCCGACACGCCACTTCATAACGCAGATCAAATCTTTAAAAAGGTGGAGAATGCCACTTGGTCGACGAGACGAAAGAATATGAATTATGTCATTATAGCTTGACCGATCAATATACCCATACTGCGTCGTTATGGCATCAATGACTATTCACAGCAAGCCGTGCGAAGTATCCACCTCGCGGAGCTCAAAGACACTTGGTAATCTATCTGATCAAGCCCGCTAAATTTTAATCCTGAATCCGTGAAGCCGGCGCCGACACTTTCCCTATCACCGCCAGCGAGCACTTTTTGATCATTCGCCCCGTGCAAGTTGGCTTTCGCAAGCCCGTTATTGCCAAAACCCACCGTGCTGATCGGTR
>NZ_NBYR01000043.1:0-6771 GCF_002119345.1 Halomonas sp. CSM-2 | reverse complement strand
TCGCCAGATATGTCGTGCCTGGCGGGTGGAAAGGCATGACAAAACGGGCCGTCAGCACCGATCAGCACGGTGGGTTTTGGCAATAACGGGCTTGCGAAAGCCAACTTGCACGGGGCGAATGATCAAAAAGTGCTCGCTGGCGGTGATAGGGAAAGTGTCGGCGCCGGCTTCACGGATTCAGGTTGATGCTATCGTGGCTTTGCATAACCGTCTTCAAAGTAAAGTACTGTGCCCACTAACGCGGCATTGATGCGAAAGGTGAGCTGGTTGGGTCATAGGGGTGAGGCATGGTCAATGACGTGTTGCTCAAAGACGTCGAAGACGAGCTTGGACGAGGTGCCTGGCGATTACGCTTTGCCGACCATGTAGAAGCGCATTTCGAGGCCGATACGCAGCGTCAGCGCAGCCGAAACATGGTGGTGGCAGGGCTGATAGCGGCGTTTATCTATAATCTCTTCCTGATCAACGACTTCAGTTTTCGTCCCGATGCGTTTACCACCGCGGTGGCGTTGCGGGCGGGGGTAATGCTGCCCGTCGGGCTGACTATCCTCTGGTGGGTATATCGCGGGGTTTCGCCTCGAACTCGCGAATTTCTGATGGCCACCACGGTGATCTGTGCCACGCTAATCTCCTGCATGGTTCTTGTCTCGTCCACCGCGCGCTACTCCTACCTGGATGTGTTCTCCTTCGGGCTCATTCTGGTGGTGGGTAATATCGTCTATTCGTTGCGTTTCGGCTATGCGCTGGCGTCCTCAGTGCTCAGCGTTCTGATTATCGTGGCGTTTGTGGTTAACTACGCCCCAATGCCGCTGGAAATCAAGCGACTGGCCATCTTTACCCTTCTGGCCAATGGGGCCTTCACGCTGGTGGCCAACTATCGTCTCGAGCGCAGCGAACGGCTTGCCTATCTGCATGTGTTGCGGGAAAAGCTGCGCGCAGGTCATTACCTGAAAAACAATGAAATGCTCTCCCAACTGTCGCTGACCGATCCGCTGACGAACCTGGCCAACCGTCGCCAACTCGATATGGAATTTGCGACGCGCTGGCGTGAGGCCGTCGATAAAAACGCCTGGCTAGGGCTCATGGTGATCGATATCGACCACTTTAAAGCCTACAACGACCGTTATGGGCACCTTCAGGGTGATGATTGTTTGCGTCAGGTGGCCAGGGCTATGCAGCTGAATAGCCGCAGCGCCGATCTGGTAGTGCGGTTTGGCGGTGAGGAATTCGTTGTGCTCATGGCGGAAGCGTCGCCGGAAGCTGCCGAGCCCGCGGCCGAGCGTATCCGTCGCGGCGTCGAAGCCCTGCAGATAGCCAATGCCGGGGTCTCGCCTCAGGCGGTTGTCACGGTCAGCGTGGGCGTGGCGGTGCTGCCCCCAGAGGCAAACATGACCGCTGACGATATACTCTCCCACGCCGATCAGGCCCTTTATCAAGCCAAGCGCTGGGGCCGTAATCGTATCTGGGTGGCTAACCCGGTTGATTTACCAAACGCCGATGACGCTGCTGGTGACTTATGTAGATCAGCACGGTAGCGCCTATCAGCAATGCCATGGCCTGAGGACACGCGGGTTCAGCTGCTTTGCTCGGTTTCCTGATGCGTCAGGATAACGTTCAGAAAGCCCTCGCCGTAGTCCGTCAGCTTGCGCGCGCCGATGCCGGAGATGGCGCCCAGTGCCGCCAGGCTCTGAGGGGTCTGCTCGACCATCTCGGCCAGGGTGGCGTCGTGGAAAATCACATAGGCAGGTACGCCCTGGGCTTCAGCCAGTTCACGGCGGTGCTGACGCAGGGCTTCCCACAGCGGGCCGTGGCCCTGCGGCACAGAGGTGCTTTTGCTTCCCCGTCGAGTTGCCTTGGCTTTGCTTGGTTTGCGCAGGGTGAGGGTCTGCTCGCCGCGCAGCACCGGCTTGGCATTGGCAGTTAGCTTGATGCCGCCGTGCCCCTCCATATCCACGCTCAAAAAGCCGCTGGCAATCAGTTGGCGAAAGAGCGCTCTCCATTCGCTGGCCGCGAGGTCTTTACCAATGCCGAAGGTGCTGAGGCGGTCGTGGCCAAAGCGGGTGATACGCTCGTTGCTTTTGCCTAGCAGTACATCCACGAGGTAGGTCACGCCGAAGCGCTGTTCGGTGCGGTAGACACAAGAGAGCGCCTTTTGCGCCGCCACGGTGGCCTCCCATGTCTCGGGTGGCGTCAGGCAGTTGTCGCAATTGCCGCAGGGGGCGTCCAGGTGATCGCCAAAATAGTTCAACAGCGCCTGGCGGCGGCAACTTATGATCTCGCAAAGCCCGAGCATGGCATCGAGCTTCTGCTGTTCGATGCGCTTTTGATGGTCGGCGGCGCTGGAGTCCTGCTGCATCTGGCGCAGCGTGATCACGTCCTGAAGCCCGTAGGCCATCCAGGCATCGGCGGCCAGGCCGTCGCGCCCGGCCCGGCCGGTCTCCTGGTAGTAGGCTTCGATGCTCTTGGGCAGGTTGAGGTGGGCGACGAAGCGCACGTCCGGCTTGTCGATGCCCATGCCAAAGGCGATGGTGGCCACGACGACCACACCCTCTTCGCGCAGAAAGCGGGTCTGGTGGTACTGGCGCTGCTCGGGGGGAAGCCCCGCATGGTAGGGCAGTGCCGTCAGCCCCTGGCGCTCCAGCCAGGCGGCGGTTTCCTCCACCTTGCGCCGGGAAAGGCAGTAGACGATACCCGCCTCGCCGTCGTGGTGCTCACGAATAAAGCGCAGCAGCTGCTCCTTGGCGTTACCCTGATTCTCGGCGATATGGTAGCGAATGTTGGGCCGGTCAAAGCCGCTGTTGTAAAGCGCCGCTTCCTGAAGCTGCAGATGCTCCATGATATCGCCCCGGGTGGGCACATCGGCGGTGGCGGTGAGGGCGATGCGTGGCACGTGGGGAAAGCGCTGGTGTAGTTGGGAGAGCTGGCGATACTCGGGGCGGAAATCGTGGCCCCACTGGGAGACACAGTGGGCCTCATCAATGGCGAACAGCGCAATCCGGGTCTGCTCCAGCAGCATCTGCATACGAGCCGTGGCCAGCCGCTCGGGCGCGACATACAAAAGATCCAGTTCCCCCGCTCGCAGGCGGTTCTCAACCTCGACTGCCTCGTGATAATCAAGGCTGGAGTTAAGGTAGGCCGCCCTGACCCCGTTCTGTTGAAGTGCCGCTACCTGATCCTGCATCAACGCGATCAGCGGCGAAACCACAATGGCGGTGCCTTCGCGGAGTAGCGCCGGGATCTGATAGCACAGCGACTTGCCTCCGCCGGTGGGCATCAGCACCAGCGCATCGCCACCGGCGATCACATGCTCAATGATCGCCTGCTGCGGGCCGCGAAAGCTGTCGTAGCCAAATACCTCCTGCAGTACCTTGAGGGCTGCCGGGTGAGGGTCGCCGTGCATCAATGCTCTCCTTGTCTCGTGCCTGAGAGAGAATTGTCGCACGAAAAACCCGAGGGGCGTCTGCCTAGCGAATCCCCGCCCGTAAAAACGACTGCACGAACTGGCGCTGGAAGAGCAGGAAGGCGACCAGTAGGGGGGCGATACTCAACAGGGTGGCGGCACTCACCGTCGCCCAGTTAACGCCGGTTTCCGGTGCCGAAAAGACGCCCAGCCCGACGGTTAACGGACGGCTCTCTACCGAGTTGGTGACGACGAGTGGCCACAGGAAATTGTTCCAGTGGTGGCTGATCGAGACCAGGCCGTAAGCCAGGTAGGTGGGCTTGGCCAGCGGTACATAGACCTTCCACAAAATTTCCAGCCAGTTGCAGCCTTCGATGCGCGCAGCGTCCTCCAACTCCCGGGGGATGGTCTTGAACGTCTGGCGCAACAGGAAAATCCCGAAAGCACTGGCCACGTAGGGCAGGCCGATCCCGGTGATGGTGTCGATCAAGCCCAGCCCGCTGGCGATACGGTAGTTCTCGACGATCAGTACTTCGGGAAACACGAACAGCTGAATCAGCACCAGCATGAACAGGACGTTCTTGCCGGGCACCGGAAAACGGGCAAACGCGAATGCCGCCAGGGTACAGACCACAAACTGGGCGAATACCACGCCGGTCACCAGTGCAAAGGTGTTCAGGTAGTAGCGGGCAAAGGGCGCCTTTGACCAGGCATCGGTGAAGTTTTCCAGCGTCAGCGGGGCGAATATTTCAAAATTCACCATGAATTCGCTGGGATGAAAGGCGGCCCAGAACGCATACAGCAGCGGAAAGACCCAGATAACCGCCAGCAGCCATGCGGCCACCGTTTCAAGCGACGGAATGGAGACATAACGAGAGCGGGGCGCAGTGGTCGTTGTGATGTTCATTGGTAGTGCGTCCTGCGATCAAGGATCGTGAACTTCAGCGTTGCGACCACGGCGAGCACCAGAAGAATCACTACCGTAATGGTCGCCGCCGTGGTGCGGTCGAAGAACGAGAAGGCATTTTCGTAGACGTAATAAAGCAGCAGGTTGGTGGCGTTGTTGGGCCCACCCTTGGTCAGGATAAACAGGTGATCCACCACGCGTACCGCGTTGATCAGCGCATTGATCAATACAAAGAGTGTGGTGGGCATCAGTAGCGGAAAGGTAACCCGCCAGAAGAAGCTCCAGCGGCCGGTCCCTTCAAGGTCAGCGGCTTCCTTGAGTTCCGGTGGAATACTCTGTAGCGCGGCCAGGTAGAAAATCATGAAGAAACCGGCTTCCTTCCACACCGACATGACGATCACCGAGCCGAGGGCCACGCTTGGATCGCCCAGCCAATTCACGCCGGAAAATCCCAATGTTTCCAGCAGGCTATTGAACAGGCCGATCTGCGGTGCATAGAAAAACATCCAGATATTGGCGGCGGCGATCATCGGCAGGATGGTCGGCGTGAAATAGGCCATACGCACAAAGCCGCGCCCCGACAGCTTGCCGTTGACAAACAGCGCCATGCCCAGCGCCAGGGCAATGGAGGTGGGAATGGTGCCCAGCGCATAGAGCAGGTTATTACGCGCCACCTGCCAGAAGGTCGGGTCGTCAAACAGCACCTGATAGTTCTCGACCCCGACAAACGCCGCGGGCTCGCCACGAAAGCCGGGAAGAAAAAGACTGTTGATGACGGTCATGATCGTGGGCAGATAGGCGAAAGCAGCCAGCAGTACGGCGGCAGGCAGCAACAGCAGCGCGCCGTAAAGTTGCATTTTAGCGTGGGCGGTTAGTGTCATGATTGAACACCGCGAGTCCGGAAAAAGCCGGGGCGCACCCCGGCGAATATGAAAGCGTTATGTTTTTTTGACGCGCCTTAGCGGGCGTAGCGGCGTAGCACACCTTCGGCCTCTTGCTGTGCCTGAGAGAGGGCGTCTTCAGGCGTCATCTGACCGGTCAACGCGGCTTGAACGGCATTGTCCAGAGCGCGGCGCACACGGCCACCCTGGTAGGTGGAAAGCTCCGCCGTGCTGTGTTCCAACTGATCCCGGGCGACCGCCGCAGGCGGGAAGTTGGCGACGTAGTCTCGCAGGGCTTCGGTTTCGTAGGCAGCAGGGCTGACGCCCATGTAGCCGGTCTCGATCGACCAGGCTGCGGCACGTTCAGGGGCGGTCATCCAGCGGATAAACGTCATTGCTGCCTGCTGTTCTTCTTCCGTCGTATCTTCAAAAATGTAGAAGTTGCCGCCGCCGGTGGGGCTACCGCGCTGGGTTTTCATCGGCAGCATGGCCACGCCAAAATCGAAGTCTGCTTCGCTACGCACAGCACTCAGGTTGCCCGTGGTGTGCCACATCATCGCGGTGGATTCCTCGATAAAATTCTGGCGCAGCGTGCCCCATTCGATGGTGTCGTCAGGCATGGCACCGTGCTCATTGGCCAGCGATACCCAGTATTCAAGCGCTTCAATGGCGGCAGGGTCATCGAAATAGACCTCGGTACCGTCTTCGCTCATCAGCCGGTGGCCGTTCTGGAAGGCGAAGGCCTGGAACATCCAGTAGGGGTAGCCGGTGGACGGTACCATCACGCCCCATTGCTCGCCGTCGGAGGCCTCGCGCACGGTGGCGGCCATTTCGGCCATTTGTTCCCAGTTCTCGGGGGGCGTTTCGGGGTCGAGGCCGGCGGCTTCAAAGGCGTCTTTGTTCCAGAACAGCACGATGGTGGAGCGCTGGAAGGGAATGCCATAAGTTTTGCCATCCAACTGGCCGTTTTCCATCAGCCCGGGGTAGAAACTATCGAGCCACTCGCGTTCTTCGTCGCTTTCGACCAGATCGTCGAAGGCCACGATGGCATCTTGTTCCAGCAATTCGTAGAGGTCGATGGAGAACATGACCGACAGCTGCGGCGTATCTCCCGCTTCCATCGCCGACATGGCGCGTACTCGGGTGTCGTCGTAGTTGCCTGCGTAGATGGCTTCCACGTCGATATCGGGATGCTCGCTTTCAAATTCGTTGACCAGGTCATCGACCACATCGGTAAGCGCACCGCCGACGGCGACCGGGTAGTACATGGTCAATTCGACCGGGCCGTTGGCGGCGACCTGACCGGCGCTGAGCAGGCCAGCGGTGAGGGCAGAAAGAGCAAAGGGGAGACGGGCACGCATGGGAGACACCTCAACGTTGGGATTGGAGCTGGGAGTGGCGCAATTCATCTTGCGGTGAACCAGTGGGTAATTCGCTTTCCGGGGATACGGTGGGCATGAGTGAGTAAGCGGCAAGATCGTCACGACGCAGGCCGTCCTCGGCGAAGAGGTGCGCGGCGGACGCAGGCCAGCCGATCCGGCAGTGCTGGCCGGTAATCGCGTGGCGGCCGCGCASSTCTTCGC
>NZ_NBYR01000032.1:0-22163 GCF_002119345.1 Halomonas sp. CSM-2 | reverse complement strand
GTGCGGCTCTCGTGATTCACAAGGCACGGCAGATCATCCTCGACKTCGGGCAGGATATCGGGCGCATGACGGTGCTCAAGACGCTGCGGAGCCGACTGCGTTGTCCACGAGGAACGCCATGCTGACCGTCAATCGGCGACACTCTATCCACAAGCAGTTCCAAGCGACACGCGATCGCCAGATATGTCGTGCCTGGCGGGTGGAAAGGCATGACAAAACGGGCCGTCAGCACCGATCAGCACGGTGGGTTTTGGCAATAACGGGCTTGCGAAAGCCAACTTGCACGGGGCGAATGATCAAAAAGTGCTCGCTGGCGGTGATAGGGAAAGTGTCGGCGCCGGCTTCACGGATTCAGGAGTTCTTTTAAGGTTCTGTTCAGGTTTATGACATATGGTTTCCTGCATCTTCAGATTAGGAAATTGTATGAAATACAAAATGTATGTTGTTAACAGCTTGGCGGTATCGTCTTTCCATCGCCCAATCCCTTACCTACCGCCGTCCCTTGGGTGTTGTCATCTCCAACGCAAGTATCAGCGGGGTTAATTTGGATGGCTATTAACGACTCACAGAAATATTACGGCTCGGTTAGCCGCCTGCTACATTGGATAACCGCGCTGCTGGTGACATTACAGCTCGCTAGTGCTTATATGAACAACTGGCAGCCGGGTAATGCATTCAGCCAATTATTTCAGCCTTGGCATGCCACTGTGGGCTTTATGATTTTAGCGCTTGTTGGGCTGCGAATTGTTTGGCTGCTTTTTCAAATACGCAATCGCCCTCCGCATCAAGGTAAGGCGGTGCTGATAGGCCATCTATCTATTTATGCCTTATTGGTTGCGGCCCCAGTGAGTGGTTTACTACAAGGTTTTGGAATTCGGTTATTTGATCATTTGGTTTCCAAGGGAATTGGCACACCCTTTGCAGAAGCCTCGCAAGCAATACATGGCCCCATTGCTTATTTGCTGACCGTACTCATTGCAGGACATGTGTTCATGGCTTTATTCCACCACTGGGTTCATCGCGATGGCACGTTGTACCGCATGGTAGGGCAGGCAAAGAGTTAATCCATGATGTTGTGCTATTAGGCCGCGAGCAGGTACCGCCTGCTCGCGTCATTAAGGCTCAAGTGTCATGAATGGCTCATCTTCCTGATCGGTAAAGCTATAAACCTCGTAGGGCTCCTGCTGTGGCCCAGGCATGCCCGGCGTACCAATCGGCATACCGGCCAAGCCAATGCCGTCAATGTCAGGCTGGTCTTCAAATAGCTTGGTGATGGCTTCCATCGGTACGTGGCCCTCAATCCAGTACTCGCCAATACCAATGGTATGACATGAGCCCAGTCCGTGTGGTACCCCGGCCCGCTGCTTGATCTCGCCAAGCTCAGCATCGTCCACAATGGTGACATCTACGCCCTGCTCTTCCAGGTGGCGAGCGTATTCATTGCAGCAGCCGCATTGAGGGTTTTTGTACATCGTTGCTTCATCAGGCAGTCCTGCCTGGGCGGCTGTTGCCCCCAGCAATAGCGAGCCTGACACCAATAGTGAAGTGGTTTTTAGGTTCATAAGCGTATCCTCTATTAATGAAAGAACTAATTGGCGCGGCTGAACAGGTATTTGATGAGTGAGGCAATGCTCAATCCTACGAGTAACAGAAGCATGAAGGGCATTAACCAGGCTAACCAGCCCATTGAGGCCATTACTGCAAAACAGTCTGCGTTCATCATGGTGGTCTCCTGACAATAGCGTGATGTTTAAAACCACTGAAAGCTTACGACCTATGGGTTACCCCTGGGTCAAGCCATGCCACCCTGCGGAAAAAGAAAGTTTGCTACAGATCATTTTTTTCTGGGCGAGTTCAGGCTCGTTTAAGGTTGGCGACGTATAAAGAACGAGTCACACTCACCTTGGAGGCAAATGACTATGCGCAAGACCCATCTTACATCCAGCTTATTAGCTCTTTCACTGAGTATACTTGCCGGCGCTGCCTGGGCGGGACCTGGACACGGCGGCGGCGAAAGCGACCTTAGCGATGCTGATGCTGAGCGCACGATTAGCATCGACGCAGGCGATATGTGGTTCGACCCTGATGAGCTGGAAATGGCCGCCGGAGAGATCGTGAAATTTGAAATTACCAACACTGGCAGTATTGAGCATGAGTTCGTGATCGGCAGCAAGGAAGCCCAAGAAGCACATCGTAAAATGATGCAAGAAATGGCAGGTGGCGAAGGCCATGATATGTCCAACATGTCAGAAGGCGAAGGTCACGATATGTCTGATGGTAGCAGCATGGCAGCCGTCACTATTGCCGCCGGTGAAACCGAATCTCTACTATGGCGAGTTCCCGATAATGCTGACGAGTTAGAGTACGCCTGCAACATCCCCGGCCACTATGAATCCGGCATGTACGGTAATTTTTCTTTCTAAGCAGACCTTTTACCAATGAAACTGTTGCTATTAGAAGACGATGACTTGCTGGCCGAAAGCTTGGCAGAGAGTCTAAAAGACAACGGTTACCTGGTCGACGTGGCCCCCACTGTTAAGGCGGCCACGTCGTTCATGGCCACCGAAGAATACGCGCTTGCCATTCTCGATATTGGGCTGCCCGATGGCTCGGGGCTTGAGCTGCTCGCCCATTGGCGTAAGCAGAAACGTGCCACTCCTATTTTGATACTCACCGCGCGCGACACCTGGGAAGACAAGGTGGTTGGCTTGGAAACTGGCGCCGATGATTACCTGACCAAACCCTTCCACGAAGCCGAGCTGATGGCTCGCCTAAAGGCACTGCTGCGCAGGCAGTCTGGCCAGTTATCCCAAGTCATCACACTGAACGGGGTGTCTCTGGACGAAGCCGGTCAGCGCGTTTGCCGTGAAGACACCCCATGGCGTTCGCTGACTGCCACCGAGTTTCGGCTGCTGCGCTACCTGATGCACCACCCGGACCGCATTCACTCCAAGGAGCGCTTGCTGGAACAGCTTTACGCGTTGGAGCAAGACGCCCCCGCACCCAATCTGGTTGAGGTATACGTGGCTCGCCTGCGCCGGTATCTTGGCAAGCCAATCATCCAGACGCGCCGCGGCCAGGGATACGTTTTTGTTTCACGTTAATAAACGCAGCTTACAGTTTCGCCTGCTCGCCTGGCTGGGCGGTGTCGCGCTGCTGGTAGTCGGCCTGACCTGGCTACTGCACGGCGTATTCCTGCAAAATCTTGCCAAGGACTTTCTGGGCGAGCGCCTCAAGCGTGAAGCCGACCACGCGGTCGCACAGCTCGAACAAGACCGCCTGGCGGTTCCCACATCGCTAGCCTCGACAAGCGAAGCCTACCAGGTCTTTCATCACCTTTACGTGCTGCGCCTCAACGGAGAGATCAGCGCCTCAGACCCAGTCTGGCAACGACAACTTGCCCCACTACTTAACGGAAAAGGGGATGCACTGATCGAGGTAACGCGCGGCGAGCGACACTTATTGGTGTATCGCCAGCATTTCGAATGGCAAGGCGCCAACGGCGTGTTGCTGATTGGTGAGGATTTTTCCCAAGTCGAAGCAGGCCTAGCTACTTTGCACTGGTGGGTGGGCGGCATCGCTGCGGGCATGCTCGCGGTGCTGGTCACGCTCAATATGCTGGCCGTCAATCGCGGATTAAGGCCGCTTTGGCAACTGCGTTATCAATTGGAAGCATTGCAAGCGGGCGACCGCCAGCGCCTCTCGCTAAAAGCGCCCGACGAACTCGACGCGCTTGTTGCCCAGCTTAACCGCTTTATGGACGACATTGACCTGCGCCTTAAACGCTCACGTGAGTCGGTCGCTAACCTTTCCCACGCGCTGAAAACCCCGTTGGCCGCCGTTACCCAAGTACTAAGCGGCAACCGACCGATTGATGAAAACCGCCGACGGAAATTGCTGATGCGCATCGAGGACATCAACGCCCAGCTGGATGCTGAGCTGCGCCGTGCACGCATCGCAGGTCCTCATGCGGGTCGCATGACCCACCTGACCCGTGACAGTCAACGTCTGATGGAGATGTTTCGTAGCCTCTACTCTGAACAGTTGTTCGAGCTGACGCAGGCGATTGACGCGCGCGACCAAGTGCCGATCGATGCCCACGATTACGCCGAAATACTGGGCATCGTGCTGGATAACGCTGGCAAATGGGCCACCAGCGAGATTCGCTGCCACATTAGCACCTCATCAGACGCACTGACTTTAACGATTGACGATGACGGCCCCGGCGTTGCCGAAAGCGATATGGTGCGCCTCGGCGAGCGTGGCACCCGACTGGATGAGCACCACCCTGGCTATGGCCTGGGACTAGCTATTCTCTCACAGCTGGTAGCGCGTTATCACGGTCGCTGCCAGTTTGAGCACAGCCCGTTGGGTGGCCTTCGGGTCATCACCACATTGCCAATGACAGGCGTCACCTCCGCTTAACTGCTTTTTCAGCGTTGATTCAGCTTTCTCCCCCAAGATGATGTCATTCATCAGCGATGGGAGTTTTACATGACGCGTTCGGACATCATCACCCACCCACTTTCACGCCGCCAGGTGTTGAAAGGTAGCGCGGCACTTGGATTGGGTTCCGCCGCAGCGATGGGCTTAAGCCCCGCCTGGGCTAACCCTTGGGGACGCACAAATGTCTATTCAAAGGGCGTGGAAGAGGGGCCTAATGTGTCGCTGGCTATCCGACGCGAATCCATCCCGATTAATGGAAAAGAGGCTCGCCCGATTAGCCTCAACGGTACCAGTCCCGGCCCGCTGATACGCCTTAAGGAAGGTCAGGACGCTGTATTACGTGTCACCAACCTGCTCGACGAACCCACCTCAATCCACTGGCATGGCTTGATTCTACCGCCGGGCATGGACGGTGTACCGGGCGTCAGTTTTGCCGGTATTGAGCCAGGCCAAACCTTTACTTATCGTTTTCCTGTCCGTCAGAACGGCACTTATTGGTACCACAGCCATTCCGGCCTGCAGGAACAGCTTGGTCATGCCGGGCCGTTAATTATCGACGCCGCCGAGCGTGAACCCTTTCGCTACGACCGCGAGCACGTGCTGTTGCTGACCGACTGGACCTTTGAAGAGCCCATGTCGGTGTTTCGCAATCTCAAAACCATGGAAGGTTATTACAACTTTCAGGAACGCACGATTGCCGACTTCTTCGCCGACATACGCCAAAACGGCTTCGCCCAAACGGCCGAAATGCGCAGCATGTGGGCCAAGATGCGCATGAGCTCGCGGGATATCGCCGACGTAACCGGCAGCACCTACACCTACCTGCTCAACGGCCATTCTCCCGAGGAAAACTGGAACGCGCTGTTCAAGCCAGGCGAGCGTGTGCGCTTGCGGGTGATTAACGGCTCGGCAATGTCCTACTTCGATGTGCGCATCCCTGGCCTCAAGATGACCGTGGTGGCCGCCGACGGCCAGCCGGTGCAGCCCGTTCCCGTCGATGAGTTCCGCATCGGCGTTGCCGAAACCTACGATGTGGTGGTCGCACCCGAAGATGATCAGGCCTACACCATCTTCGCTGAGTCGATGGACCGCAGCGGCTACGCCCGCGCCACGCTGGCGCCGCGCGAAGGCATGCAGGCGGAGATCCCCAAGCGCCGTCAGATTGCCGACCGCGGCATGGAAGCCATGGGCGCTCACGGCATGGGGGGGATGGGCGGCATGGATCATTCCGGCATGTCGAATATGCAGGGGATGGATAACGCTAATATGGAGGAAATGGATCACTCGAGCATGTCAAACATGGGTGGGATGGATCATTCCAGCATGGAAGGCATGGACCATTCGGGCATGGGAGGTATGGCCAGCGAGCAGCGCAAAACACGCGAAAACGGCATGCTGGCGGCTGGTGAAGTACAGCCAGGCTCCCGCTACGGCCAGGCAGGTATTGGTATTGATCCCAACGAGCGGCGTGTGCTGGTTTATCGCGATCTGAAATCTTTCACTCCCTGGCCCGACCGTCGCGAACCCGGCCGTGAGCTTGAATTGCACCTTACCGGCAACATGGAGCGCTACATGTGGTCGTTCGACGGCCAGAAGTTCAGCGAGGTTTCCGGCCCTATTCACTTCGAAAAAGACGAACGCCTGCGCCTGATCCTGATCAACGACACCATGATGGAACATCCTATCCACCTCCACGGCATGTGGATGGAGCTGGAAAACGGCCAGGGTGAATTGATACCGCGCAAACACACCCTAAATGTGAAGCCCGGCGAGCGCGTGTCTGCGCTGATCACTGCGGACGCCGAGGGCAGTTGGGCGTTCCACTGCCACCTCCTCTACCACATGGATGCTGGCATGTTCCGCGTTGTTCAGGTTTCTTAAGGAGACAGTATGAAAATTAAGCGCTACGTAACCCTCGCCAGTGCCGCCCTTGGCATGACCGTCGCAACGGGCTCCCAAGCCGAAGACGGCTATGCGGCACCAGACAGTTGGCCCGCGCCCACTAAGGAACATAATATGGGCATGGCACTGTTTGACCGGCTTGAATACACCGTTCCCGACAAAGGTCAAGACGCCGTGGTATGGGACTTTCAAGGCTGGTACGGCGGTGACATTAACCGCGTTTACCTTAAATCGGAAGGCGAAAACGTTCAGGGTGACGGCGAAGATGCTGAGTTTGAGTCCCTAGAACTCCTCTATAGTCGCTTAGTGGCTGATTTTTGGGAGTTACAGGGGGGGATTGGTTACCAAGGCGGTGTCTTCTCCGATGATCACGCCGAACGTACTTATGGGGTGTTGGGCCTACAGGGAGTGATACCTTATGGCATCGAAACCGATGTTGCCATGCAAGTGAGTGAAGATGGTGATGTCGCCGCCAGTTTTGAAGGCGAATACGATCTGCGCCTAACACAGCGACTCTACCTACAGCCGCGCACCGAAATTGCCGTAGCCGCCAGCGAAGTTGAAGAATTTGGCGTGGGTGAAGGGCTTAACTCGGTGCGCGCTGGCCTGCGACTAGGCTATGAAGTGACTCGTCGTTTCGCCCCCTACATTGGTGCTTATTGGGAGAAAGAGTATGGCGATACAGCCGACCTTTCACGGGCCAGTGGCGACAATACGGAAGATACTGGGGTGGTTGCCGGTGTTAAACTGATGTTTTAGCGAACTCTGAACATAGATATTTTTTTAACGTCACCCAGTGGTGGCGTTTTTTTTTATTTTTTATTTTTAAATTCAGCTTCATTTCAAAAAAGCCATCTAATATAACCATGTCATCAACCAGAGGAGTAACCACCATGAAAGTTAAATCAATTATCTTTGGGTCGCTTGTAGCCAGCATCCTTTCAACACCTGCATTGGCTAACTATGGGACAAACAACCAGGATCTACCTCTACTTGAAAGAGGCGTCTCTTCTACACAATTACTTGCCCAAGGCCAATCAAAAAGTTTCAGTATTAACATTCAAGAAGCGACTACGCTGAAGGTAGCAAGCGAGCACTTCCCAGGCGCAACCAGCGCTGGCAACCGTATCTCTGCTGTGCTTTATAATGCAGCAGGACAGCAGGTAGCAGAAGCATCCAGCCCACGTGGTCACTTTGAATTGGTCCGCCAACTGCAGCCAGGCAATTATCAACTTGAAGTGACAGGCAATGCACTAGGAGGCACTAAAGAAAGTGACAACAATCGCTATGAATTACATGTTGACTATTAATATATAGTCACTAACTTAAGATATGGGCCATTCTTTATGATGGCCCTTTTTATTTAACATATATTTCTCTCGCTGAAAAAAAATTTTAACCATAGCTAGAATTATCAAAATAAAGGAGTAGCTATACTTGCCTGAGTGCTGCACAAAGGTTCTATGATTTTTTTAAATACCATGTTCTTAGCGAAGGAAAATCAATGCCAATATCAACACCCACTGCCTCAGCACGGGTTTACCGGATGAAAACCGCCGAGCATATGTGCCCGTTCGGTTTGAAGACAGTTGATCTTCTCAAGCGCAAGGGCTTTAAGGTTGACGACCATACCTTAACGTCTCGTGATGAAATCGATGCTTTCAAAGAACAGGAAAACGTCGATACGACGCCCCAAGTGTATATCGGTGATCAACGCATAGGTGGGTACGAAGAGCTACGCAAACATCTGGGAATGAGCGTTCCTAATGCAAAAAAAACCACTTATAGGCCAGTAATTGCTATTTTTGCTACTGCGCTGCTGATTGGCTTGGCGATTAGCTGGGCTACTCAGGGCACGCTGTTTACTGCGCGCATGCCGGAGTATGCCGTGGCCACGGCGATGGTGCTGCTCGGCCTGCAGAAGCTACAGGATGTCGAAAGTTTCAGTAGTATGTTTTTGAATTACGACCTATTGGCCCAGCGCTATGTCCCCTATAGCTATCTTTACCCCTATGCCGAGACAGTTGCAGGCATTTTAATGCTGGCCGGAACATTGGTGTGGCTGGCAGCGCCACTGGCGCTATTTGTTGGCACGGTGGGGGCAATCTCCGTCTTTAAAGCCGTCTATATCGACAAGCGTGAGCTTAAGTGTGCTTGCGTCGGCGGTAACAGCAATGTGCCGCTGGGCTTTGTATCGTTAACCGAGAATCTGGTAATGATCGCCATGGGGCTGTGGATGCCATTACGTATGCTGGTAGGTTAAGCCCGCCACTTTCTTACGCCAAAGCATGCTCTGGGTCAGATAATTAACTGGCATATATTCAGGTTGTGTTCAGCTAATTCAACCAGACTTGTTTAGCACTTATCCGACGCTTGCCTGAGGCGAAAAACCTGAACGCTTTGGGCTTCATTCCTAGGAGTGTTTGTATGGCTGACCAGGATAGAAAGCCAAAGTACGAAGAAGGGAGCCTCTCTCTCATCGGTGCCGTAGCGCTAGGCACGGGGGTCATGATCGGGGCGGGTATTTTTGCCTTAACTGGACAGATGGCAGAAATGACCGGCCCTCTATTTCCCCTAGCTTTTTTAGCCGCCGCGATGATTGTTTCTTGTAGCGCTTACTCTTATGTCAAAATGTCCAATACCTACCCATCCGCCGGGGGGATTGGCATGTATCTGCAAAAAGCGTATGGGTCAACGCTCCCTACCGCTTTCCATGCGCTATTGATGTATTTTTCCATGGTCATTGCGCAGAGCTTTTTAGCGAGAACGTTCGGTTCTTACACTCTGGAGCTATTTGAGCTAGGCGATCGCACTCTGTTTGTTCCACTGCTTGGTGTGGGCTTGTTGCTAGCGGCTTTTTTGATCAATTTATCTGCCAATAAGTTGATCGAGACAGTCGCCTCAGTGCTGGGTTTCATAAAAATTGGTGGCATCATCGTGTTTGGTGTTGTCGGTGTTTTTATTGCCGATTCTATCGACATGGGGACTGGTGGGGATGCGCCCCCCCCCACTCTCTCAGGTTTCTTGGGCGCGACGGCATTGGGTATTTTGGCTTTCAAAGGTTTCACGACCATTACCAATAGCGGTTCGGAGCTGAAAAATCCAAAGCGCAACCTGGGCAAGGCCATCATGATCTCAATCGCGCTGTGCGTGGTGATATATGCGCTTGTAGGCTTTGCCGTTGCCAGTAACCTATCGCTATCCGAGATTATCGAAACTCAAGATTACTCCCTGGCGGCTGCCGCCCGCCCCGCGCTGGGTGAAGCCGCGGTTGGCTTTACCGTCATCCTCGCCATGCTGGCCACTGCGGGCGGGATTATTGCCAGCGTCTTTGCCGTTTCTCGCATGCTCGCCATGCTTACAGAAATGAAACTGGTACCGCATCGCCATTTCCACATGCCCGGTAGCCTGCAAAAACATACGTTGGTCTACACGATCGTGCTCGGCTTGGTGCTGACCGCCTTCTTTGACCTTAGCCGAATCGCGGCGCTCGGCATTATTTTTTACCTGATCATGGATATCGCCATCCATTGGGGAGTTTTGCGCCATCTCAGGAAAAGCGTGGGCGCTAACGCGATTATTCCGACCATTGCCATCCTGTTAGATGTCCTTGTACTGGGTGGTTTTGTTTGGGTAAAAGCTATTGCCGACCCACTGGTACTTATCGTTGCCGTTACAGTGATGGCCGCGCTGCTAATCGGCGAGTGGCTATTTCTTGCTAACAGCAACAGCTCAACCGACAGCCACCACACGCACTCTCATTAATCACAGCGGCACAAGGAGCAAATGAATGGAGATTAAAACGTTTGGCGATCTAATCGATTGGACACGACAATTACATGCCCATCTTGCCGAGTGTTTGGCTCACTGCGCGAATCAGCACGAGGAAGAACGCGCGCAAATGCTGCTTAACTATCTGTCTCTTCATGAGGCAGAGATGCAGCGTGTAATTGCTAGCTTTGAAGGGACCGCAAGCGTTAACGTGCTTCATACTTATGTCTACGATTACCTCTCTCATCAGCCTATTCGCAGCCACCGAACCTGCGATGCGCCCTATTCCACGCTAGGAGCTGATGCTATCTGCAAAGAAGTACTGGATTTCCATGATCAAGCCATCAGTTTATATCGCAGCCTGATCGGCAGAGCCGAAATCCGAGAAGCCAAGGAACTGCTGGAAACACTTCTCGATTTAGAGGAGCACGAGGCTATGCGTCTATCTCGGCAAACTGAAAGAATGCACGATATCTAATAGAATAGTACATCTAAAAAAATGCCCCACTGCCTAGCTGCACAGTGGGGCATTGGTTATTAACGGCTTACATCATACGTTTAAGCTCGCCATAATCACCTTTAATACGCAGCTTAACGGTTACCTCCTGTTCATTTCGGTTACGGAAGAACCAGCCATGGTTCCCCGTAAAGGCAGCTTCCAATTCCCCCTCATCCTCAGGAACGCCACGTCCTTTTTCGTAGCTGATGGAATTACCACCGCCATCACCGTGGGTGTCAAAATTGACTGGCCCGCCTTCAGATGACCAAGCAAAGGTCGCAATAGAGCCTTCATCCATCGTCAACTTGTACTCGGTGCCCTCTCCGGGAGCAAGCGAGAAGCTTACTTCTTCACGCCACGCTGGCTCAGACGATATCTCGCCTTCGGTGAGTGTCGTATCAGAAGTGACATTGGCCACATCATCACTCGCTTCGAGCTGAGCCTCGTGCGACGTCTCATCAGCGGAAGGTGCCGATGCCACCTGTTCCTCAGCCGGTTCAGGGCTTTCATTTACCTCTTCGACAATGCGTATTTCAGCGGGCTGGTTGGTTTGCTCGGGGCCTTGTGCCGAGTTGGCGTTGGCTTGGTCAAGCTCGGCTTCCTCCGCAAGTTGGTTCTTGATTTCGCCCATTTGGGTCAATCCCAACAGACGGCCGGCCCCGATGGGGTCAATCGCGTATTCCGAAGGCAACACAACGGTAACCAATAAAACGCCCGCGATCACAGCGGCGAGCATGGTAGAGCGCAGCAACTTGGCCGTAGAGGGCAGTTCAGCGCGGCTTGGCATATCAGTGTTATACATATAAAAACTCCGAGATTTAGGAAACCATCAGGCCGGTTAATTGATAGCCCACCAATAGGAAACCAGCACTCATCATCGCCACGTTGGCGGTGTAAGCGTGGCGCAGAAAGCCATCCGTGCGTCGCCAGAATCCCATGACGATCAGGATGGCGCTCAGGGCCAGCAACTGGCCGATTTCCACTCCAACGTTGAAGGCCAACAGGTTAGGTAGAAGGCCGTTGGAGGCGATCTCGTACTCGATGATTTTGGTCGAAAGCCCAAAACCGTGGAAAAACCCAAATACCAGCGTCGCCACTTTGGTGTTGGGTTGAAAACCAAACCAACGCTGATAGGCACCCAGGTTATCCAGCGCTTTGTACACCACTGAGAGCCCAATAATGGCGTCAATAAGGTAGCTGTTAATGCCAATATCGAAGTACACCCCCAGCAGCATGGTGGTGGAGTGACCAATGGCAAACAGGCTGACGTAAATGGCAATGTGCTGCATGCGGTAGAGGAAAAACACTACCCCTAGCAGAAACAGCAGATGGTCGTAGCCCGTCACCATGTGTTTGGCACCGAGATACATAAACGATATCAGGTGAACGCCGTATATCTCCTGAATATATCCCTTGTCGCCTTCGGCGACCGCATGGGCCAGGACATCCCCACTGGTGCTCAACAGCACCAACAATAACGTTATGACAGGCAGGTAACATCGCCGTGCCTTTCCAGACACATCGCACGTCCCACCTTGTATAGATGGCAACATATAGCCTCCAAGTATTTTTTAATCCATCAGGGCTACCCGGCGGGCAACCGACGCTATACCGCGATGGATCAACGTGGAGGGCGTTCCAGGCGGAACATGCGGCGCAACGGGGAGCCACCCCGCTCGCCCAATCGAAGGGAGCTTGCCAGTATCGGCTCGGGCAAGGGGCTCATCGCCAGTCGATCAGCCGATTCGTGAGTGACTGCCGCCATCTACATGCAGCGGGCTGTATTCTGCTGCCTGCTCGTGGCCCTCTGCATGGTGGCTGCTGGGTTGGTGACTAACAGCACCATGCGAATGGCCTGTGTCAGCAGCGGTTTCCGGCCCGTGGGCCAGGGCTTCTCCCACGCCAGACTCAACCAGCCCCTGCATGACCAACAGCAGTAATAGTAGGCAACCAAGGCGGTGTCGTACGTAAAGGAGCATAAAAACTACCCACATTTAATCGGTAACCGGCGTGCATCCTCAGCCATTGAACCGCTACTGCTGGCAATCACACGACGAATAGCCTAGCATCCCCTCCAGGGGGATGGGAACAAATAAGAGGAAAATATGACAACGTCTAACCACCAAACAACGCACCAGACGCACCCAGATATCATCAAGCGCCTGAACCGCGCACGCGGACATCTGCAAAGCGTGACTCAGATGATAGAGGACAGCCGCGCCTGCCTGGACATTGCTCAGCAGCTGCACGCCGTCGAAAAGGCCATTCAACAGGCCAAAAAAACCTTGGTGCAAGACCATATCGACCACTGCATGGAGGAGGCGATAGGTCCCTTAACGGCGACTCAGCGTGAGCACGTCAGGGATTTTAAGGCCATCGCCCGCTACCTGTGAATGCATCTAAGCCCTCTCATTGAGGAGCGATCTATGATCGGTGTACTCGCCCATCGCGTCTATCGCCATCTCTTTTTCGCTCAGGTCATTGCACTGATTGGCACCGGTCTGAGCACCGTTGCCCTAGCGTTACTGGCTCATGATCTTGCTGGAGGGCAGGCGGGTGTCGTATTAGGCACAGCGCTGGCAATTAAGATGGTCGCCTACGTGGGCATTGCGCCACTGGTGGGTGCTTACGCCTCACGCCTGCCACGACGCATGTTGTTGGTTAGCCTCGACTTGCTGCGTGCAGCCGTGGTTTGCGCACTGCCTTTCGTTACAGAAGTGTGGCAAATCTATTTGCTAATCTTTCTACTCAATGCTTGCTCTGCAGCCTTCACGCCCGTTTTCCAGGCGACAATACCGGACATCCTAGAAGACGAAGATCAGTACACGCGAGCATTATCCCTGTCACGTCTTGCCTACGATTTAGAGAACCTGCTTAGCCCGATGGTGGCAGCCGCATTGCTGATGGTGATGAGTTTTGATGTCCTGTTTGTACTCAACGCCCTGGCGTTCGTGATCTCAGCTTCCTTGGTTATATCTGTGATGTTGCCTGAGTCACAACCACTAGAAGAAATTCCCGGCGTTTGGCGTCGCGTTTCTCACGGCTTACGGATTTATCTAAAAACACCTCGTCTGAGGGGGCTGTTGGCATTGAACTTGGCGGTCTCAGCCGCCGGAGCGATGCAGATCGTCAATACGGTCGTGCTTGTGCGCTCTATGTTGGGACTTGGCGAGAAAGAAGTAGCTTTGGCCTTTTCTGCCGCAGGCGGGGGCTCCATGCTGGTGGCCTTACTGCTACCCAAGATACTGGACCGAGTGACAGAAAGACCAGTCATGCTGCTAGGTGGCGTTATGATGGCACTCAGTCTCTACCTGGGCTGGCTGGGACCATCGTTTGCGGGGCTTGTCGGGCTATGGTTACTGATGGGCGCAGGGGCTTCATTAATCATGACGCCCACCGGTCGCTTGCTTAAGCGCTCATGCCAGCCGGAAGATCGTCCTGCGCTGTTTGCTGCCCAGTTTTCGTTGTCACACAGCTGTTGGCTGCTCACTTATCCGTTGGCTGGCTGGCTGGGGGTGAACCTGGGACTGACGGAAACGTTCGTTTTGCTCGGGACATTGGCTTTAACCGCGACAGGGCTTGCGATGCTTGCTTGGCCTCGTCGTGACCCAAGAGAGATTGCGCATGAGCACTCGCCTATAGATCATAGCCATCTTCACTATCACGATGAACACCATCAACACGATCATGAAGGGTGGGAGGGGCCGGAACCTCATCGCCATCCCCACCATCATCCCAGAAATGTGCATCGGCACATATTTGTCATTGATAACCACCATACACGATGGCCTTCGTGACACATTAAGGCTGACAAGTTAATAGCTGCCTATTAGGTGAAATCACCACGAGTGATGCCTACTTTATTGAAGGTTTTCATCACAGCAGCTTCGCAATATAGATTGTCCTTAATTAGGGTTATGGCGCTTGAACGTATGGGTCTCCCTGGATAGTGGCCAGCAGATTTTTGGATGAGACATGCCCAATCATCATGCCAATTTAAGGTTTAGAAGGACGGCATCATAGCTGAGTGAAACGGAACGCCTAATCTAAAAAATGCACCTTATGAAAAGCACAAGTTGAAATGAGTCTCCCCATCTCATTGACAGGGGACTGCTTTTCTCAACCTACATATCAGCGCTCAATGGACCTCTTGTGTGAATGTCACGACCGCTGAGATAAGGGCAAAACCAACTCTTTATAAATGTCTTCGATACTCCCCTCTTCTATGCCGCTACTTTGTGGTTCCTGCTCTTGCTTCGGATTGAGAGGTGTTATAAGCCCGCTGGACGATGCCAGTACGGTGCTGAGCTGCTCATAATCGATGGTTATATTATCGACATTGTATTGGTTGAGACGTGTCATGGTGTCTGACAGTGCGGCCATGCTGTGCTCTTCTTCTCCAAGCGGCGGAAATGCTTGAATCAGCGTCTGTCCGTCTTCCCAACCGATTTTAATAGGCTGATTGATGATGTTGACTTGGGTGCCGGGAGGAATGCGGTCAAATATAGATTCGATGTCTTTGGGTAACATGCGAATACAGCCTCGGCTTGCGCGCATGCCAATCCCGTCTGGCTGATTGGTACCATGAATCAAATAGCCATCGAAGCCTAGGATGATGGCATGGTCTCCTAACGGATTATCGGGGCCGGGCGGCACAACGCTTGGCGCGGTTTCGCCGCGTGCTTCCGCTTCGCGTTTTACCGACTCAGGCGGGTACCAGGCAGGATTTTTAATATTCATTGTGGTCTCGGTCACACCGAGAGGAGTATCAAAGCCTTCGCGACCAATGCCAATAGGATAGGTCTCAACGCGCGGTGTCTCACCGTTTTTGACATCTGGGTAGTAGTAAAGCCGCAGCTCGGCGATATTGATGACGATCCCAGTACGCTCGACATTCGGCAGAATGAAACGTCCTGGAATAGTTACTTCCGTGCCCACCCCTGGTACCCAGATGCTGACCTCTGGATTTGCCCGGGTCATCTCCAAATAGCCAAGGTTGTGACGCCTGGCAATATCTATCAAGGTATCGTCGTAATCCTTCACGACGAAGGTGTCAGCCTCGCCGATAATATTGCCTTCCTCAGGTAGCGGGTAGTGCCCATTGGGCCATTCCGTCTCCTGGGTAGTGGCGGGTTGTGCCGCGATGGCGACAGGGAGCCATGCCAAAGATGAAACCATCACACTCATGATGAAGCCCATCTGCATTGGCGATCGGAGGAGTCTCTTAAGTATTGCTGCGTTATTTACCGAGAGCATCGCTAGGTTCCTTTTTCATCTAATGCGTCGTTTTTTGATCGAGATAAGTTAAGTGGTAATCCGAGCAGCGTCAGCAAGGCAGCGAGTATCCAAGCGGGCCCGCTACCGGTGCGTGCGAAAGGAGTTAGGCCCTGCATCGGGGTCACCTCGCCAGTTAAACTGGCCTGTTCAAACTGTGGGGCACGGGCTGTGACGTGACCTTGTGAATCGATGATGGCCGTCACGCCATTACTGGTAGCTCGAAGTAGGTGACGACCATTTTCAAGGGCACGTAGACGCGCCATTTGAAGATGTTGGTGTGGGCCAATGGAGCGCCCAAACCACGTATCGTTGGAAACCGTTAATAGCAGCTCGGCATTACGCGCCTGTTGGGCGACATGGTCGGCAAAAATGATCTCGTAACAGATGGCAGTGCCAATGGTAGTTCCAGCCACGTGTAACGGAGCCTGTACGTCTGACCCAGGGGTCAGGCGGGGTGCTGGCAAGTCGAAAAAAGCAAGGGTGTCAGCGAGGAGGCTTTGGAATGGCAAATACTCGCCAAAGGGTACTAAGTGCGCTTTCTGGTATTCGCCTTGCACATCATTTAGCCCTATGACGCTGTTATAAGAGCGCCCTTCACCATCGCGTTGCAAAATGCCAGTTAACAAGGCGGTGTCAGGCCCCAGGTCTGACGCTACTTGCTCAAGTATTCGCTGTGCTTCCTGCTCAAGCATGGGAAGGGCTGCCTCGGGCCAAACGATGAGATCGATATCCTTTGCTTGCTCCCGTGTCATCGCCGTGTAGATACTGATCGCCTCGCGCTGCCCTTGTGCAGTCCACTTAATGCGCTGATCAAGATTCCCTTGCAGCAATGCCACCTGGATGGGCTTGCCAGCCGGGGTTGTCCATTGGGCGGGCAATAGGAATGGAACGATCCACAGGCCAGCCATTGGGACGAGAAAAACCCAGCGGCGACGCAGTACCTCTACCCCTAACGTGCCTGTCAGCGCGGTAATGAGTGACAGCAAGTACACACCACCAACGGGCGCCCATGGGGCTAATGGAGAATCTATCTGAGAGGTGCCTAACAATAACCAGGGGAAGCCGGTGAACAACCAGGTGCGTAGCCATTCGCTCATCACCCACATACCGGCAAAGCTAAGAAAGGCTAACCGTGGCCCCGCGATGCGTCGATAGAGCCCAAAGGGGATTGCAAAGAAGAGCGCCAGAGCGCTGACAAAAAGAGTGGTGAGGAGCATCGCCACCAAGGCCCCGGTGCCACCGAAATCGTGAATAGCAACGAAGACCCACGATGTGCCAGAACCGAACAGGCCTACCCCATAGCACCACCCACGCAGGGTGGCCATGGCGGGCGTTAGCGACTGTATCTTCCAATAGACCAGTGCCACGGCCACTGGGCCAAGCCACCATAGGGAAAAGGGGGCGGCACTCAAGGTGGTCAATACCCCAGCGGCGAGCGCTACAACGCAATCGACTATTGGTGAAAGTCGCCCAGCAAAAAGCGTATATTTTTTTTCTTGATCGAGCGAATCCATATCGTTACTCAGTGCGCTTAAAAGCAGGACGCTCACGCCATAACGCCACTGCGTATATCATTACACCTATCAATAACGCGATATCGGCCATGTTAAAGGCGGGCCAATGCCATTCGCCCCAGTAAACGTCCAGATAGTCGACGACGTACCCACGCGCTAAGCGATCAACGGTATTACCGAGTGCGCCGCCAAGAATCAAACTGTACGCACAGGCCTCCAAGCGCGGCAGGGGTTTGCATAGCTGCACGAGCAATACGACGATGACCACCAACGCTAAACCAAGAAAGAGGTAGCGCTGCCAACCACCTGCCTCCGCGAGAAAGCTAAAAGCGGCTCCTGTATTACCGGTGTATACCCAGTTAAAAAACGGCGTTAGCGGGATGACTTGGCCAAACGACATCTGGGCATGCACGATTTCTTTGACAAGTTGATCGGCTAGAGCCATCACGCAAGCGAGTGTGAACCATGGCCAACGACGTGAAGGACTATCGTTTGGCGCTGTTCTCATGACGTTGTTTTTCCTTGAGACAGGCCTGTCAACGCGGTATTGGGCGAAAAGCGGTAACCCAGCAGTCGCATGGCGTTCAACGTCACCAGAACGGTAGCACCGGTATCGGCCATCACCGCAATCCACATACCGGTAATACCCAGAGCCGTCGTGACTAGGAAAATGGCTTTTAAGCCAAGGGCGAGAACAACGTTGGTTTTCACATTGCGCAGCGTGGCACGAGAGAGGTCTATCAGCTCAGCGATGCCGGTAACGCGGTTCTTGAGCAAGGCTGCATCGGCGGTTTCCAACGCCACATCCGTGCCGCCCCCCATGGCGATACCGACATCGGCTGCCGCGAGCGCCGGTGCATCGTTGATGCCATCACCTACTTTACCGATGGGGCCACGGCCTGCCGCTTGCCAGTCTCGAACATAGGCTGCCTTGTCTTCAGGCATCAGTTCGCCGTACGCTTCAATGCCTAAGCGACCCCCAGTGGCAGCGACGGTGCGGGCATTATCACCGCTGAGCATGACCGCCTGTACGCCTAAACGCGATAGCGCCGCTAGGCCTTCAAGGGCATCTTCGCGTGGCTCATCGCGAACAGCGATCAAGCCCAACAAACGCTCGCCTTCGACGAGGAGAGCGAGGCTCTTGCCGGCTTCTTCTAACGCGACAATCCGAGCACTGAGACTTTCATCAAGGATGACCTGCTCGTGAAGGTGACGAGGCGTTATTAAGCTCAGCTCGCGACCCTCCACCCGGCCTGAGACACCGCGCCCCGCCAAAGCACGACTGCCAGTGACGGTGGGGAGGTTTAGGCCTGACTGTCGGGCATGCTCAACGATAGCCATGGCGATAGGGTGACTGGAATCTCGCTCTATCGCAGCGGCGAGCCGCAATACGCTGTTATCGTCTTCCTCAGCGATCCAAGACTCCACATCTGTGACTCTTGGGGTACCCGCAGTGAGGGTGCCCGTTTTATCTAATGCCACCAAGCGAAGCTTACCTAACTGTTCAAGAACGGCTCCCCCTTTGATCAGTAGGCCGCGCCGAGCGCCCGCCGAGAGGCCTGCGGCGATGGCGGCTGGGGTGGAAATGACTAACGCGCAGGGGCATGCGATTAACAGCAATGCTAACGCACGGTAAATCGACTCCGACCATGCCATGGTCGATACCAGCGGTGGCACTATCGCCATCAGGAGGGCGAGTAAGACGACGGCGGGCATATAGTAATACGCAAAACGATCAATGAAGCGTGCTATCGGTGCCTTGGCGGCCTGTGCTTCTTCAACTAGGCGAATAACGCGTGCGATCGTATTGTCATCAGCGCCTCGTGTTACCTCCACTTCCAGGGCGGCATCAAGATTCACTGTGCCAGCAAAAATGTCATCACCAGGCGCTCGCGAACGGGGGATGGACTCGCCGTTTACCGGCGACTCGTCAAGGTCGGACGTGCCCACCAGGATGCGTCCATCGCAAGGAACGCGATCACCGGGCCGCACCAGCACACGCTGACCGGGTTTAAGTGAATATTTCTGTCCACGACTAGGTGCACCGTAAACAGGGGCTGCTTCGTGGGCCAGCACGACAGGGGCTTTATTGGAGAGCTGTACATTAGCCTTGTGACACAACCCCTTCCAAGCCTGCCGATACCAGAACGAACAGGACAAAGCCGCCTATGAAGGCCAGCGGCGAGACGTGGGTATCTTCTCCGCTCTCATGAGCCTCGGATATCATGTCCTCGATGGCAGCGACCGTGAGAAGGCCTGCCGTGAACGTCAATGCCGCTAGCTTGAACGCTTCCGGTAGGTCCCTGAGCACGAAATAAGCGAAGATGGCTGCCGAGAGTACGGGAACCGCCAAGGAGGCAGAGATCAGCAAGCGCTTGCTGCGGGGAATTCCTTTGTCTTTCATGTTGGCGATCATCGCGAACCCCTCAGGGCCATCCGCGAGCACCTGCCCCGCCGCCAGTATTATCGCGACCGACGGTGAGACCGCCGACCCCGCCCCGATCAGGAGGCCATCGCTGAACAGGTCGATGGACACGGCGATATAGATCATCCAGACACTCGTCTGACTGCCTTCTTTCTGCTGACCTTGCCGCTTCTGGAGACTCTCAACGAGCTTCTCAAGGCCTACGTAAACAATGCCACCCAGCGCGAAAGCGAGGGCGATTAGCCAGGCTGAAAGGCTCTCCAGCACACGTGGCATGATTTCCACCGCCACCACCGCAATGACGAGGCCGGCAGCACCGTGAAGGGCGTAATTGAGACGGCGCCCTGTCGTTCGGGAGGCCTCCGCAGCAAGCCCGCCGCTGAAGTTTCCCAACGCGGGCAACAGCGCCAAGCCGAGTACCAGCCAAATACTATCCATCATCTTCCTTCCTTGGTAGATTCCTAGATACGCTGCCTTACTAGTTCCGGACCTCACGCTACTCGTAGTCGTTCAGGCCTAGCGCACTTGTACAGCCACTTCGATTAAGTGTCCCAGGCATCGATAGCTGCATACCGTGCAGCCTTATGCCTTGAGCGCTAGGATGCGCCGGGCGCCGTTGAGGACGATCAGGCCCACGATGGTACCGATAATCAGGTCAGGGTAGCTAGACCCCGTCCAGGCGACCAAGGCACCGGCGGTGATGACGCCCATATTGATCAACACATCATTGGCCGAGAATATCCAGCTTGCCTTCATATGCGCGCCGCCCTCGCGGTGCTTGTATATCAACAGCAGACAACCGGTATTGGCGATCAACGCGACGAAGGCGATGGCCATCATCATCAGTGATTCGGGCTCACTGCCGAATACAAAGCGTCGCACCACCTCGACGAGCACGCCGATAGCCAAAATCAGTTGCAGTACCCCAGCCAGATGCGCGGCACGTACCTGCATCTTCGCACTGTGCCCTACGGCATAGAGGGCCAGGCCATAGACAGCTGCATCGGCAAACATGTCCAGGGAATCAGCGATCAAGCCGGTAGACTGGGCGATCAGGCCAGCAGTCATTTCCACCACGAACATGAGCGCATTGATGCCGAGCAACACGCGCAGGGTGCCAGACTCCTGCGTCGCAGAAGCCGCCGAGCTCTCAGCGGCCCTAATTGTCTCTGGGTCGGCAATGACAGTTTCCTGAAGAGAAGCACCTAGCCCCAAGGTTGCCAGTTTCGCGGTAATGGGCTCAGCCTCACCATCATGCAAGACCTCCAACCGGCGGTTCGACAAGTCAAATGACAGCGTTTGAATCTCATCAAAGCCATTCAGCGCCAAGCGGATCATCCGTTCTTCTGAAGGACAATCCATCTTCGGCACGGCATACACACTGACATACTTCCCTGACGCTTCGGAGAAGACCGGCATATCGGTATCCGTTGCAGACGTTGCGTCGCAGCCACATGGGCCTCCACAGGTTTTACGCACGGTACGGCTCCAGTTAGCCAACATAGTTTGTCATCATTTAAAACTATATAGTCACTATAAGGTCAATAGGACAGATGATCCGTTAAGGAGTAAGCCTGATGCGCATTGGTCAGTTAGCCCAGATAGCGGGTATCGACACGCAGACGATCCGCTTCTATGAAAAACAGGGCCTGTTGCCGCTGCCAGACCGCCAGCAGAATGGTTACCGCATTTATAACGAGAAGCATGGTGAGCGGCTTGCCTTTATCCGTCACTGTCGAATCCTTGATCTGTCACTGACAGAGATTCGCGAGCTACAACGCTATCAGGACGACCCTCACCAGCCGTGTACTGCCGTCAACGCAATGCTGGATGAGCACATCTCTCATGTGCAATCGCAGATAACCGCTCTGCAAACGCTTGAGAAACATCTCATTTCACTGCGAGCATGTTGCAATGATGATCGAGAAATTGAAGCGTGTGGCGTTCTTGCCGGAATTAGCGAAGGAAATATGTACTCACAGTAGGCTCAAGCATCAACCAGATATTCCGATGAGAGGTCGGTTTGCCTCACTCTCATGCAAAGGTGACACCCACCATTTAATCCACTTATCTAAATTTTATTGCTCGTTAAGTGAAATCAGAACGTAAATAGAAGCCGTACCGATTGAATCGCCCCGAGTATTCTAGACACCCGTCAGGCTCTGGAAATAGCGACGTTCATATTCGACCGGCGACAGGTTGTCGGTCGTGCCATGGCGCCGTCTCGGGTTATAAAACATTTCGATGTAATTGAACACATCGCGCCTGGCAGCCTCCCGTGTTGGGTATATCTGCCGTTTAATTCGCTCACGTTTGAGGAGCTGAAAGA
>NZ_NBYR01000047.1:0-3477 GCF_002119345.1 Halomonas sp. CSM-2 | reverse complement strand
CCGTCTTCAGGCCACGGACAGCCTCCAGGGCGACCTTGGCCTTCAGCTCCGGTGAGTGGGTGTTACGTTTCTGTTTCGACATCTCTGGTCCCTTCGAAATCGGCCTCGGCATATCTTAAACCAGTGTCTTGATTTCAGGGTCCACTATAGATGTCGAATTTGCCAGCAAGCCCGAACTCGCTCGCCAGATGCTGGCGCGTGCGCTAAATCAGGAAATACCGGCCGCCTGGGTGACTGGGGATAGTGTTTATGGCGGCATCCGCAGCCTGCGTTTGTGGCTAGAGGAGCGATCACAGCCCTTTGTTTTAGAGGTCGCCTGCCACGAACCCTTGTGGTGGCAGAGCTTTCAACACACGCGGGCTGACGAGATTGCAAAAGCACTCCCGGGTGACGAATGGCAGACGTTGTCTGCCGGTTCAGGCAGCAAGGGGGAGCACCGGTATGAATGGGCCTTGGCGCCTCTGATGAGGCTGAAGCCTACGAAAGAGGCTCTTCGCTGGGTGCATTATCTGTTGATCAGACGCAGCCTCACGAAACCGGATGAGTTAGCCTATTATGTGGTTCACGCTCCCAAAGACTGGGTGTCGATCGAGACATTGGTACGCGTCGCAGGACAGCGCTGGAAAATCGAGCAGGGTTTTCAGACGGCGAAGGGAGAGTGTGGCCTAGATGAGTATGAAGTGAGGCGCTGGGGAAGCTGGTATCGCCACATCATCTTGTCGCTGTTGGCCCATGGCTTGCTAGTAGCAATTCGGCAGGAGAACCAGCAGCAAAAAAAACCGTAATCGACAGGATTTCGTGGACACTCCCCGAAATCAGGCGGTTGATAGGACGATGGCTATGGCGAGGACAGCAAGCGTTATCCCATGCGCTTTGCTGGTCGAATTGGCGACGAAAGCATCAGTACCGGGCTTGGCAGTGCCACCGTCGGCAGCAGCAAGCCCGGATGGCAGCACATGAACGATCACTTCAGTAGTTACGGCTGTAGTACTAGGGAACTGCCCCTCAACTGATCTCAGAACCCGGCGTGAACCTCTCAGCTCACCGGTCCGGCACACGACTGGGTTGAAAATCACAGCTTTGATGTCTTATTATCAAGTAGCGGAGCAGAGCTATTAAACGAGTGACCATGCTAAATTAGGCGCGCTCTTCTTTTTCACTCTCAAAAGCTCCAAAAATACCAGAGAAAATCCCGAACACTAAAATAATTTCTTTAACCCATGAGAATTCAGTAATTACACTTTCTCCCATAACTTGCATTACCTGCCCTTCACTAGATAATCCAATATATACTCCAAATGCAGAGTATATGAATGCAAAAAAATAAGCCAAATTGACATTTTTGCCAGGAGAACAATGAAAAATCGTCATACCAAAAAACAAATTCACAATAAAGCTTGCAGTAACTCCCCAAAATCCAACAGGATCAATCTGGAATATATAACCCATTATAAAAGCTAAGAGCAACTTCAGAATAATTATTGTCAGTATTGGAACAGTAAAAAAAACAATCCACCTTTTCATTACTTTACGTCCTTGTATTTTTGATATAAGCCATATAGCACATCACAAAAGCGCCATTAAGTGCCTGGGCACAATTAAACGGGCGTAAAAATGGCCAGTAAAGCACTGATTTCAATGGACACGGATGCGTGAAAAATTACGCACAGGCATTTATCCTAATATATTTTTTAGCGTAATTCTATGGATTTTTGAATAATCATATTTATACTTAACGAGTAAATCTCTATTTTCGTGCCTTTAAAGTGCAACCTGCCAAAGCCTTGCTGCTGAGCACAATGGACATCGTATTAGGTTGGAGCTAATAGTGTAGATACTGAGCTGTCCGTACCAGAACATGTCGCTACTAAACCTTGACCCTCAGGGAAATTATCAATGAAACGCCTTGGATACGCCCTGGCTGGCACGGCTTTGATCGTAGTCGGAGCCGCCTTGCACTATGCCCTACCGCAGGTTGATGTCGTGCGCCTGATCGGTACAGATGTTAAGCGGGTAGATACCCAGAATAACAACGAGAGCGAAGCCGCTGGCTCTGTCAGCACCATGGACGTGTACTTTATCCTTGCAGAAACTCAGGAAGGTGATCCACGAAATTACCGCAATGAAGATGCAATTTTGTATGGAAAATTCGATAGCTCCGACCTGCACACCCGTGCTCGCTCGATTTCACAGGACGAAAATAACTTAGTGGCCGTTCGGCATTACGGCTGGCGTGTCCCGATCTTTTCGATGTTTCCAAACGCCGTGAAGATCTGGCAGGTCGAGCCGGACTACCGTCACTTCCCGCTATTCAACATCGTTGTTTTGACATTGCTGGCGTTGGGGGGAATTTATGTTGCCTGGCGGGTTCGTGGCGCCGCTCGGCAACTTCATGCCCGTCGAGAGACAGCGCGCGCCGAACGAGAAGCTCAAGAGCAAGCACGTGCTGCCAGCCGCAACAACGATGACAGCCAGCGCGTGCGCGATGAATTTCTGTCGGACGATAGCAGCTCCGAACATAAGGATGGCAGAGGGCCATCGTGATGAAACACCATTTGAGCAGCAGACCGCTTTATCATGGAGATCAACTTAACCACGATGCCCTCTCAGCCTTTAGCGAGTTATGGGTCGGGTAGACCGGGCGATTACTCGACCCGGCCCCCCTCAGATCCGGACGTGCGCGATTGACGCATCCGGCTCCTCAGTCATCAGCTTCGCTGAAGGATTAACATGAATGTACGATTCTCGGCATCGGAAGAGGAAGTCGCTGCAGTATCTGCCGTGCTTGATCCCAGGCAATATGCGCTTTCTGGGATCGACGACTCAACCACTTGATCCAGAGACGTTCCACGCGGTAACGAAACCCTTGCAGACATTTCATATTGCCGCGAATACCGTAGTAAGCGAAGTGCCCCTGAATCTTGCGTCTCAACATCCGATACTGCTCAACGATCGGCAGATGCCGATACCTGCGACACCACCACGCGATGCGTTTCAGGCCTCGCTGGAAGCGCCCTTTGGCCGTTTTCCGTTTGATGATCAAACGGTTCCGGCGAGATTTTCCCCAATAATGGGTAAATCCCAGGAAATCGAAGGTCTCAGCACGTTGCTCGCGTTGCGGTCGGAACCGCACCAGCCGTGTTTTGTCGGGGTGTAGGGTAAGACCAAAACGCGCGAAGCGCTTGGGCAGTACCTCCAGCACCTTGCGGGCATCGGCTTCATTGTTGAACGCCAGGATGGCGTCGTCGGCAAACCGCACCTCAAACGCACGACCTCGAAGTCGTGGTTTAACCTCTGCTTCGAACCATGCGTCCAGCACGTAGTGGAGGTAAACAGTAAGCGTTCATTCCAGGACGTCCTGCCACCCCGCTGAAAATCGCCCTACAGTAACCTCATATTTTCCAACACGAGGTTACCCCCATGAAAAAGCACCGTACGCCGGAACAGTGGCAGGCCCTGGTTGATCAGCAGCACGCC
>NZ_NBYR01000017.1:0-97880 GCF_002119345.1 Halomonas sp. CSM-2 | reverse complement strand
GCAGCGTCAGATGTGTATAAGAGACAGTCGATCAGCCGTGGCCGAGCCRCGCGGGTTCCATTTGACGACATAGTCGAGCCGGCGCCCCTCGTCGGCAAAGACCTGGCGTTGCTGTTCGAGAAGCGCCAGGTGCGCCTGGCTGTCGAAGCCGCTGTCCTCGCGTAACAGGATCGGTTGCTTGGTCARGCATTGGGCGCGAGGCAGTACCCGCTCCAGGAAGGCGTTGCTCTCCTTCATGGTGTGCTGCTTGCCAGGCCGCAGTTCCAGACCCAGGCACCACCCTTCGTTGCCCAGATAGGCGGCGATCGGGGTGTAGCCATCGACCTTCTGGTAGGTCCGCGAGACGCCTTCCTTCTTCGAGTTGCTGTTGTCCATGACGAAGGTGTCGATGTCCAGGCAGACGTGCGTCGTCTCGGCGGTGATCGGTGCTTCGATCAGTGACAGCAGGGTCGTGGACCAGGTGGCGGTGCGCGCCTGCAGGTCGTTGGCGGCAAGTTTTTCCAGCCGCTGTCGCAGCGTCGCCGCGCTCGGCACCTTCTGCAGGGTCAGCAGTTGTTGGAAGGGCTTGTCGCGGCGGAAGTTCTCGACAGCGTCATAGTCGCTCATGCCCAGACACAGCAGGCCCAGGTAGCTCTTGATCACGTCACTGGTGCGCATGCCCAGCGTGGTGGGGAAGCGGCTGTCGATGCTGTCGACGCCAGCGATCTCGAAGCATTGCCCGATGATGGACAGCCCGGCGTGGCTRGTGAGGGTGCGGCGACTGGCGCGGAACTTTATGTTGGGCATGGCACTGTCTGGGTGAATGGCGATAATGGCTATATTGCCATGCAGGTCAGTGGGTTAGAAGTGCTTCCGGGGGCCGGTCTCACGGATTCAGGAATTCCTCTATCATTAAATCAACTGATTACTCGCCATGAGAGCTTGATATGCCCGCGCTTGGTCAAATGAGCGACTATGAGATTCGCCTGATTCGTATTTTTCAAACAGTGGTGGAGTGCGGTGGCTTTACGGCGGCCGAGACCACGCTGGGCATCAGCCGGTCGGCAATCAGCCAGCACATGAACGATCTGGAAGGACGGCTAGGCTTTTCGCTGTGCCAGCGTGGGCGTGGCGGGTTCAGCCTAACCGAGGAAGGCAAAGAGATTTATCAGGCAGGCCTGACGCTGCTTTCCGCGCTTGAAACCTTCAAAAGCGATGTCAACGCGCTGCATCAAACCATCAAGGGGGAGCTGAATATTGGTATTACCGACAACCTGGTGACGCTACCCGCCATGCATGTCACCCATGCGCTGACCAGGCTCAGCGCCCCGGAACACGATGTGACACTGAACATACACATGGAGCCCTCGGATGCGGTGATTCGCGGCGTGATGGACGGCCACATGCACGTCGGCGTGGTGCCAGCGGTCAACCTGCCCACCAGCCTGAGTACTCAGCATCTCTACGACGAACCTTCCTATCTGTACTGCTCGGTGGGACACCCGTTGTTCGATAAGGCCAGTGACCGCCTCACGTTGGACGAGCTTGCACAGCATCCCGCCATATCACCACGCTATCCGCTACCTGCTGAGGCACGCCAGGCCCACGATGACCTCAACCTGCGCGCCTCGGCGTCAGACCGTGAGGGCGCGGCGTTTTTGATTCTCACCGGGCGTTTTATGGGATTTCTTCCCGAACACGTCGCCGACCAGTGGGTCTCGGCGGGCAAAATGCGCGCCCTGAATACCACAAGTCAGCACTACCTTATTCCCTTTGTGCTTATTGCACGTCGCGATCGCCGCCCCAATCGTGTGGTTGACGCCTTTTTACACTTCATCAATACGCCACAAACACCAACACCCGGCATTTAGCCGGGTGTTGGTGAGATATGTTGGAGAAGCGCACGTCGCGCGAACTAAGGTAGTTGCTCGGCCGGCTCCTTGTCAGCCACCGGCGCCGGACCCACCGACGGTGCGGAGGAAAGCACCTGACTTGCGACATAATAAACGATCGCGCCAAGCGCCGAGCCGGTAAACCAGCCGTAGTCGTAGAACCAGTACATCGTACCGGTGGTCAGCGAGATTAGCGTTAGCGCAACGGGCACGCCAAAGGCGATAAAACCGGCAATGTTCACCGCCGGATAAACATGGCTGTCCATATACAGACTGGGCACATCCAGGCGCTGTTTTTTAATCAAAAAGTAATCCACGGCCATGATACCGGCAATCGGGCCAAGCAGGCTGGAATAACCCAGCAGCCAGTTGGAGTACATCTGTTCCAGCGATACCCCTGGCGGGATGATGCCCGCTTTTTGGAGCAGGTCATAGCCCATCAGCAACACACCCACCGCACCAGTCATCAGTACACCACGGGTCTGATTAATCATTTTGGGCGCAATATTCTGAAAATCATTGGTCGGCGAGACAATATTCGAGGCCGTGTTGGTAGAAATCGTGGCGATGATAATCAGCAGCATCGCCAGCACTACCCAGAACGGGCTATCGATATAGCCGATCAACCGCACCGGGTCGGCCACGGTTTGACCGACAAGCGTCTCTGAGGCAGCGGTCATCACCACACCCAGTGAGGCAAAGAAAAACATTGTCAACGGCAGGCCAATCACCTGCCCGACAATCTGATCTTTCTGACTTTTGGCAAAACGACTGAAATCGGGAATATTCAGCGACAGGGTCGCCCAAAAGCCTACCATGGCGGTTAACCCGGCAAAGAAGTAGCCATACACTGACGCCCCTTCGGGACGCGATGGCGGCTGAGCCAGAAGCTCGGTCATCGAGGTGTGCGGCCACGCCCACACCATCAAGCCAATACCCACCGCCAATAGCAACGGTGCGGCCAGGGTTTCCAGCCACTTGATCGACTCCGCACCGCGAATGACCACATAAAGATTCATGGCGCCAAACACGAAAAAGCCGATGACTTCACCAACGCCGCCCAGTGCCGCCCACGCGGGTATCAGTTCCGAGAGCAGCAAGTGAATGGCCAGCCCGCCGAACATGGTTTGAATACCAAACCACCCACACCCGACCAGGGCGCGCACCAGACACGGCACGTTGGATCCAAAAATCCCGAACGAAGAGCGCAGCACAACGGGAAAAGGAATCCCGAATTTAGTACCAGGAAAAGCGTTGAGCGTGAGTGGAATCAAGACAATCACGTTGGCCAGTAATATCGCGAACAACGCCTCCCCCACGCTCAAGCCAAAGTAGGCGGTCAACACACCCCCAAGTGTGTAGGTGGGTACACAAATCGCCATCCCCACCCAAAGCGCGGCGATATTCCACTTAGTCCAGGTTCGTTCACTCGCCTGGGTAGGCGCGATGTCCTTGTTGAAGCGCGAGCTATCGCGAACATCGTCCCCCACATCCAATTCAATCAGCCCTTCTCGGTCTACCATCTGAGAGGTTGTTTTCGTCATTGGTCTCTCCTCAGTGTCATCTGCTTCCCGGAAAACCCTCACGGTCTGAGGCTCCCAAGCAATAAGCATGCCGACCGCCCGGCACTATCACTTAACTTATTGATGGAAAACTGTCTTCCGGGACAAGAATTTTATTATTGTCTTCATCTTGCTGCCCTTTAGGACACTACATACCCGACGGATTCAAAAAGGCTAGATCAAAAAAAATATTTGCACCAATTTTCAACATTAAAATTATGCCTAAAGACCCAAAATAATAACTAAACACATGATTTAAAAGACATATAAAAAAACATCAAAGCAGTGCAATGACTCACCATATTAGGGAAAACGCAAATCAAAAAGAAAAATAGCAAATTAACTCAACGAGTTAAAAAGGCCATTAAAAAAATATTCAACTAACTTGCTAAAAATCACATCCTGACGATACTTTCTTAAAAGCTGCCCTTACAGTCAGCTTTAGACTCCGCTACCCACCGTCAGATCATTAATTAATCCTGATGCAGTGAGCTAACACTAATAACGGGAGAGACGCTAATGCAGAAGATGAAAATCGGCCTGATTCAAATGGGCCTGAAAACCAGCACCGACCTAGAACCCGCGGCCATCCGCGACGCCATGAACGAAGCCCATCTGCCGATGATCGAGAAAGCGGCAGAACAGGGCGTGCAGGTGCTCTGCTTTCAGGAAGTGTTCAACCAGCCCTATTTTTGCCCCAGTCAGGACGGCAAATGGTATGCCGCCGCCGAGCAGGTGCCGGAAGGCCCCACCTGCCAGATGATGCAGAAACTCGCCGCCAAACACCGCATGGTGATCATCGTCCCGGTGTACGAAGAAACCGAGACCGGCGTTTACTACAACACCGCCGCGGTGTTCGATGCCGACGGCAGCTATCTGGGCAAGTACCACAAAACGCATATCCCCCAGATCGCAGGCTTTTGGGAGAAGTTTTTCTTCAAGCCGGGCAAATCCAACTGGCCGGTCTTCGATACCGCCTTTGGCAAGATTGGTGTGTATATCTGCTATGACCGCCACTTCCCCGAGGGCTGGCGGGCGCTCGCCCTCAACGGCGCCGAGGTGATCTTCAACCCTTCCGCTACTGTCGCCGGGCTTTCGCAGTACCTTTGGGAGCTTGAGCAACCCGCCTCGGCCGCGGCCAACGGCTGCTTTATTGCCGCCATCAACCGCGTTGGTACCGAAGCACCCTGGAATATCGGCAATTTCTATGGCTCCAGCTATATCGTTAACCCGCGCGGCAAGATCGAGGCCCAGGCCAGCGAAACAGAAGACGAACTGCTGGTGCACGAAATCGATTTGGACATGGTTCGCGAGGTACGCAACAACTGGCAGTTCTTCCGCGACCGCCGCCCGGAAACCTACACCCGCCTGACCGACGGCGAATAGCCCGGCCACCTGATAAGCAAAGGAGCGAGCAATGAGCCTATTGATCAAGGGCGGCACTGTCGTCACCAATACCGATACCTACCGCGCCGACGTGCTCTGCGTTGACGGTAAGATTCACGCTATCGGCACTGATTTAGACATACCCGATGGTTGTGAAGTCGTCGATGCCAGCGACCAGCTGGTGATGCCCGGCGGTATTGACCCCCATACCCATATGCAGCTGCCGTTTATGGGTACCGTGGCCAGCGAAGACTTCTACACCGGCACCGCCGCGGCCCTGGCGGGCGGCACCACCTCAATTATCGACTTCGTGATTCCTCAGCCGGGGCAGTCGCTGCTGGAGGCGTTCGAGACCTGGCAGGGGTGGGCCGAAAAAGCCGCCACCGACTTTGCTTTTCACGTGGCGATCACCTGGTGGGACGACAGTGTACGGGAGGAAATGGGCACGCTGGTGCACGAACACGGGGTCAACAGTTTCAAGCACTTCATGGCCTACAAAGGTGCCATCATGGCCACCGATGACATCCTGGTGGAGAGCTTTTCGCGCTGCCTGGAGTTGGGCGCGGTGCCGACGGTTCACGCTGAAAACGGCGAGCTGGTCTACCACATGCAGCAGAAACTGCTCGCCCAGGGCCTTACCGGACCGGAGGCCCACCCGCTTTCGCGCCCGCCCCAGGTAGAAGGCGAGGCTGCCAGCCGCGCCATTCGTATCGCCAGCACCCTGGGTGCACCGATTTATCTGGTGCACGTTTCCACCAAGGACGCCGTGGACGAAATTGCCTACGCCCGGGACCAGGGGCACCAGGTTTACGGCGAGTGTCTGGCCGGCCACCTAGTGATCGACGACAGCGTCTACCAGGATACCGACTGGGGCCGCGCCGCGGCGCATGTAATGAGCCCGCCCTTCCGCCCTAAAGGCCATCAGGAAGCGCTTTGGCATGGTCTGCAGTCCGGCAACCTGCAGACCACCGCCACCGACCACTGCTGCTTCTGCGCCGACCAGAAGGCCGCAGGCAAGGACGACTTCACCAAGATTCCCAACGGCACCGCCGGGGTCGAGGACCGCCTGGCCGTACTCTGGGATGAAGGCGTCAACACCGGCAAGCTGTCGCCCCAGGAGTTTGTCGCGCTGACGTCGACCAACACCGCCAAGATTTTCAATCTCTACCCCCGCAAGGGCGCGATTCAGGTGGGTGCCGATGCCGATATCGTGGTGTGGGATCCCAATGGCACGCGGACGATTTCCGCCAAGACCCACCACCAGAACGTCGACTTCAATATCTTCGAAGGCAAGACGGTACGCGGCATCGCCCGCCACACCATCAGCCAGGGCAAATGGGTATGGCGCGACGGCGATCTACACGCCGAGCGCGGTGCAGGCCGGTATTTAGAACGCCCTGCCTACCCTGGCATGTTTGAGCTGCTGGCCAAGCGTGCCGAGCTAAATGCGCCGATGGCAGTCAAGCGCTGACCCATAAAGAACGACCAAGACCAACAGCTGTGCCCATAACAACAGCGGAGGCTCTACCGTGACTAACCAACTGAACCATCTACCCAGCGCCAAAGAGGTCGGCACCTACGACCCAGCTACGCTGGCAAGCAACTTTAGCGATCTGCACCCGCCGCTGACCCATCGCCAGGCGATGATCGAAAGTCAGCGCTGTCTCTACTGCTTCGATGCGCCCTGCGTGGAGGCCTGCCCGTCGGAGATCGACATCCCGAGCTTCATTCGCCAGATCAGCGAAAACAACATCAACGGCGCGGCGGAAACCATTCTGGAAGCCAACATCCTGGGCGGCAGCTGCGCCAGGGTGTGCCCAACGGAAATCCTTTGCGAGCGTAGTTGCGTGCGCAACCACGACGCCGAGTGCCAACCGGTGCTGATCGGCCTGCTTCAGCGTCACGCCACCGACAACATGCAGTTCGATGGCCACCCGTTCAAGCGGGCTGCCACCACCGGTCGGCATATTGCCGTGGTCGGCGCCGGGCCGGCGGGTCTCGCCTGCGCGCACCGACTGGCGATGCTCGGCCATCAGGTAACCATCTTCGAGGCCGAGCAAAAGCCCGGCGGACTTAACGAGTACGGCATCGCCCGCTACAAGATGACCGATGACTTCGCCCGTAAGGAAGTCGAGTTTCTGCTCGAGATCGGCGGCATCGACATCCAGTACGGCCAGCGCCTGGGCGACAACCTGGAACTGGCCGCCCTGCATCAGCAGTACGACAGTGTATTTCTCGGCCTTGGGCTAGGTACCAGCCGCGCCCTGGGGCTTACCGGCGATGAAGCACCCGGCCTGATGCCCGCCGTGGACTACATCAAGACCCTGCGCCAAACCGATGACCTGGGCAGCCTAGCCGTGGCCAAGCGCTGCATCGTGATTGGCGCAGGCAATACCGCCATCGACATGGCGACCCAGATGGCCCGCCTGGGCGCCACCGAGGTGATGCTGGTCTACCGGAGGGGCGTCGAGGCGATGTCCGCCACCGACCACGAACAGGAGATCGCCAAAGCCAACGGCGTGCGCATGGTCACCTGGGCACAGCCCGACGACATTCTGCTGGACAGCCAAGGCCGGGTAGCCGGCATGCGCTTTGCCAAGACCCAGGAACAAGCGGGGCAACTGACGGCGACCGGCGACACCTTCGAGATTGCCGCCGACGCCATCTTCAAGGCGATCGGTCAGGGCTTTGAAGGGACAAGCCTTCGCGACGCCACCGCCGCCGAACTCGCCCGCGACGGCGAGCGCATTCAGGTCGATGACATGCTGCGCACCTCGCTGCCCAACGTTTACGCCGGCGGTGACTGTGTAAAACCCGGCCAGGACCTCACCGTTCAGGCCGTGCAGCACGGCAAGCTTGCCGCCCACGCCATTCATCAGGCGCTCGTCGCCAAGCAGGAGGCCGCATGAACACCCTCAATTTTACCCCACCGGGCAAGCACGACAGCGGCGATAGCGTGGTCAACGGCGTTGATCTATCAGTCAATTTCGCCGGCATCAAAGCCCCCAACCCGTTCTGGCTGGCGTCCGCCCCGCCCACCGACAAGGCCTACAACGTGGTACGCGCCTATGAAGCGGGCTGGGGCGGCGTGGTGTGGAAAACCCTCGGCGAAGAACCGCCCGCAGTGAACGTGTCGTCGCGCTATTCGGCCCACTACGGCAAGAACCGCGAAGTGATCGGCTTTAACAATATCGAGCTGATTACCGACCGCTCGCTTGAGATCAATCTCGAAGAAATCACCCAGGTGAAGAAGGACTGGCCCGACCGGGCATTGATCGTTTCCATTATGGTGCCCTGCAATGAAGAGGCCTGGGCCTATATACTGCCGCGCGTGGAAGCCACCGGCGCCGACGGCATCGAGCTCAACCTGGGCTGCCCCCACGGCATGCCCGAACGCGGCATGGGTGCGGCGGTGGGCCAAAACCCGGACCTGATCGAAAAAGTCACCTACTGGTGCAAGAAACACTACTCCAAACCGGTGATCGTCAAGCTGACGCCTAACATCACCGATATTCGCGTGGGCGCCCAAGCGGCACTGCGCGGCGGCGCCGATGCGGTGTCGCTGATCAACACCATCAACTCGATCACCAGCATCGACCTGGACAACATGGTCGCCAAACCCACCGTCGGCCACCAGAGCACCCACGGCGGCTACTGCGGCAGCGCCGTCAAACCCATCGCGATGAACATGGTGGCGGAAATTGCCCGCGACCCGGCGACGCCCACGCTGCCAATCTCTGGTATTGGCGGCATTGCCACCTGGCGGGATGCAGCAGAGTTTATCGCCCTGGGGGCTGGCAGCGTGCAGGTATGTACCGCGGCGATGCTCAACGGCTTTCGCATTGTGGAGGAGATGAAAGACGGCCTTTCCCGCTGGATGGCCGAAAAAGGCTACGACTCCATTGAGGCGTTCTCGCGCAAGGCGATCCCCCAGACGACCGACTGGAAGCATCTGGATATCAACTTCAAGACCATCGCCAAGATCGATCAGGACCTGTGCATCGAGTGCGGCCGCTGCTATATCGCCTGCGAGGATACCTCTCACCAGTCGATTGCCAAGCTCACCGAGCAGGATGGCGCGCGCCGCTACGAAGTCATCGAGGAAGAGTGCGTGGGCTGCAACCTGTGCCAGATCACCTGCCCGGTGGAGAACTGCATCACCATGGTGCCCCAGGAAACCGGCAAGCCCTTCCTGGCCTGGGATGACGACCCGCGCAACCCCTTCCGCGCGGCCTCTTGATCAACGCCCTATAAAACGCCACCGCCCCTACTGAGTGAGGGCGGTGGCGTTTTGCTGTGCCTCCTCATCCATATGGGCCTCGGCCTGATTGAACGGCTCCCCCCGAACGTCGATGAGCGTGGGCCTCCTCGCTTGACTGATCAATTCAGTACGCCTTGAAACATTAATGATGGTAACAGAGACGATCACTTCAACGTCGGTTCTGCCGGAGACCAATGTGAGTTAGGGCTCAGGGGGCGAATAAATCGTTGGTTTACCTGCTCCGGGCACGTCATTGTACGGGGATAGAAGTTGCGCTTATACGCAGCTTCGAACGCCAACCATACTCGCCAGGGAGATTCCCATATGACAAAGCCTAATGTATTGGTGCTAATGGCCGACCAGCTCAACGGCACACTCTTTAAGGATGGCCCCGCCGACTTTTTGCATGCGCCCAACCTCAAGAAACTGGCCAAGCGCTCGGTCAACTTCAACAATGCCTATACGCCAAGTTATCTGTGTGCACCGGGGCGGGCCGCCTTCATGTCGAGCCAGCTACCAAGCCGCACCGGGGTATATGACAACGCGGCGGAATTCCCCTCGAGCGTGCCGACCTGGGCTCACCATTTGCGCCGCGCCGGTTATTCCACCTGCTTGTCAGGCAAGATGCACTTCGTCGGCCCGGACCAGCTCCATGGCTTCGAGAAACGCCTGACCACCGATGTCTACCCGGCTGATTTCGGCTGGACACCTGACTACACCAGGCCAGGTGAGCGTATCGACTGGTGGTACCACAACCTGGGGTCGGTGACAGGCGCTGGCGTTGCCGAAATTTCCAATCAGATGGAATACGACGACGAAGTCGCGTTCCACGCCGAGCAGAAGCTGTACGACCTGTCGCGTGGTCACGACGAGCGTCCCTGGGCGCTGTGCGTCAGCTTTACCCACCCGCACGACCCCTATGTGGCGCGTCGCCAATACTGGGATTTATATAACGACTGCGAGTATCTAGAGCCACAGCAAGGGCCCGTACCCTTCGATGAGCTGGATCCGCACTCCCAGCGGATTTTCGAAGCCAACGACTATACCAAGTTCAATATCCAGCCCCAGGACGTGCGCAACGCTCGCCAGGGCTATTTCGCCAACATCTCCTATATCGACGACAAGATCGGCGGCGTTCTCGACGTGCTCGAACGCACCCGCATGCTCGACAACACGATTATCGTGGTCTGCGCCGACCACGGCGATATGCTGGGCGAGAAGGGCCTGTGGTTCAAGATGAGTCCCTATGAAGGCTCTTCGCGGGTACCGCTGATGCTGTCTGCCCCAGGGATCGAACCGCGCAATGTCGAAGATCCGGTATCGATCATCGATATCAATACCACCATCGCCGACCTGGTCGGCATCGATCTCACCTCGATCGCCCCCTACACCGACGGCCAGTCGCTGCTTCCCTTGACCCGAGGCGAGAAGCGCGACGCGCCGGTATACATGGAATACGCCGCCGAGGCCAGCTATTCGCCCATCGTGACCATCCGCGAGGGCAAATGGAAGTTCAACTATTGCGAGATCGACCCGCCGCAGCTTTTCGACCTGGAGGCCGACCCACTGGAGCAGCACAACCTGGCGGCGCATCCCGACTACGCCGAGGTAGTCGCCGACTATCAGGCCAAGGTGCACGAGCGCTGGGACATGAAAGCCTTCGATACCGACGTGCGCGCCTCCCAGGCGCAGCGCCTGATCGTCTACGAGGCCCTGCGCAATGGCCACTACTATCCGTGGGACTATCAGCCGCTTCAGGACGCTTCCGAGCGTTACATGCGTAACCACATGGATCTCAACGAAGTCGAAGAAGCCCAGCGTTATCCCCGTGGCGAATAAGGCCATGGCGAATCACCTCGCCTGAGCCGACTCGGCAAGCAACATAAACGCCCGTACCTTAGGTACGGGCGTTTTTTCTTGTGAGGATGGTAAAAGCCCCTCTACCGGACGTCTTGTCCGGCAAAGGGAACATCACGTCAACTTGCGTGGCGCATACGGCGCAGCTCGCCGTTCAGGGCGCGGATGATCGCGTAGCACATCAGCAGCATCAAGATGGAAAAGGGGATGGCCGTCGCCGTGACACCCGCCTGAAGCGCCGATAATCCGCCACCGATCAACAATACAATGGCAATCAGCCCCTCCACCGTCGCCCAGAACATGCGTTGAGGCCGCGGTGCTTCGATCTTGCCGCCAGCGGTGATGGTATCGATCACCAGAGAGCCGGAATCCGATGACGTCACGAAGAAGGTCAGCGCCAGGATGATCCCAAGGGTCGACATCAAGCCCGTCAGTGGTAGCTCATTGAGCATGCCGAACAGGGCCAATTCGGGACGGTAGCTATCGATCACGTACTCCTTGACCAGACTGGCGGCGGGATTGGTATAGAGCTGATCCAGCGCGATGCTGCCGAATACCCCCATCCAGATAAAGATAAAAAGACTCGGCACGATCAGCACACACAGCAAGAATTCACGCACAGTACGTCCTTTGGACACCCGCGCGACGAACATGCCGACAAAAGGCGCCCAGCTGACCCACCAAGCCCAGTAAAAGACCGACCAGGCTTGGCGATAGGCGTCATCGTCACGACCAAAGGGTGCCGATAGCGGAATGAATTCCGTCACATAATGGCTGATTCCTGTCCACATGCCGCTGATCGCCATCAGGGTCGGGCCGGCGAACAGCACGAAGAGGAAGAACAACACGGATGCCCCCATATTGATCTCCGAGAGTCGCTTGACGCCCCCCTCGAGGCCGCGCCATACCGACACCAGCGCCACCGCGGTGACCAGGGCAATGATAATGACCTGGGTCGTGGTATTGATGGCCATGCCGAAGACGAAATTCAGTCCCGCGTTGGCCTGCTGGGCGCCCAAGCCCAGTGCCGTGGCCAAGCCGAACAAGGTGGAAAACACCGCCAGGATATCGATCCCGTGCCCCCACCAGCCCCATACGCGATCCCCCAGGATGGGAAAGAAGATCGAGCGAATAGAAAACGGCAGTTCCTTGTTATAGCTGAAGAGTGCCAGGGCGAGCGCCATCACCGCGTAGACGGCCCAGCCGTGCAGCCCCCAGTGTAGAAAGGTCCCCGCCAACCCCATGGCCGAGGCTTCGTCAACCGCGGCCAGATTCAGCGCACCGTCGGCGCCGAAGGGTGAAGGGGTGCCTAAGGGCGACGACACATTCGCATGATAAACCGGTTCCAGCACGCTGAAGAACAGCAAGGCGATCCCGATACCCGCGGTAAACAACAGTGCGAACCAAGACAGGTAACTGTGTCCCGGCCGGGCATCCGGCCCACCCAGTCTCACCTTGCCATGGGGAAGCACGATCAGCGCCAGGCAGAAGAGAACGAAGAAATCCACCAGGATCATGAAGTACCAGTCCAGCGTGCGCGTCGAGAAGCTGACGATGGATTGGAAAAGCTCTCCTGCCTGCGCCGGAAACATCAGGGTCAGCACGATGAAAATCAACGAGGCGAGGGCGGATAGGACAAAGACACGGTTGTGAATGTCAAAGCCGATGGGCCCCACACTGCCCTTGATGTTGTCCTGCCCGACAACATAATCCGTCTGCATGTCGCTATCGTCGTACGTCGACGATGCCCGTTTATTTAAGAAGCCCATAGGGTCTATCTCCTTATTGTAGTGATCGAGTTGTCGCTACTCTCTTATGGTCATTAAAGACCGCCTTGCGAAGTGAAATGACGTATTGCTCGAAACGTTGTCATCAGAAAAACCCGACCACGTCTCTCACAAGGTAATGGCCACAAATGGCCCGCTCGGTTGCGCGTCGCCGACCAGCCCCACGCGTTGTAGGCGGGCGACGACACTGGGCTTGATCCAGGCCAGGTGCAGCTTGCCGCCCCGGGCATGGCAAAGGCGCGCCTGGCGCTGTAGAAGATGAATGCCGTTGAGGTCGATGAAATTGATGCCCGCCGCCAGGATGACAAGATCGGGCTGTTCGCAACGCTCCAGCCTGCGGGCTATGGAGTCGCAAGCACCGAAAAACAGGGAGCCGTCGATCCTGACAACATCGCAGTACTGCGCTTCCACGACTTGCTGAATCGTCAACGGCGCCTGGGACAGGTCGCTCTCCACCACCGGTGGCCGAGTGGTGCGGCGCAAATAGAGTATCAACGAGGCCAGCACGCCCAGGTAGATCGCGAAGTCCAGCGCCACGATCAGCGTGCTTAAAAAGGTAATCAGCAATACCGTGGCTTCCGAGCGGCTTAGCGTCAGTGACTCGCGGATACTTTTCCAGTCGACCAGCTTGAAGGCGATCAATAGCAGTTGCCCCGCAATGGCCGGCATCGGCATGTATTTCAGTAATGGAGAGGCCACCAGCAGAATAGGCACCAGAAACAGCGCCGAGAACAGGGCGGCCAGGGGTGAACAGGCGCCTGCGCTGGCGTTGAGCCCAGAACGCGTCAGTGATCCTGAAGAGATAAAACCGGAGAAGAAAGCCCCGCCCAGGTTAGATAGCCCCTGGCCGATGAACTCCTGATTATTGTCGAGCCGTTGACCCGTTCGCGATGCGATGGCCCGGGCGATGGCAATCGACTGCACCAGCCCAAGCAGGCCCAACGCGATGGCGCCTGGCGTCAGCAAACGCAGGTTTTCCAGGGAAAGGTCGGGGGTTGATAGCGGAGGCAGCCCGGCCTGGACAGACGTGACGCGCTGGACGATCTCACGGCTTGGATCCAGCCAGGCGGCCAGTAGCGTGGCCGCCACAATCGCCACGATCATCCCCGGCCAGCGTGGCAGCCAGCGCTGAAATACCAAGCAGATGACAACGGTAAACACCGTGATGAAAAGTGCCGTGGGCTCTATCGCCTCGAAGCGAGCAATCAACTGAGGCCAGATAGCAAGAAAGTTGCCGCTTTCGATTTGCGTCAGCCCCAGCGCATGGGGTAACTGGCTAGCGGCAATGATCAGCGCGGCCCCTGCCGTAAATCCGGTGATGACGGAATGCGACACCAACTCGACCAGCGCGCCCAAGCGCGCCAGGCCTAACAGCAACTGAAAGAGACCCGCCAGGAACGTCAGTGTCATCGCCAGCGTAATGAACTCGCTGGAGCCTGCGTCGGCAAAAGGCTGCAGGGTGGAAAAGAGCGCGATCGACAGGGCAGCCACCGGCCCGCTGACCATCTGTCGGGACGAACCGAACAGCGCCGCCAGTATGACCGGCACAATGGCCGCATAAAGGCCGTACTCCGGGGGGAAGACCGGCCAGTAGTGCATAGGCAACGCCTTGGGGGAGCACCAGTACCGCGCCGGTCAATCCCGCGATGGCATCGATGCGCAGTGAACGCGTCGTTTGCTGTGGCAGCCATTGTAGAAACGGCAAACCGTGCCAGCCGACTGTTGACCGGTTCCTACGGGGTGGCGACGTCATTTTGGTATCTCCGGGAGACGTTTCGCGGCACGCGCACGTCGCACAAGAGATTTCCGTTCACTGGGGTCATGGACTTCATGCGAGCCGCCCTGCCTCTCGGCGAGACAACGGTGACGTAGGGAAACGTCAGTTGTCTTGAAAGGCACGCCAGGAGACTGGCTTATCCCTATTGGGGGTGCTGTCATGGGGAAACCTCACTGGCGCGGATTGCCAGCGTTGAAACAGTTCATCGGGTCGACGTAAGTCTCTGTACGATGACGTGCTTGTCGCCAACAGACCAACGATTTATTCGGCACCTGAGCCCAAGCACACATTGGCCTCCGGGTCCCTTCACCACTCCGTTCTTCAAGACCTATCGAATTATCCCGGGCGGGTATAAAAAAAATGCATGGAATGGCATAAGAGAAAGGCGCTACTCGCTTGGTTGCTCAATCGCTATGTTCCCCGTCATAGCAAACGAGCTAATCGCAACCCATCGAGGAGGACCGCCATGCCCAACCGCCATGCACTTATCGTCCATGAACAGCCCCCCTCCATTGTCATTGACGAAGGAGATCACTCTCAGGAAATCAGCCCACTGTGGCTACGTGAGCGAACACGCGCGCCTGATCAGTTAGAGTCAATGACACAGCAACGCCTATTCGACTCCCATGCCATCGATTCGGCGCTGACACTCGAGAGTGCAGTCCTGGTCGACGAGCATCACGTTGTTTTGGCGTTTAGCGATGGCCACAAGGAGACCTATGATCTTCGCGTACTCGCCGATGAGCTGGACGAAACCAGCCACTTCCCTTTCGCCGAGCCTTGGGACGCGAGCCTCAATCAAGACCGGCTTCGTTTTGACTGGCCCCGAACGCTAGACGATCCAGCCTACTTCCAGGCGTCACTGGACGCCTACTTGCGGTACGGCTACATCATCCTTCAAGGCGTGCCGACAGACCCGGAGCAAATCCTCCAGGTCGGCAGCCACTTCGGCTACGTCAAGGAAACCAATTTTGGCCGTTATTTCGAGGTCTACTCCCGCCCGACCGGCAACGACCTGGCTTATCGTAGCGTCGCACTGGGGCCGCATACCGATAATCCCTACCGCAGCCCGGTGCCGGGTATTCAACTGCTGCACTGCCTGGTTAACGAAACCACGGGGGGGCTGTCTACGCTCGCCGACAGCCTGAAGGTGCTCGAGCAATTGCGCGCGGAAAACCCCGAGGGTTACGCGCTGCTCAAGCGTACCCCGGTGCGCTTTCGCTTCATTGATGCCGGTACTGAGCTGGTCACCCATCGCACCATGATCCAGACCAACGACGACGGCCATCCCACCGGCGTTCACTACAGTCCTCGCCTGGATGCCCTGCCGCTCCTCTCCGATGCCCAGACACGGCTCTTTCATCGGGCGCGTCAACGCCTCGGTGAACTGTTGACGGATCCCGCCTACGAAGTGCGTTTTCCCCTCGCCGCTGGCGATTTGATGATGTTCGACAACAGCCGAGTTCTGCACGGGCGAACGAATTACAACCCCGACGAGGGCCATCGCCATGTACAGGGGTGCTATCTCGACACCGATGGTCCGCGCGAACGCTTCGCAAGCCTGATGAAACAGCAAGGTTTAATGGGAAAGGTGGCTTAACATGGAACAGGTTCAGTTTCGGCAAATGAAAGACGGCACTCGCGAGGAATACGTCTTCCTCGAACAGCTTGAAGACGAGTTCAACCAAGGCTTGGTCGACCGCATCCTGCAGGCATTGCGTCATCTCGAGCTCGGTTTGAGCGGCTATCAGGTAACACGCCTGGAGCATTCGCTCCAGACAGCCGCCCGTGCCGAGGCAGACGGCGCCGATAAGGATATGATCATTGGCGCCCTGCTACACGATCTTGGCGACGAACTCGCGCCCTATAATCACTCGCAGTTGGCCGCGTCGATCATCCGCCCCTACGTCCGCGCCGAGGTCACCTGGATCGTGCACCACCATGGCCTCTTCCAGAAAGTCTACTACGCCCATCACTTCGGCGAAGATCCCAACGAGCGTGACCGCTACCGGGATCATCCCTGGTACCAGAGCTGCGTGGACTTCTGCGAGCGCTATGATCAGGCGGCCTTCGACCCTGACTACCCCACGCCTCCGCTTGAGCACTTCGAACCCATGTTGCGCAGCGTGTTTTCACGCACACCCTTCGATCCCGCCGTTATTGGGGAAGAGCATCCGTTGGCGTAATGATGACGCTCGCCACTGGCGTGGCGTGGCATTCACCCTTTCTCCTGAGCAGACGGGAGAACGCAATAGCCGGTCGGGCAGACCGGCTAACCGATGGCTTTGATGAGCCAATCGCTGACCGGCGCAATGACGGCACTGCGATGATGCTTGACGCTGAGCCAGTAGCCATAATCATCACGGGTCACACACGGGGAGAGCGCCACCAGTTGACCGCTTGCCAGATACTCCTTGACGAGAGGTGACCAACCCAGTGCCACGCCCTGGTGTGCGAGAGCCGCATTCAGCAACAGGGCATAATTATGGTAGGCAAAGACCTCGTCTCTTGGCGTCGTCAGGCCCATCCCCGCATGCTGACACCACTGTGCCCAATCGAGCCAGCGGGGATCTTTGATATCCTGGTGCAATAGCGCCAGACGGGAAAGCTGCGCTGTCGTCAGCGTTCCCGTCAAACCCTGCGAATGCGCGTAGTCAGGGCTGCATACGGGGAACACCGCTTCTTTGGCCAGCAACACCGCCTCTTCCTGGGGTATATAAGGGCCAAAACGGATCGCTATATCTGCCGCTTGCAGTTCAGGGTCGTCAGCACGATCAACCGTCACCAGCTTGAAGGTTAACGTCGGGAACGCCTGTTTGAGCGCTGGCAGCAATGGTAACAAACACAGGTGGGTAAACCCCGCACCCGCCGCGATTGAAACACAGGGCGCGGGCCGTGCTCCCTGGTGGATGACTCTTTCGCAGGCTTCACGAATCGCCTTGAGGTTGGGGGCCATCTCCCGATAGAAACTTTCTCCCAGAGGGGTAAGCACCAGGCGGCCGCCTTGACGATCAAACAGGGGCAATCCAAGCGTCTCTTCTAACGCGCGAATACGCTGCGAGATCGTCGGCTGGGTCGCGCGCTCCTCGTCGGCGGCTGCCGTCATCGAACCCAGCCGCGCCGTGGCCTCGAAGGCAATTAGCGACTTCATTGAAGGGGGTGGGTAGCACACCAGTGAGGCCTCCGTGTTTTAAGCTTCCGTCATCAGCCCAGCATTTAGCGTATCAATGGAGTCTGAGGAAGGCACTTTAGCAGACAGTAGGCGCATGGCCTCGACTTTTAGTCCGACGACTTCCTCTTGATCAACGCCCTATAAAACGCCACCGCCCCCACAGAGTGAGGGCGGTGGCGTTTTGCGTGCGGACAAAAGGCCAGATATGCCCACCCGTATCAGTAACGATTATCATCTGCTATTGATGGCACCAGCGACTCTTCTTATGATACTTAAATCGTGCTCTCCGAACCTGTCTGGAGCCCTATCTGCGATCCACTCATCACTCATCCCCGTTCACCCGCGTTTGGCCAAAGCTCGTCGCTACATTCGAAGACGATAAGCATTACAATCGATCAGGGGCTTTGGTGGAATGACATCGCCCTTACTGCGAGGTTGATCATGTTACAAATGCGTTATCTGACCTATCTGGACGCGCTCGCCAGGGAAAGACACTTTGCACGAGCCGCCAACGTCTGTCATGTGACTCAACCCACCTTGTCCGCCGGCATCAAGCAGTTGGAAGATACCTTTGGTGTCTTGATCGTGGAACGAGGCCAGCGCTATCAACAACTCACCGCCGAAGGCGAGCAGGTGCTCGCCTGGGCGCGGCGCATGCTGGCTGACTACGATAGCCTAGTACAAAGCCTCCACGACTCGCGTACCCAGCTCGAAGGCCAGCTTCGTCTGGGCGTCATTCCGACGGCGCTACCCATTGTCCGCTGCCTATCCACGCAATTCGTCGAGCACTATCCGCACGCTAGCCTGTCCATTCAGTCCTGCACCTCCGATGCCATCCAGCAGGGCATCGATGATTTCGGCTTCGATGCGGGCATCACCTACCTCGATAACGAGCCGTTAAACCGCGTTCGTCGCTATCCTCTCTACCGGGAACGCTACTTTCTTGTCGGCCCACCCGCCGTCAAGCTGACCCATACCGACAGCATCGACTGGCAGGCCGCCGCGAGCTATCGACTGTGCCTGCTCACCCAGGACATGCAGAATCGTCGCATCCTCGATGCGCGTTTCGACGAAGTGGGCGTCAAACCGGCGCACCGCATGGAAACCGACTCCCTTACCACCTTGCTATCGCATGTTCGCTATGGCGGTTGGTACAGCATCCTGCCAGGCACCAGCCTCTCCCTGCTTACTGGCGGTAGCCCATTGAGCATCGTTCCGTTACCCACCCTGATAACGGATCCGCTGATCGGGCTGATCGCCTCCGCACGGGATCCACTCCCCCCCGTGACCCATGCCTTGTTCAGCCTGGCTGGCGAACGGGACTGGCAACACGAGATACAACCGCCCACCTTGACGACATGACAACCACCCACCGCCTCCTTTGATAAATGTTGTCGATCACCTCATCGAAACGTTCACTTTGCTGGAACCCGCGCGCTCTACAAGAGTGAAAAGAGCCAGCCCTCGCCCCTGCTGTTCACCATCGACACAACCAGAGCGACTGGCAATAACCCATTCAGCAACGGTCGCCCGACGACCGGGAGGCAATCCATCATGGCCAAGATTCTATGCGTGCTTTACGACGATCCCGTAGACGGCTATCCGCAGTCCTACCCACGTGACGATCTCCCCCAAATGGAGCATTATCCCGACGGCCAGCGACTGCCCACCCCCAAGGACATCGGGTTTCGCCCCGGAGAGTTGTTGGGCAGCGTTTCCGGTGAGCTGGGACTACGGCAGTTCCTGGAAAGTCAAGGCCACACGCTGGTCGTGACATCGGACAAGGATGGCCCGGACTCGACCTTTGAGCGTGAACTACCGGACAGCGATGTGGTGATTTCCCAGCCCTTCTGGCCCGCCTACCTGACGGCAGACCGCATCGCCAAGGCACCTAACCTCAAACTGGCGATCACCGCCGGTATCGGTTCCGACCACGTCGATCTGGAAGCCGCCGCCGAGAACGGGCTCACGGTCGCCGAAGTGACGTATTCCAACAGCATCAGCGTCTCGGAACATGCCGTGATGCAGATCCTGGCCTTGGTTCGCAACTACTTGCCTTCCTACCAGTGGGTCCTCGACCAGGGGTGGCATATCGCCGACTGCTCACAGCGCGCTTATGACCTGGAAGCCATGCATTGTGGCGTTGTGGCGGCAGGACGCATTGGCTTGGCAGTATTACGGCGACTGGCGCCTTTCGATGTGCACCTGCACTACACAGACCGCCACCGGCTGCCGACAGAAATCGAAGAGGAGCTCAACCTCACCTACCACCCGGACGTGGAATCGCTGGTTCAGGTGTGTGACGTGGTGAGTATTCATTGCCCGCTGCATCCGGAAACCGAGCACATGTTCAATGACACCCTGCTCGGCAAGATGAAGCGGGGCGCCTATCTCATCAACACGGCGCGCGGCAAGATTTGCGACCGGGAGGCCATCGTGCGTGCGCTTGAGTCCGGACAGCTTGCCGGCTATGCCGGTGACGTCTGGTTTCCTCAGCCAGCGCCCAAGGATCACCCATGGCGCACCATGCCTCATCATGGCATGACGCCCCACACCTCCGGCACCACCTTATCCGCACAGGCACGCTATGCCGCAGGGACGCGGGAAATTCTCGAATGCTGGCTGGAAGATCGACCCATCCGCGACGAGTATCTGATCGTCGATCAGGGCGGACTGGCCGGCGCCGGCGCCCATGCCTACAGCACGGGTAACACCACGGGCGGCGCCGACGAAGCCACTAAGTTTGGGGCAACTTGAACGCCGCACCGTCGAGTCGTCTTATCAACACAACCACCCAGCGGGATTACCTTGAGTCACCTTAAACGGACTCAAGCCGTTGGGTCGGTTCGTCGGATCTCTGACCCTGCCGGAGAGAACAACAATGACACCGCTACTCAGCAAGGAACGAATCATCGCCCGTCCCGGCTTCAACCGCTGGATGGTGCCCCCTGCCGCCTTATGTATTCACCTCTGTATTGGGCAGGTGTATGCGTTCAGCGTCTTCAACCTCCCCATGACACGCCTGCTTGGTGTCAACGAGCAGACACCCGCCGACTGGAAACTCACCGAACTGGGGTGGATCTTCAGTCTGGCGATCGTCTTCCTGGGCCTCGCCGCCGCCCTGACCGGCCGCTGGCTTGAGCGCGTCGGTCCCCGCAAAGCCATGTTCCTGGCCGCCTTCTGCTTCGGTGGTGGCTTGATGATATCCGCCATTGGCGTCTGGGCTCACTGGCTATGGCTCATCTACCTCGGCTACGGCGTGATTGGCGGCATCGGTATCGGGATAGGCTATATCTCGCCCGTCTCGACCTTGATCAAATGGTTTCCCGATCGCCCGGGCATGGCCACAGGTATGGCGATCATGGGATTCGGGGGAGGTGCCATGATCGGGGCGCCACTGGCAACCGACCTCATGGATCATTTCGCCAGTGCACAATCAGCCGGGGTTGGGGCCACCTTCCTTACCATGGGGATCATCTATTTCTGCTTCATGTGCCTAGGTGCCCTGATCGTGCGGCTACCTCCCGAGGGATGGCAACCAGAAGGCTACACGCCCGCTGAAACCTCCAGCAAATTGATCACGACGGCGAACGTCGATGTTGACCAGTCGTTGAAGACACCCCAGTTCTATCTTGTGTGGCTGGTGCTTTTCCTGAACGTCAGCGCGGGTATCGGGGTGCTGGGGCAAGCATCGGCGATGTCACAGGAAATGATGCCCGGAAAGATCGAAGCTGCTGCGGCAGCCGGTTTTGTGGGGCTGCTAAGCGTGTTCAACATGGCAGGCCGATTTTTCTGGGCGTCCATGTCCGACTATCTGGGACGCAAACATACGTACACGATCTTCTTCGTACTCGGCATGGGGCTCTATGCGGCGGTTCCGCCTGTCGCCTCGCTGGGCAACGTCTTCCTGTATGTGCTGTGCTACTGCATCATCATCAGCATGTATGGCGGTGGTTTTGCCACCGTTCCGGCATATCTCAAGGATTTGTTTGGCACCATGCACGTCGGGGCGATTCACGGACGACTGTTGACGGCCTGGTCCGCAGCAGGGGTGATGGGGCCGGTATTGGTCAACTATCTCCGAGAGATGCAGATTGAAGCGGGCGTGGCAAAGGCCCAGGCCTACACCATGACCATGTACATCATGGTGGCGCTGCTGTTGATAGGCCTGATCTGCAACTTGAAGATTCGTGCCGTGCATAGCAGACACCACCTGGCAGACCGGACAGACGAAGGACAAGATAGGAGTTTTGACCATGCAACAGACAACACATGAGGATACGCCCCCCACCTGGCAACTAGGCCTAGTCTGGGTGCTCGTGCTGATTCCGCTGGGCTGGGGATTGGCGCAGACGCTCGGCAAGGCAGCGCCACTGTTCTTCTAGCGCTGCCCACAACCTGCCCCGTCCATAAAGGAAGAGTCGCCTCGCACCTTTGTGAGGATGGGCGCACTACAAAAACGCCGCCCCTGGAGGGCGGCGTTCCTGCCTCTAACAATGAGTCGTCACAGGCGCTTGACCTTAAAACTCTTCCCAGTCTTGATCGGCGGCTTCCCCGGCCTTTGTCTGCTGACTACCCCCTGCGGCGGGCTGCCTGAGTGCCGGTTGCGTTTGGGGCGCGGCGAGCGGGGCATGCTGAGTGCGGCTTTCCCCTTCCGCCAGACGAAAGGCCGAAACGACACTTTCCAGCTTGGCCGCCTGATCTTCCAACGAGCTTGCCGCCGATGAAGCTTCTTGAACCAGCGCGGCGTTCTGCTGGGTGACTTCGTCCATCTGGCTAACCGCCTGGTTCACCTGCTCAATACCTGAACTCTGCTCCTGAGAAGCGGCCGATATTTCATCCATGATATCGGTCACGCGGCGCACCGACGACACCACCTCGCGCATGGTTTCCCCGGCGTTTTCGACTAATACCGAACCTTCTTTCACCTGGGTTGATGACGCCTCGATCAATGCCTTGATCTCTTTGGCAGCGTCAGCACTGCGGCTGGCCAGGTTACGTACTTCGCTTGCCACGACTGCAAAGCCGCGACCCTGCTCACCCGCGCGTGCTGCCTCCACCGACGCATTAAGCGCCAGAATATTGGTCTGGAAGGCAATAGAGTCGATAACACTGATAATATCCGTGACTTTCTTGGAGCTGTCCGAGATGCCGTGCATGGTGGTAATGACTCGCTCTACCACCTCGCCGCCACTGCTTGCCGTGGTGGACGCATCTTGCGCTAACTGGGTCGCATGACGAGCGTTATCGGCGTTCTGTTTCACCGTTGTCGTTAGCTGTTCCATACTTGCTGCGGTCTCTTGCAGCGATGCCGCCTGCTGCTCGGTACGCGAGGACAAATCGGCGTTGCCGCTGGCAATTTCCCGCGCGCCAATATGAATCGAACCGCTGCTATTGCGCACCTCGGTGACTGTTTTAACCAAGTTGCTCTGCATATGCTGCATGGCACTAAACAGCTTGCCAATTTCATTGCGGCCGCGTGAATCAACTTTTCCGGAAAGATCATTTTGGGCAATGCGCTCGAAGTGCCCTACCGCCTCATTGAGGGGGTTCACAATTGCCCTCACCATGGCGATGCGCACGAACAGCACTATCAAGGCTGCCAATATCAACACGGCGATGTCGATATAGCCAATCAACTGCATGTCACGTTCGAAATTTTCAACCATTTGATTGCGGCTCTCAGCCAAATGATCATTATATACGGTAGCTGACTCGACAAACTGCTGGTTAAGATCGCTGGACACTTCCCTTACCCTCCGAAACTCAGCGTCATCGCCTTCTTCCAGCGAGGCTTCCAGCGGCGTCAGCCCCTCTTCTACCAAACTATAAAAATTAGAACTCACTGTTTCAGCAAGTTCTGAATCTACTCCGTAAGATTCAAATTCTGAAAAATACGCCAGTGCCTCTTGCTTCATCTCCCTTGCACTATCCAGATAATTACGGGCCGCGCGCGCTTCACCTTCATAGGCTGAAACATAACTATTCACATAGGAAAGCTGCGCGTTGGCAACTGATAGTTGGCTTTGCTTAATAGCCACCGTTTGATCCGCCTCGCTCTCGACTTCATTGATCGACGTGCTACCTTCCTCGCCTGCCCGATGGCCAAGTAAAGCGATAATGATAATTAATATTGTAAAAATGGCGAGAACGAGGGTTAACCCTATTTTGACGGAAACGTTGTTTAGTAAACGGTTCATGGTGCGGTATTTCTCCAAGGCATATATTAGCTATAGATGCCATATATCTTAGCTGGAGACATACCAGCAGTTTTAAGTTATGGAACATCAGTTAGCTTAGGTGTGGATTATTTTTATCGGCCCGAAAAACACCTACTTTATATTAAGACAAAAAATAATTTTAATTATCATGCTAGCTCTTCATATAATAACAAAGAAGGTTTTAAAGCAACTAATCAATAAAATACTAATTAATCTAAGTTATCGACTTTTCTCTTTTACTATGAAACGACACGAAGAATTGCAACGATAAAACGCTTACGGATATCCAGCAGGCGTGATCAGAGGTATTGAGGCTTGGCAGGTAAATCACACCACCTCGGTTGGGTTAGCCAAGGCGGTGTGATGAAACAGGTGTCCAGGGGTTATGAATCCGCATGGATCTTGATGCGGTACAGTACACAGTAGACCACCGGCAACACCACCAGGGTCAGCAAGGTGGCGACGCCCAGGCCGCCGATCAGCGCGACCGCCATACTGGCAAAGAAGGCGTCGCTGATCAGCGGGATCATGCCCAGCATGGTGGTCAGCGCGGCCATGGCGACAGGCCTGACACGGCTGATGGCGGCGCGTACCACTGCATGGTAGCGGTCCTGGTGTAACGGTAGCTGTACGTTGATTTCCTCCACCAGCACGATGGCGTTCTTGATCACCATGCCGATCAAGCTCAGCGTGCCGAGCAGCGCCATGAACGAGAACGGCAAGCCGGTCAGCAGCAACGCGCCCACCACGCCGATAATCGTCAGCGGCACCAGCGACCAGATGGCCAGCGGCTGGCGGAAGTTGTTGAACAGCACCACGGTGATAATAAACATCATCACCAGCCCCAGCGGTAGCGAGGAGAACAGCCCGCTTTGGGCTTCGCCTGCGGTTTCATACTCGCCGCCCCACTCCAGTCGGTAGCCTGGCGGCAGCTCCAGGTCTTCCACCTCGGGACGAACCTCGGCCAGTACGCTGGCGGCGGTCACGCCGCTTAACGGGTCCGGCTCGCCATATACCGCCAGCATGCGTTCGCGGTTGCGACGCTTGATCAGCGGGTCCGCCACCTGGGTCCTGATATCGCTGATCACCTGGTCGGCGGTGATATAACGCCCCTGCTCTTCGCTCCACACATTGAGCGAGCCGAGGTTGTCCACGTCGTGGCGCTGGCTGGGGATCGCCCGCGCCACCATGGGGATCAGGTCACTACCGTCGCGATAAATACCCACCTGGCTGCCGCTGGTGCTCAATGCGAGCGTGGCGGCCAGGTCTTCGCGGGTCACGCCCAGTCTGCGCGCGGTGTCTTCCATAAATACCGGTTCGATGGCCTGAATGCGATTACCCCAGCTGGTCCGCACACTGGTCATATGCGGCGTATCGCGGAACATGGCCTCAACCTGATCACCCAGCTGACGCAACACTTCCGGGTCGCTGCCGTAAAAGCGCGCCTCCAGCTTGGCTTTTGGCGCGGGGCCGACTTCCAGCGGGGCGATTTTATAGTCGATATCACCATGGTGGCGCTTCAGCACTTCCTCAACATCGGCCATCCGTTCACGCTGGGTGGCTTTATCGTCGGTTTCGACAATCAGCTGCGCGTAGCTCGAGTATCGGTCTTCCGGCGAGTAGGTGAGCGTAAAACGCTGTGCACCGCCGCCCACGGTGGTGGTCAGATGGCGAATGCCGTCCATCGCCATCACGCTGTCTTCCAGCTCGCTGACGCGCCGCTGGGTTTCGAGGATATCCGTGCCTTCCGGCGTGCGGTAATCGACAAAGAAGATTGGCGTATTGGACGCCGGAAAGAAGGCGTTTTTCACCGAACCAAAGCCGACCACCGCCCCGGCCAGTATCGCCACCACCAACACCAGCGTGACCCAGCGAAACCGAATGCCGGTGATAATCACCCGGCTGAAAACGCGATACACAATGCCTTTATAGGGGTCCTCCTGGCCATCGCCGGGCGCCACATTGCGAAAGAACAGCTTGAAGTAAAAAGGGGTCAGCGTCAGTGCGGTAATCCAGCTGAGCAGCAGCGAGTAGAGCAGAACGAAAAACAGCGAGCCGATGAACTCGCCGGTGGTATCCGGCGACAGGCCAATCGGGGCAAAGGCGGCAATGGCGATGAGCGTGGCGGCCAGCAACGGCCAGGCGTTCTGGCGGATCACCTGATGGGCCGAATCACGGATGGTATGGCCGCGTTTCAACCCCACCAGCATGCCCTCGGTGACCACGATGGCATTATCCACCAGCATACCCAGGGCGATGATCAGCGCGCCCAGCGATATCTTTTCCAGTTGCAACCCATGGAAGCGCATCAGCATGAAGGTGCCGATAATGGTGATCAGCAGGATGAACCCCATCAGCAGGCCGCTGCGCCATCCCATAAACAGCATCAGCACCACGATGACGATGGCCACCGCCTGGATCAGGCTGACCAAAAAGCCCGATACGGCTTCATCGACCACCTGGGGCTGGTCGTAAACCACGTTGAGCTCCATTCCCAGTGGCGTGCGGGCCTGAAGTTCATCCAGACGCTGCTGCAGTCGCTCTCCCACCTCGACCACGTTTACACCGCTTTCAAAGGAGACGCCCAGCGACATCGCCGGCCGACCCATATCGCGGTAAAGCTGCTGGGGCTGCTCCGCCAGTTCGCGCGATATGTCAGCGATATCGCTGAGCCGTACCAGTTCGCCATCGCCCTCGCTGACGATAAGCGCGCGCAGGTCATCGATATTTGCCGCGCTGCCAGTGGGGGTAATACGGAAGCGGCGTCCATCCTGTTCGAGATGCCCCGAGTCGGCGACCGCATTCTGCGTGTCGAGCAACTGTTGCAGGCGGGTTAACGGAATATTGAGCGCGCGTAGTTTCTCACGGTCGACCTCGATAAAAATGCGCTCTTCGTGCTCGCCGCCGAGCGATACCTTTTCAACCCCGTCGACCAGCGCCAACTCACGCTTGAGAAAATCGGCATGGTCAGCAAGGTCGGGCATGCTATAGCCTTCGCCGGTCAGGTTGACCATAAAGCCAAATACATCGCCAAAATCGTCGTTCACTCGGGACTGGCTGGCTCCCGGCGGTAACGCTGCCTGGGCGTCCTGAACGTTACGACGCAGCGAATCCCAAAGTTGCTCCAGCTCTTCGTTCTGTACCGTGCTTTCAAGCTCGACGGTAATCTGCGAGAGGCCGTCGGAACTTACCGAGCTGATACGCTTGATCGACGACATCCCCTGGATCGACTCTTCCAGCGTCGAAGTGACTTCCTGCTCTACTTCTTCAGGGGTCGCGCCGGGATATTGGGTGGTGATCAACGCATTGCGGATGGTGAACTCGGGGAACTCGAGCTGCCCCATACCTAAAAACGCAAGCGCGCCGCCGGCGAGCAGTACTACGGTCATCAAATAGCTGGCGGCCCGGTGGCGTAAAAAATAATCAACCATGTTATAGCCCCCGCTCTTTTTCCCACGGGGTCACCTGGATGTCCGCGTGCAAGCGATGTGCACCGGCGGCCACAATCCGGTCACCCGCGGACAAATCGCCGCTGACCTCAAGTCCTTTGGAGGTCAGGCGGCCAACATCGACAGGCACTGCCTCAACGCTTTGTGGTTTGATAAAGCGCCATACCTGGGCCTGATCAGGATTATCGCCTGCATAACTCACGGCTTCGGCAGGCAAGTACCATAGTGGCGCCGAAGGTTCAGACGACAGATCGCTCAAATCCAGGCGCACGGTGGCACTCATGCCATCCAGTAGCGTGATGTCATCCGGCTGGGGCAGCGTCAGCGTGACTTCATACGCCAGACTCTGCGCGCTGGCTTGAGTGGTATAGGAAGCTAGCTGGGCAAGGTAAAGGTTATCGCTGTTACCAAAGCTCACTTCATAGGCTAACGCATCACCAAAGGGCATGCCGTTGCGGCGCGGCATGCGCTGGACAATCTGCTCGGGCAGGTGAAAGACCACGTCCAGTTGCCCCGGCTGCTGGATGACGGCGACTGTTTCCTGCACCTGGACAATCTGCCGGTTATCCACCGGCACCTGGGCAATCACACCATCGTAGGGCGCACGCAACTGGGTATGCTCGACCTGCTCTTCAGCCTGTTCAAAGGTGGCGCGGGCCGCCCGCCACTCGCTCTCTGCCTCATCAAACCGAGACTGGCTAACCGCGCCACGCTCCAGGGTATAACGCATGCGTTCCAGGTTTGCCTTGGCAAGCTCCAGGCGTGAGCGGGCGCTATCCAGCTCGCTTTGCGCATTACGGTTATCAATACGCGCAATGACCTCGCCTTCCGACACCTTTTGACCGGGACTTACGTTGAGCTCAATCAGTTCGCCTGCCATGCGAAACGAGAGGTTGCTGCGCGTGGTGGCTTCAACGCGTGCCGGAAACTGCCTAAGCGCCGTGGCATTCGCCGCTTCCAGCGTTACCAATTTCACTGGCCTGGGCGCCTCGTTTGACTGCGCCTCAGGCTGATCACAACCCACCAGCACGAGCAAGACCATCATAACCGGCAGCAAGCGAAGAAAAGTAACGGGCACGATAAGCTCCTTGATGACGATCAAACGCCGCATTCCCAATGAACAGACAGTGGTATACACTTCACTGACATTCATGAATGTCAGTGAAGTGTATACTAATCACTCGCTGGCGACTTTGCCAGCGATCAATGCCAGAATAATGTCACGTATTGGATCAGGAGCCGCCATGAACCGCCGCAAGGCCGACGCGGAACGCACCCGGGAAACTATCCTGGACGCGGCAGAAACCACTTTTCTCGCCCAGGGGGTTTCTCGCACCACACTCGCGCATATTGCCCAGGCAGCGGGCGTTACCCGTGGGGCGATTTATTGGCACTTTGAGGATAAGGCCGCACTTTTTGATGCGTTACTCGAGCGGGTGCGCATTCCGCTGGATGAAATCGTTGACCACGCCGTGCAACAGCTTGGCACGACACCGGTAGAGTGTTTGCGCGACATCGCTCAACGCTCGCTGGCGGGTATCTGCCACGATTTGCCGCTGCAACGGGCTGCCACCATCGTGCTGCACCGCTGCGAAAAACTTGAAGACGACCACCCGCGTATCAGCATGATTACACGGCTTTCCGAGCATGCAGAAGCCAGGGTCGAGCAACTGTTCGAACAGGTCCAGCAGCAGGGCCAGTTGCGTGCAGACTTGACGCCCGCAAGCGCTCGTCGACAGTTTCACGGGTTCTTGATTGGCACCTGCTTTGATTGGCTGCAAGACACCCATCAGTATTCATTGGATGCCGACCGTGGCAGCATCGTCGAAACATTGATGCGCGGACTCCTGTTGGAGAAATCACACTAAATTTAACCACCTTGGCATACGGTTTGCTTCCTACACTGGATGAATGTTCTTTCTCCTGGAGCTTGCCATGCATCATTCAGATTACCCCCTCAGCGAAGTCCCCCTAAGCGCCCGCAAGGGCCTGCTCTCCACTTCAGCGGTACTGCTCGGCTTTACCTTCTTTACCGCCACCATGTGGGCAGGGGGCACCCTGGGTCAGGCCTTCTCGATCGGCCAACTGCTGTGGATCATTCTGGTGGGTAATCTTTTACTGGGTGCCTACGCCGCTACACTTGCCTATATCGCTTGTAAAAGCGGGCTTAATTCAGTGCTGATGGGGCGCTTCTGCTTCGGCGAAAAAGGCAGCAAGCTGTCTGATTTCATCCTCGGCTTTACCCAGATTGGCTGGTACGCCTGGGGCACGGCAACGATCGCTCTGGTATTGGTACGCACCACCGGGATGCCCGAATGGCTGGAAATCCCCTTAATGGTGCTGTTTGGCTTTGGTTTCTGCGTCACCGCCATGATCGGCTACAAGGGGATGGACTGGCTTTCACGCTTTGCCGTGCCCGCCATGATGCTGTTTATCCTGATCAGCCTTTTCACCGGACTGGTGGATGCGCGCGGCTTTGCCGGGTTAAGCCAGCAAACACCCACGGAGAGCATGAGCGTGGCCGCGGCGATTACCGTCATCATTGGCACCTTTATCAGCGGCGGCACCCAGGCGACCAACTGGAGCCGCTTCGCCAAGACACCCAAAATTGCCGTCATCTCTACCATGGCGGCTTTTTTTATCGGTAACGGCTTAATGGTACTGACCGGGGCACTTGGCACCATGATCTACCAGCAAGCAGATATTGTTGATGTATTGATCGCCCAGGGCTTTGTCACCATCGCCGTGCTGATGCTGTTTCTGAATATCTGGACCACCCAGGACAACACCATTTACAACTTTGCCGTCGCGGGCTGCAATTTGCTACGCACCGAAAAACGCCGCCTGGTCACGGTAGGCGGTGCGGCGATAGGGACCGTGCTGGCGGTCGGCGGCATGTACAACCTGCTGATCCCCTTCCTGGTGCTTTTGGGCACCTTTATTCCGCCCATGGGCGGCGTGATCATGGCGGACTTCTGGCTCAAGCATAAAGGTCGCTATCCAGCGCTTGAACGCGCTCAGCTACCCGATTTTAACCGCCGTGGCTTAGCCGCCTATGCGCTAGGCGCTGGCGCCGCCTACTTTTCTCCGTTACTGCCGCCGCTAGTGGGCGTCGTGGTCGCAGCAGGAAGCTATGCTGTGCTGTTGCGCATCAATCACGCTACGCTGGGTGATAGCCTTCCCTCTGTTGCCAAACAATAAGTGAGCCATTTTTTTATATGAGCATACAGATTATCAACGCCCGGCTACGCCAACGCCCCGAGCTTTACCGTATTGAGATCGAGAACGGTATATTCACAGCGATTACGGCCCAGGACGCACCACTAACCACAAGCGACGACCAAATTCGCGAAGAACAGATTGATGCAGGCGGTAAACTGCTTTGTGCGCCGTTTATCGAGCCGCATATTCATCTGGATGCGGCGCTGACGGCGGGCGAGCCAAGCTGGAACCAGAGTGGCACCCTGTTTGAAGGCATCGAGCGCTGGGGCGAGCGTAAGCCGATGCTCACCGAAGCCGATATTCGCGAGCGGGCACTTAAAACGCTGAACCTGCTGATCGGCAACGGCGTTCAGTTTGTACGCACCCACGCCGATACCAGCGACCCCAGCCTGATTGGCATCAAAACGCTGTGCGCCCTACGCGACGAACTGAAAGACAAGATTGATATTCAGGTGGTCGCTTTCCCGCAGGATGGCCTGCTCTCCTACCCAGAGGGCGAGAAACTGCTGGAAGAGGCGCTGGAGATCGGCGCCGATGTGGTCGGCGGCATTCCCCACTTCGAATACACCCGCGAACTGGGGGTGGCCTCCATGCAGCGGGTGATCGAACTGGCGATCAAGTACGACCGTCTGGTGGATGTCCACTGCGACGAAATCGACGACCCCAACTCGCGGTTTCTCGAAGTGCTGGCCCATGAAGCGCTGACTCACGACCTGGGCAGCCGTGTCACCGCCAGCCATACCACGGCGATGCATTCCTATAACAACGCCTATTGCTCCAAGCTGTTCCTGCTGCTCAAGCGCTCGGGCATCAACTTTGTCTCCTGCCCCACCGAAAGCATTCACTTGCAAGGGCGTTTCGACAGCTACCCGAAGCGACGCGGCGTGACCCGGGTGAAAGAGCTCAACGAGGCAGGCATCAACGTGTGCTTTGCCGAAGATTCCATCGTCGACCCCTGGTACTCGTTGGGGAACGGCAAACTGTTGCGCACGCTGGATTTTGGCCTGCATATCTGCCACATGATGGGCTATCAGGATTTCAGCCAGGCTCTTTCGCTGATCACCGACAACAGTGCGCGCACCCTCGATATCGAATCACGCTACGGCATTGAAGTGGGCAAACCCGCCAGCTTCAACCTGCTGGACGGCGAGGACGATTACAGCGTATTGCGCACCCAGGGGGATGTGCTGCTCTCGGTACGCCACGGCGAGGTCATTATGCAGCGCGAGCCGGCCAGAATCACCACGCCACCGTGGCTTGGCTAACACAACCCAAGCGCGTTAGGTTAACCATTCAGCCAACACAGGGATTTCACGATGAGCGTCGAGACCGTTCGCCAGTTTTTTGCCGAGCATGCCCCGGATGTGACCATCGAGGAGCTTGAAACCAGCACGGCCACGGTGCAGCTCGCCGCTGATGCCCATGGAGTGGCCCCTGGTCAAATTGCCAAGACCCTGGCGTTTCGGGTGGGCGAAAAACCGCTACTGATCGTCGCCAGCGGCAACGCGCGCATTGATAACCGCAAGATTCGCGACACCTTCGGCGGCAAGGCAAAGATGCTCGACGCCGACACCGTCATGGAACTCACCAGCCACCCGGTCGGCGGCGTCTGCCCCTTTGGCCTCGCCACCGACCTGCCGGTGTACTGCGATGAATCGCTCCACGCCTTTGAAGAAGTGCTCCCCGCCGCCGGCTCATACAATAGCGCCGTGCGCCTGAGCCCCAAGCGACTGGCCGAGCTGGTCAATGCCCAGTGGGTGGATGTGTGCAAGGTGCCGGAGAGCGTCAACTAAACGTGTTTAACCATTGGCTTACCTGTTGATAGCGGCTTGAATAGCCGGCTCCGGCTTCGGTTGAACCCTACTACCTGGCCTGCCGCGTATTCTCCGAGTACCTTCCTGTAGTAGGGTAATGCTCTTTACGCACGCATCTTTCTATCAACCAGCAAGGGGACAACGCGTTCCCGATGGGGTCAACGTGGTTCAACCGTTCTCTTCGCAAACAGAGTCTCGCACTTCGATAAGCAAGGCTTGGGGCGTGCATGCCTTCACGGCCAGCGGCGTTCTGCTCGGCACGATGGCGATGCTCGCCCTGGTCGACAATAATCCGGTTGCCTGTCTTCTCTGGCTGGGCGCAGCAATGCTGGTCGATGGTTTCGATGGCACCCTGGCCCGCAAGTTCGACGTCAAGACCGTGCTGCCCCATTTCGATGGTTCGACCCTCGACATGGTCATCGATTACCTTACCTGGGCCTTTATCCCGGCGCTTTTCATCTACTCCTTTATTGAACTACCGCCCAACCTTGGGCTTTTGACAGTGTTCATCATCCTGCTGTCTTCGATGTTCTGCTTCTGCAACGTCAATATGAAAAGCCAAGATAATTTCTTTGTTGGCTTTCCTGCTGCCTGGAACGTCGTCGCGGTCTATGTCTATATTCTCGATCTACCGCCCTGGTTCACCTTTGCCGTGATTGTCCTGCTGGCCGCCCTCACCGTGACACGGATGAAATTTCTTCACCCGTTCCGGGTGCGCCTGTTCATGCCGCTCAATATCGCCGTGACGCTTGCGTGGTTCGTCTGTGCCACGTCACTGGTACTCTCCACCCCCGAGCACGCGGCCTGGGCACTATGGGGTTGGGGTGTCACCTCTGTGTACTTCGTGGGTATCTGCCTGTGGCGTACCGCGAAAGAATGGTTCGATTGACAGGTCACTGATGGCTAACGACTTTATCGCTCCCGATGGATACCCCCGCTGCCAGTGGTGTGGCGGTGCGCCGGAATTTTTACCCTATCACGACAATGAGTGGGGCTTTCCGGTAGATGATGATCAGCGGCTATTCGAGAAGCTGTGCCTGGAGAGCTTTCAGTCAGGCTTGAGCTGGCGCACGATTCTCAATAAGCGCGACAACTTTCGTGCCGCCTTTCACCACTTCGACTTCCATCAGGTTGCCCGCTTTGGCGAAGACGATGTGCAGCGTTTACTTCAAGACGCGGGAATTATTCGCCATCGCGGCAAGATTGAAGCAACGATTAACAATGCCAGGCGGGCCCAGGAAATGGTCGAACAGGAAGGCTCACTGGCCGCGTTTTTCTGGCGTTTTGAACCAGCCCCCTCTTCGCTACCACCACCACAGTCCCAGACCACCTCGCCTGAATCTATTGCCCTTGCCAAGGCGTTGAAAAAGCGTGGCTGGAAGTTCTTCGGCCCTACAACCGCGTTTGCCTTTATGCAGGCGATGGGGCTGCTCAATGATCACGCGGAAGGATGTATCGTTCGCGAACAAGCAGCTCGCGCCCGGGAGGGATTTTTGCGGCCGACCGGCCAGCAAAAACCCACCGCCTAGCAAGCCAGGCGGTGGGCAAACGTAACCTCAAACGAATAATTGTCACTATCCGATGTGAGCGAGACCTTTAGGGCATTAACACGCTATCGATAACGTGGATAACACCATTCGACTGTGCGACATCCACAACGGTAATGTTGGCACTATTGCCCTGGGCATCCATGACCATCAGGTTATTTCCATTGCGCGATACAGTAAGGTATTCGCCCTGGACGGTTTTAAAGGCCACGGCGCCATCGTTTTCCATGGTTTCTTCCCACAATGCCTCCCGGTTCATATTGCCAGGTACGACGTGGTAGGTAAGAACCGTTTGAAGTTGTTCCTGATTCTCTGGTTGCAGCAGCGTATCAACGGTGCCATCGGGAAGTTTCGCAAAGGCGTCATCCGTCGGCGCGAATACGGTAAAAGGACCTTCGCTTTGCAGCACATCGACCAACTCAGCGGCTTGAACAGCCGCGACGAGTGTCTCATGGTCATCCGAATTAACGGCATTTTCGATAATGTTACGCTCAGGAAGCATATTGGCGCCGCCTACCGTCGTAGGGCCATGACCAGCAACGGCAGCGCCAGTAAATAGGGCAGCGGCACAAACGCCAGCGGTAAGTAGTTTGAGTTTCATTGGGGCATCTCCTGGTTGTCATTAAAAGAGCTCAGCAATGCAAGCTCATTGATACTTACGGCCCCAAGGCATCAGTGGATGCAAACATCTCAACATTTTTTTATTCACCGCTGAGCACTCTCCTATTGCCTTCAACGGCTGACTCCCGAAGACTGGCGTTTCGGTTAACTGTGCAGAGATGCCTGAATGCTAGATGCCACACAACGCCAGCAGTATCTTATCGAGCAACTCAACGGCTGCGCCCAGGGCGACCGCAACGCATTCGAACGTCTCTATCGTGTCTCCAGTGCGCATCTATATGCTCAACTGCTGCGTATAGTAAGAGACGAGAGTGCTGCACAGGACTGCCTTCAACATGTTTTTATCAGAATCTGGCATGCCGCCGATCAATATGACGCCACGCGAGCCAAGCCGATGACCTGGCTTTCCACACTCGCTCGCAATATTGGCATCGACTGGCTGCGCCGCCAGAAGCCACAGGACACCACCACCGATGAACCCTTGTTAGCAGCGCTATTAGGCACCGACGACCCTGAAGATGACAGCATCAGTCATCAGCAAAATGACAAACTGAACGACTGCCTCGACACACTCAGTCGACATCAGCGCCAGTTAATGGAAATGGCCTACTTTCAGGGCATGACGCACAGCGAGCTTGCTAACTCTCTGTCCCAACCGCTGGGCAGCGTTAAAAGCTGGATCCGCCGTGGACTCGAGAGGTTAAAAACATGTCTAACCAATGGGATCTAAGCGACCCAGATGATCGCCACCTTGCGGCTGGTGAGTACGTGCTGGGCGTATTGGACAGCGATCAAAAAGCACGCTTTGAAGCGCTGTTGGCGGTCAGCCATGACCTACGTAATGATGTGGAAGACTGGCGAGAATATCTGCACCTGTTCAACGAGCGACTGGACCCCAAGACACCACCCAAAGTGGTCTGGCAACGCATTACCCAGGCAACCGGAGCGGTGCCCCTCCCCTGGTGGAAGCGTCTAGGCGCATGGCAGGGCATGGCGGCCAGTTTTGGGATAATTGCGGTAGCGCTGGGCCTTCTTTGGCAACAGGCTGAACTGACCAAGCTGCCGGACGGAGAAGCCGTCTTCGTGGTTCAGGACGAATCCCGTACGCCAGGCTGGATCATCAGCGCGACCCAGGAGGGTGAGTTGATTGTACAAGCGGTTCAACCGACCCAGGTCGACAGCGAACAGACCGGTGAGCTGTGGTTGATTGCCGATGGTACGCCCGTCTCGCTGGGCCTGTTACCCGAGCAAGGTAGCCATCGCCTGGAACCCAGTGACGAGCTGCGTGCGCAATTATTTACTGCCGATTTAGCCGTCAGTGTCGAGCCCCAGGGGGGCGCTCCCGGAGGCCAGCCAACCGGTCCTATTATCGACCATGGCCGCTTGACGCCGGTACGTGGCAGCACCCTCAATCTATGAGATTTGCTTCGTGGGCCTGCGCTTCTTCCACCATCTCGGAGGCAAGCTCCCCGACTGTTCTAACGGCACTTTCGATAGCAGGCGTTAACGTAAACGCATAGTTAAGGCGCAGACATTGTCGAAACTTGCCCGAGGCGGAAAACAGCGAGCCTGGCGCCACATGAATAGCCTGCTTTGCCAAGCGTTCGTTTAGACGCACGCAATCCACCGCGGCGGGTAGCTCTACCCAGAGCAGGAAGCTGCCCTGGGGGTAGCTGATGCCCGCCCCCTCAGGAAAGTAGCGCTGCACCCAACTGATCATGATGTCCCGCTGGCGCTGATACTGGCGGGTCGCGTAGCGCAGATGGCGCTCGTAGTGCCCTTTGGCGACGAACTCCGCCACGGCCAGCTGCGGCAACGTCGCCGAGGCACCCGTGGAGACATACTTCATATGCATCGCCTGGTCGCGGTAGCGCCCCGGCGCCAGCCAGCCCACCCGCAACCCCGGCCCCACCGTTTTGGAAAAGCCGCTACACAACATGACGCGGCCATCGTCATCGAAGGATTTCACAGTGCGCGGCCGGGGCAGGGAGAATGACAAATCGCCGTAGATATCGTCTTCGATAATCGCCACGTCAAAACGCTGGGCGAGCTGAAACAGTGCCCGCTTGCGTGCTTCAGGCATGGTGTAGCCCAGCGGGTTATTGTAGGTGGGCGTGACCTGTATGGCGCGAATCGGCCACTGTTCCAATGCCAGCTCCAGGGCTTCCAGACTGATGCCCGTTTGCGGGTCGGTGGGGATTTCCAGCGCTTTTAAGCCGTTGGCCTTGAGAATCTGCATGGTGCCGTAAAAGCTGGGTGAGTCCACGGCCACTACATCGCCGGGCTGGGTAAGCGTTCGCAGCGCAATGGCCAGCGCCTCCTGACAGCCGGTGGTCACCATGATGTCGTCCGGGTGCAGCAAGCAGCCGGACGCAATGGCCAAGCGCGCCACCTGTTGACGCAGTTCGGGGCTTCCATTCAGCTTGTCGTAGTTGAATCCGTTCAGATCAGTGCTGCGATGCAGGCCAGCGAGGATTTTTGACAGTGGCCGCAGCGTTTCATACTCGAGATTGGGCACCCCACGCCCCAGCAGAAGCCGGTCATCATCGCGTTGAGTCGCAACGAGTTCCAGCACCTGATCCCATTGGGAAACATCCAGCGGGCGCTGCGCCGGGCGAGAGACCGACGGCAGTACCGAGGGAACCCGGCTTGGCAGCACAAAGTAGCCAGACTTCGGACGCGACTCGATCAATGCCACATCCATCAGTTGCCGGTAGGCCTCCTGGGCGGTGGAAATGCTGACGTCCAGCTCCTGGCAGACCGCACGAATCGACGGCAGACGATCACCCACGCGGTAAATACCGTGCTCGATACGCTCCCGCAAAATGGTCGCGACTTCTTCATAGCGCGTCATATCACCCTCCTCCCCGCAGCCCGACCACGATACAGACGTACCCCAAAACCGCCATACAGAGGTATATCACGCCCATCTGTATCTTAAAAAGAATAAATTCTATATCTGTATCAAAAAAGCGGCACTGAGTAATCTGGTCAGGCAAATAACACGGAGGACTCGCCATGCCGCGCTTCAGCCTTACCCTGCTCCGCTACCAGCTAGGTTATCAACTTCGCTACTATCAACATTGCCGCCGCAGTCGCCGCCATCTGTTAACGCTCGATGACCGGCTGCTGGAGGATATCGGCATTAGCCGCGAACAGGCCCACAGCGAGGGCCGTAAACCGTTTTGGAAGCACTCTTCTGTTAACAGGGGGCCTTATGAAAACCGTTGAGTATTACCTGCTGGATGTGTTTACCGACCAGCCGTTTACCGGCAATCCATTGGCCGTCTTTTTAGAGGCTGGAGAGCTTGAGACAAGCACCATGCAAGCACTTGCCAATGAACTGAACCTAGCGGAAACGGTTTTCCTGGGTGACGCTAACGGGCCGAACCATTTCCCCATGCGGATATTTACTCCCACTCAGGAACTGCTCTTTGCAGGACACCCCACGGTAGGCACCGCGCATCTACTGGCCGCTTTACATCTTGTGAACCGTGATCAAACCTTGTTGCTCCAGCCACCCATTGGCGAACTGGCGATACGCTATGACCAAGGAAGGGCGACGTTTACGACCGCAAAACCGGCCAAAGTGATGGCCAGCAGTATTGATCACGCAACCGCCGCCGAGCTATTAGGGCTTAAGGAGCATCAGGTGATTGGTAACCCTGTGTTGGCCTCCTTTGGACTACCCTTTCATTTAATCGAGCTTGCAGATATTACCGCTTTAGAGAGCGTGCGCATTTCAACGACCAGTTGGGCAAATGCCGTCGCCAACAGCAGTGCCGAGCAGGTCTACCTATATGTCGCTGTGCAGCAACACCATGCCGATATGCGGATTCGAAGTCGCATGTTTTCCATGGAGAACAGTCTTTGCGAAGACCCCGCCACCGGCAGCGCCGCCGCCGCATTGACCGGCTATTTGGCCTCTCTTCAGCCAGATGCCTTGCAGTGCAAGATTCACCAGGGGGTTGAGATGGGGCGGCCTAGTGCTATTTACACTGCCGCCAATGGCGACATCAAGGCCGGTTTTGTCCAGGTGGGCGGTGACGCGTTAGTCGTGGGCAGGGGCGCTTATGAAATACATCAATCAATGAGTGATAAATGCTAAGCGCCCCACCTTTGCCCGAACTTGATTCGTGAGGGTCTAATGGTCAGGCGACGGTCACGTCCTTGGAAAGATAAACATCCTGAATCGCATGCAGAAGCTCAATGCCTTCCGGCATCGTTTTTTGAAACGCCTTGCGTCCGGAAATCAGGCCCATGCCACCAGCTCGCTTGTTGATCACCGCCGTGCGCACCGCTTCTCCAAGATCGGAGTGACCTTTGGAGCCGCCACCGGAGTTGATCAAACCGGCGCGGCCCATGAAGCAATTGGCGACCTGGTAGCGGGCCAGGTCGATGGGGTGATCAGTGGTCAGTTCACTGTAGACTTTCTCATGGGTATGTCCGAAGCCGACCGCCTTGTAGCCACCGTTGTTCTCCGGCAGCTTCTGTTTGACGATATCCGCCTTGAGCGTGGCGGCCATGTGGTTGGCCTGGCTGGTGAGGTCGGCGGCAACGTGATAATCGGCCCCCTCCTGCTTGAAGGCCGGGTTACGCAGATAGGCCCACAACACGGTGACCATTCCCAGTTGGTGGGCGCGCTCGAAAGCCTCGCTGATCTCCATGATTTGCCGACGGCTTTCATGGGAACCAAAGTAAATCGTCGCCCCCACCGCCACACAGCCCATATCGTGTGCCTGCTCAACATCGGCAAACAGCGTCTGGTCATACATGGCCGGGTAGCTCAGCGTTTCGTTGTGGTTGAGCTTCAACATCATCGGTATCTTGTGGGCGTAGCGCCGTGCCACGGAAGAGAGCACCCCAAGCGTCGATGCGACGCCATTGCATCCCCCTTCAAGCGCCAACTCGACAATATTGGCCGGGTCAAAGTAACGCGGGTTCGGCGCAAAAGAGGCACCTGCCGAATGCTCGATGCCCTGGTCCACCGGCAACAGGCTAAGGTAGCCGGTGCCCGCCAGGCGCCCATGGTTAAAGAAGCTCTGCATGTTACGCAACACCGCCGGCGTGCGGTCACTATCCGCCATGACGCGGTCAATAAAATCAGGGCCAGGCAGGTGTAAGCTATCGCGGGGAACGCCCTGGCAGGTGTGATTAAGCAAACTCTCGGCATCGCTGCCGAGCAACGCGGTTATATCTGTCATGACGCAATCCTCTCTATCGATAAGGGAAGTATCGAACACTCCTTATGTAGAGCATAGAGCTTAAATTGCGACGATGGAAAGTACCGCCCCACGCAGTAGCAGAGTACGGGGGCGGCAGAGCACAAGCTTTTAGGCCGCTTGTACCTCGATACGGCGCGTGCGATGACTATCTTTCTTGGGCAGCGTTACCGTCAACACACCATTGATGATCCGTGCCGAAATCGCATCACCGTCTATTTCATGACTGAGGTTGAAGCGGCGTGCAAAGCGCTGGCCGCGGACTTCAGCGTGAAGCGCACTCAGCCCTTCGGGCATGTTCAGGTTTATCTCGCCCTCCAAGCTCAGTACATTATTATCGAGTTCTACTTTCAGCGTGTCGTGGGTAACGCCGGGCATATCCGCCACCAGCGTAAGGGCGCTGGACTCCTCGATGATGTCCACCGCCGGTAGTAGCGTTTCCTGCTCGCGTTGCTCGGTACGCTGTTGGAGCGGTGAACGATCTGATGAACGAACAACGTTATTCATGGTTTATCCCTCCTTATCAAGCAATAAACATGACTTAAGCCGCTTGAACATCGATACGACGTGGTTTGAGCTCCTCACGCTTGGGCAGCACCACCTCGAACACACCATGGGCATGGCGGGCTTCGGCTCGGTCTGCATCCACGCCATCCGGTAACGCAATGGCGCGTACGAACTCACCGCTGACGCGTTCGCGGCGGAAGACCGGGCGAGAACCCTCGCGCTCTTCATTGCCAACGACGGACTCACGCTTGCCACGCAGGGTCAGCACATTGTCTTGGACATCAATGGCTAGATCCGAGGGTGCCAGACCCGCCGCAAACACATACACATGCACGGCTTCGTCGCTGCGGGCCACATTGATCATAGGGAAGCTGCCATGGGGCACAGCGCGAATATCCATCGCATTGCCGTCGGGCAAGAAGTCGTCCAGCAATTGGCGGAACCAGTCCAGCCGCTGAGGCGAGCCAACGTCAAAACGCTTGAGATCATCGAACATATCGAACACCTCCTACGTTAAGCAGATTGTGGGAAGAGAGGCCGCCACATCCCATCGCAGCGCCTCTTAAATCGCAAAATAGGAGCATTCAGACAGTTTTCAAGGGGGATAACAGGCATTTTTTTGCTTTTTAATTCAGTTATCCAGCACACCGTAAATGCCTGCCCGGCCGACCATTACCTGTACATTAAACCTCAATCTTGTATACAGTTAGCCTTCGCAATGTGGCTGTTGACCGGTTTGTCGAATTAATGCTCATTGTGCTCTTTCACTGCTCTAGGAGTTTGTCATGCCCCGCCCTCTTACCACCTCTCTCCATATTCTCGTTATCGGCGCGGGCATTGGCGGGCTAAGCACCGCTCTGGCTTTCCAGCAGCAAGGGCACCGCGTCACGGTTGTCGAACGCGTGGCGACCATTCGCCCTGTCGGCGCGGCGATTTCGCTATGGCCGAATGGCGTCAAGGTCATGCACCAGCTAGGCCTGGGTGAGACCATCGAGGCTTTGAGCGGCGAGATGACCCAGATGCGCTACCTGACCCACACCGGCCAGACCTTGACCGACTTCAGCCTGGCACCGCTGTTTGGCGATGTCGGCCAGCGCGTCTGCCCGATTGCCCGCGCCGCCCTCCAACAGACACTGCTGGACGCAGTAGGTCATGAAAATATTCAGTTTGGCCGTCGCGGTGACGATTACACGGTCACCCAGGACGGCGTGGCGGCGCATTTTGATGACGGCGAAAGCCTGAATGCTGACTTGCTGGTCGTGGCAGAAGGTACGCATTCAAAGCTGCGCAGCAAGTTGGTAGGCCACCCCGTGGAGCGCCAATACGTCGGCTACGTGAACTGGAACGTCCGCGTGCCTGCTGATGAAGCCTTGGCACCGCTGAGTCACTGGGACCAGTACGTGGGGGACGCTAAGCGGGTCTCGTTCATGCCCATGGGCAGAGGTGGTAATGATGACGGCGCCCAGGAGTTTTATTGCTTCTTCGACGTGCCTCTCCCTGTCGGTACGACAAACGACCCCGACCACTACCGCGATGAATTACGCGAACACTTCGCGGGCTGGGCCGAGCCTGTACAGACGCTGATTGAACACTTTGACCCGGCGCGCATGGCCCGGGTGGAAATCTACGATATCCCGCCGCTCGATTCACTAACCGCACCCCGCGTTGCCCTGCTGGGTGATGCCGCTCACGGCATGGCGCCTGACCTAGGCCAGGGCGGCTGCCAAGCCATGGAAGATGCCTGGGTACTTGCCCAAGCAGTGCAGCGGTCACTTGAAGAAAATGCGGATGCGTCAGCGGCCATTGCCAGTGCATTGGCCCAGTACGACCGGGCGCGCGTCGACCGAGTGGGCGAAATCGTCCAGCGCGCCCGCAAGCGCGCCGCGATGATCCATGGGCACGACGCCACTCACACCCAAGCCTGGTACGATGAGCTCAATAACGAAGATGGCCAAGCCATCATTGATGGCTTGAAGACCACGGTGACAGGCGGACCACTAGGTTAATCGAGCTGACTATAAGGGAGTATCTTACTGGCTCATGCCGTCAGCCCGATGCCTCTTAAAATCACTGTGGTCACCGACTGCACAGCTTTTTCGAACTGCAGGTCATCCAGCGGTTGATCGTCGTTGAGTAGATAGATCTGGTAGTCGAAATCGGCGTAGTGCTGGGTCGAGGCCCAGATCATATAGAGCAGGTAGGAAGGTTCGACGGGGTTGATCTGCCCGGACTCCATCCATTCGCGAATTTTAGACTCTTTGAGCTTGGTCCATTCGTAGAGGTTGTCGCGCAGGCATTCTTTCAGAATCGGTGCGCCTTGCATCACCTCGGCCGCCCATACCTTTGAGCCGTGGGCGCGATTGCGGGAGTGGTTCATCTTGGCGCGAATATAGGTGGAAAGCACGACCCGGGGGTCATCGTAGAGCTCAAAACACAGCGCATCCTGTTTCCATACCTCCAGCAACTCCAGCAAGACGTCCTGGTAAAGCGCTTTTTTGGTCGAAAAGTAATAATGCACGTTGGACTTGGGAATATCGGCCAACTGGGCAATTTCGCCCATCGATGCTCCCGCGTAGCCCTTTTCGGCAAACAGCTGTTCCGCCGCCTGAAGAATCTTTTTAACGTTGGTTTGCCGAATTTCGTCCTGAGTTCTTGCCACGCTATCCTCGTCCCTTTTACGCCAGAAGTACGCACCAAAAAAAGCACCATCGCTGGGCGACGGTGCTGAGAAGATGTCTTAGTTACTGTGGCGCGTCAACTTTGATTGGCAGGAAATGAGAACTCAGCCTGTGTCGCTTCACTCACGGATGGCCAGCGCTGCGACACCGCCTTGCGGCGGGTGTAGAAGCGCACCGAGTCAGGTCCGTAAGCGTGCAGGTCGCCGAACAGCGAGCGCTTCCAGCCGCCAAAGCTGTGGTAGGCCACCGGTACAGGGAGCGGGACGTTAACACCGACCATGCCCACTTCAATGCCATCGGTAAAGCGGCGGGCGGCTTCGCCATCGCGGGTGAACAGGCAGGTACCGTTGCCGTATTCGTGGTCGTTGATCAGTTGCATGGCGTCGTCCAGGCTGCCGACCCGCACCACGCAAAGCACCGGGCCGAAGATCTCTTCCTGATAGATACGCATCTCGGCAGTGACATTATCGAACAGGCAACCGCCGACAAAGTAGCCTTCCTCATGCCCGGGGACTGTCAGCTTGCGCCCATCGGCAACCAGCGTTGCCCCGGCATTGACACCGTCTTCGATGAAACTCAGCACTTTATCGCGATGCTCTGCCGTCACCAGTGGGCCCATATCCAGGCCTGTCTCGGTGCCAGGGCCGACTTTCAGATGGGCGATTTTGGGCAGCATGGTTTCCACCAGCCGATTGGCGGTCTCATCGCCCACGCATACGGCGACAGAGATCGCCATGCAGCGCTCGCCGCAACTGCCGTAGGCGGCGCCCATCAGCGTATTGGCGGCGTTCTCCAGATCGGCATCCGGCAGCACCACGGCGTGGTTTTTTGCTCCACCCAGAGCCTGAACGCGCTTGCCGGCGGCGGAACCTCGGCTATAGATCGTCTCGGCAATCGGGGTCGAGCCAACAAACGAAATCGCTTTAACAGCCTTGGCATCCAGCAGCGTTTCCACCGCTTCGCGACCACCGTGCACCACATTCATCACGCCTTTTGGCAACCCCGCCTCTAACAGCAACTCTGCCACGGCATGAGATGCCGAAGGGTCTTTCTCAGAGGGTTTGAGGATGAAGGTATTACCGCAGGCGATGGCCATGGGGTACATCCACAGCGGCACCATGGCCGGGAAGTTGAACGGAGTAATCCCCGCCACCACGCCCAACGGCTGGAAGTTGGACCAGGCATCAATGCCCGGCCCTACGTTATGGGAGTACTCGCCTTTCAAAAGTTCCGGCACCCCGCAGGCGTACTCGACGTTCTCGATGCCGCGCTTGAGCTCGCCCATGGCGTCTTCCGGGGTCTTGCCATGCTCTTCACTGACCAGCTGTACCAGGCGGTCGGCGTTATCTTCGAGCAGCTGCTTGAAGCGGTACATGACCTGGGCGCGCTTGTTGGGCGGCGTATCTCGCCAGGCAGGGAACGCGGCCTGGGCGGCAGCTATTGCTTGCTCGACGTCGGCAGCGCTTGCGTCTGCCACCTGGCGGATCACCTTGCCTGTGGATGGGTTGGTCACGTCCAGCGTGCGCTGACTTTCAACCAGCTCGCCGTTAATCAGGTGGGAAACAACACTCATTTTTTAAGCTCCGAAATAGGTTATGCCAGCGAATCCAGGGTGGTCGCCACCGCGTCGAACAGTCGTTCCAGCTCGGCCTCGGTGGTACCAAACGGAGGGCCAAACTGCAGCGTGTCACCGCCGTAGCGCACATAGAAACCTGCCTCCCAAAGCGCCATGTGCGCATCGCGGGGGCGGATCGTGGGATCGCCATCCCGGGGGGCCAACTGAATCGCCCCGGCCAGGCCGTAGTTGCGAATATCGACAATATGGTGACGGCCTTTCAGCGCGTGCAGCTTCTGCTCAAAGGTAGGTGCAATGGCATTGACCTGAGCGGGGAAGTTGTCGCGCTCCATCATGTCAAGCGCAGCAAGCCCCGCGGCGCAGGCCACCGGGTGGGCGCTGTAGGTATAGCCATGGGGAAACTCGACGGCGTGCTGCGGGCCGCCCGCGTGCATGAAGGTGTCGAAAATCTCGCTGGACGCAATTACCGCGCCCATGGGAATGGCGCCGTTGGTGATCTGCTTGGCGACGTTCATGATATCCGGCGTCACGCCAAAGGCTTCGGCACCGGTGGTCGCGCCGCTGCGCCCGAAGGCAGTGATCACCTCGTCAAAAATCAGCAGAATATCGTGGGCGGTGCAGATCTCGCGCAGCCGATCCAGATAGCCTTTTGGCGGCACGATCACCCCCGCCGAGCCGGACATCGGTTCAACGATAACGGCCGCGATCGTCGAGGCGTCGTGGAGCGCGATCTGGTCGAGCAGCGCATCGGCAAGCTCAGCGCCTGAGTCCGCCTGGCCTTTCGTGAAGGCATGACCCGCCTGGAGCGTATGCGGCAGGTGCGTCACGTCCATCAGCGGGCCGTAATGCTTACGATTGGGGCCGATGCCGCCGAGGCTGGTGCCGCCGATGTTCACCCCGTGATAACCCTTGGCGCGGCCGATCATGCGGGTCTTTTCGGGCTTTCCCTTCAGGCGCCAGTAGGCCTTGGCCATTTTGACCGAGGTATCGGCCGCCTCGGAGCCCGAGTTGGTGAAAAACACATGGTCAAGCCCGGCAGGCGTCAGGCTGGCCACCTTTTCCGCTAGCTTGAAGGCCAGCGGATGGCCAATCTGGAAGCCGGGGGCAAAATCGAGAGTGCCGAGCTGCGCCGCCACGGCTTTCTGGATTTCTTCGCGGTTGTGGCCTGCCCCACAGGTCCAGAGGCCGGAAAGCGAATCGAAAAGCTTACGGCCCTGGTCATCAATGTAGTAACGCCCTTCCGCTCCGGTGATGATACGCGGGTTGGCACGAAAATCTCGATTGGAGCTAAACGGCATCCAATAATGTTGATTCAGCACGCCATCAGGCGCGTGATCTCCAGCAGCATCCGCTGAAGCCTGAGAGGTGGTTGTGCTTGTTAGTCCAAACATGGTGTCCAGTTCCATCGCTGTGAGGCATTGCCACAGCATGGCCGAATGAACACGTTTATAAAATCATGTTTTTCTTTTTCTCACGTTAGGGAATCCATACGTAAGGTAACATTGTTAAGCCACCTCTCACCGCCTGCAAACTTGGGCGGGCCCCTCATCAACACTCGATCGTATTAACCGCCAACCCGCCTTTCGAGGTTTCCTTATATTTATCCTGCATATCAGCGCCGGTATCGCGCATGGTGCGGATCACCTTATCCAGCGAAATAAAGTGCTCACCATCACCTCGAAGTGCCATCTGTGCGGCGTTAATGGCTTTTATTGACGCGATGGCGTTGCGCTCGATACAGGGGACCTGCACCAAGCCACCGACAGGGTCACAGGTCAGCCCCAGGTTATGCTCCAGGCCGATTTCAGCGGCGTTTTCGACCTGCGCCACACTGCCGCCCATCAATTCCGCAAGGCCAGCGGCCGCCATCGCGCACGCAGAGCCAACTTCTCCCTGGCAGCCCACTTCGGCACCCGAGATAGAGGCGTTTTTCTTGCACAGAATGCCCACGGCACCTGCCGCTAGCAGGAAGTCGACAACATCCCGCTCGCTGGCCCCTTCGCGAAAGTGCATGTAGTAGTGCAATACCGCGGGGATAATGCCAGCGGCGCCATTGGTAGGCGCCGTCACCATGCGGCCTCCCGCGGCATTTTCTTCATTGACCGCCAGCGCATAGAGGTTGACCCAGTCCATCGCCGACATCGTCGTGGTGATCACGGACGGATTTTCATCCACCGCCTGCAGCCTTTGATGCAGTAAGCGCGCGCGCCGACGAACATTCAGCCCGCCGGGCAACAGGCCTTCAGCCTCAAGTCCTTTGTTCACACAGGCTTTCATCGCCTCCCAGATATCGCAAAGCCCCTTGCGTATCTCGGCTTCGCTGCGCCAGGCACGCTCGTTCTCGAGCATCAACTCACTGATCCGCAAGCCGCTCTCCTGGCACATATTCAACAAGTCGGCGGCGGAGTGGAAGTCATAGGGAAGCGTCGTGGTATCGCTGTCCAACTGGCCCTGCTCTGCCTGGGCCTGATCCACCACAAAGCCACCGCCGACCGAGTAATAGGTATTGCGGTACAGCTCACCTTTTTGTCCATGGGCGATCAGCCGCATGGCGTTGGGATGATGCGGCAGGCTTTCCTCGAACAGCTGCATGTCTCGCTGCCACTGAAAGGGCACGCTGTACTGGCTGTTCAGGAGCAGCACCTCAGCGGCCTTTAACGCGCTGATCGAGGGGCCAATAACATCCGGGTCGATTTCGTCAGGCCTTTTCCCCATCAGGCCCATGATGACGGCATGATCCGTTCCGTGACCAACGCCTGTGGCAGAGAGAGAGCCGAAGAGGTGCACCTCAACACGGGTGACGTCATTCAGCAGCTGACTTGCTTCAAGCTCACCGATGAAGTCAAACGCGGCCCGCATCGGGCCGACAGTATGCGAGCTCGATGGCCCGATGCCGATCTTGAAGAGATCGAAAACACTAATTGACATGCTTATCTACCTTCCAGCGGTGTTGTCATTATACGACTAGCGGTCAAAAACCACGGTGCGATTGGCATGCAGGAAGACACGTCGCTCCACATGGAGGGTAACGGCTCGAGCGAGTGTCAGACATTCGACATCCCGCCCCTTGGCCACCAGGTCTTCCGGATAGTCGGTGTGGCTGACGGGCTCAACCCCTTGGGTAATGATAGGCCCTTCATCGAGGTCATCGTTAATATAATGAGCCGTCGCCCCCACCAGCTTGACCCCCTTCTCGTAGGCTTGATGATAAGGTCGAGCCCCCTTGAAGCCTGGCAGAAGCGAGTGATGAATATTGATCGCCTTACCCGTCAACTTTTTGCACATGCCGCTAGAGAGCACCTGCATATAGCGGGCAAGAATGACCAGTTCAGCCCCGGCTGCTTCTATTTCTGCCCAGACCTGCGCTTCCTGCTCTGGCTTGGTTTGGGGGGTAATCGGCAAATGGCGATAAGGAATATCATGCCACTCAGCCAGGGGCGCCAAATCCGGGTGATTGGAAACAATCGCGCGGATATCGATGGGCAACTGACCTATGCGGTAACGGTAGAGCAAGTCGTTGAGGCAATGATCCGCCTTGGACACCATGATGACCACCGGTATACGCGTTTCGGGTGCCGTCAGCTCGAAGCTCATCTCGAAGTCAGCTGCCCGTTCGGCGAACGCCGATTGAAAGGCGTCGGCATCGAACGTCTCGTCCTCGGGACGGAACTCCGTGCGGATAAAAAAGCGCTCACTGAGTCGGTCGTCAAACGACTGCTGCTCGGTGATGTAACACCGCTGCTCTTTTAAAAATCGTGTGACAACATCGACCGTGCCAAGCCTACTCGTACACTGAGCCGCCAATATCCAACGGTTATTTTTATCTTGCATAGCAGGTCTCCCCCCAGTGAAGAAAGAGTGGAGGCCGACACTGGTCGGCCTCCACTCATCAGTCATCGACGCCGATGGCATACTCTTCGCCCGCATCCAGCAGCCAGCGATACAGGTAATCGGCAAAGCTGCGGCGCAATACCAGCTCCCAGCGGTCCTCGGCAGGACGCCGCAGGATCAGGTTACTTTTGGCAAAGACCGTGGTGACGCCCTTGCCAACGGGGAATCCCGCCGGATGCACATCGTAAGGCGTCGCCTTCATCAGAAGCTCAGTGGCGGCCTCGCCTTCAAGCTCAAGCAGCGTCTGACCACCGCTGACGTTGACGATGGCATAGTGGGCGTCGCCCAGCATCTCGCGCAGGTTGGCTTCCAGGGAAAACTCTTCGCCACCGGGGACGATGACCAGCCACTCGTCCGGCGAGAGCCACTGGGCAGAGCGCTCGCCGCTTTGATCCTGGCTGAGGGTATTGGGGCGTGCCGGCAGGCCAAAGCCGAGCACCTGCCGGACCGCTTCATCAAGCACAATGGCACCGCCGCGCAGCACCACATGGCCTAACATGGCACGCTCACGGATCACCACGCGGCTGCGCTGTGAAACATTGGGGCGCCCCGTGCGGCGGTACGACCAGGCCAACGGGGATTCCGCCGGCACCTCGGTGGTAGGACGAACATCGTACATATTGATACCGGTCGCCGTGTTTGCAGACGTATGTTCAGACATGCTGGCGCTCTCCCTTGGGGTCGTAAAAGACGGGGCTGACAATTTCGGCGGCATGGGTCTTGCCATCGACCATCGGCAAATAGACGATCTCGCCCATCCGCTGATGCCCGCCTTTGACCACCGCCAGTGCAAAGCCGCTTTCGAGTATCGGGCTGTAATAGCTGGACGTTACATGGCCCACCATCGGCATGGGGATGGCGTGATCAGGGTCAAACACGATCTGTGCGCCCTCTTCCAGCACCACCGAGGGGTCCTTGGGCATAAGCCCGACCATCTGCTTGCGATCCACGCGCCGCGTATCCGAACGGGTCAGGGCTCGCTTGCCGATCCACGGGAAAGGCTTGTCGTAGCCCACCGCCCACTGCATGCCGAGATCTTCCGGCGTGACCGAGCCATCCGTCTCTTGCCCTGCAATGATCAGTCCCTTCTCAGCCCGGAGCACGTGCATGGTCTCGGTACCGTAGGGGGTCAGATCGTATTTTTCGCCATGCGCGAACAGCGTCTTCCAGACATGCAGCGCATAGTTGGCTTGCACATTGATCTCGAAGGACAGCTCGCCCGTGAAGGAGATACGGAAGACCCGGGCGGGAACATCGGCCACCGTGCCTTCGCGCCAGTCCATGAATTTGAAGGTCTCGCGATCCAGGTCGATATCAGTGATCTCGGCAAGCAGCTTGCGTGCCTCAGGGCCGGTGACTGTGATCGTCGCCCAGTGGTCAGTCACCGAATTGAAATACACCTGGAGGTCTGGCCATTCGGTCTGGTGCCACAGCTCCAGCCACTCCATCACACCCGCTGCACCGCCGGTGGTGGTGGTCATCAGGAAGTGGTTCTCGCCCAGGCAACTGGTGGTACCATCATCCATCAGCATGCCGTCGTCTTTGCACATCAGGCCGTAACGGACCCGCCCTGGCGCCAGCTTGGCCCACTTGTTGGTGTAAACCCGCCCCAGGAACTCGCGGGCATCCGGGCCCTGGATATCGATCTTGCCCAGCGTCGAGGCATCCAGAATGCCGACCCCCTGGCGGACCGCCAGGCACTCTCTGGCCACGGCGTCGTGCATCGATTCCGTTTTGCCATTGACGGTTCGCGGGAAGTACCAGGGGCGCTTCCATTGCCCCACCTCTTCAAACTCGGCGCCCTGTTCGACATGCCACTGGTGCATGGCGGTATAGCGCTCGGGGTCAAAGAGGTCACGGCAGTGACGGCCCACAATGGCACCAAAGGTCACCGGCGTATAGTTGGGCCGGAACACGGTAGTACCCACTTCCGGGATGGTTTTACCCAGGCAACGTGCCGCAATCGCCATCCCGTTGATATTGCCAAGCTTGCCCTGGTCGGTGCCAAAGCCCATCGCGGTATAGCGCTTGACGTGCTCGATGGATTCAAACCCTTCGCGTGTCGCCAGCTCGATCGCTGCCGCCGTCACGTCGTTCTGCATATCCACGAACTGCTTGGGACCGCGCAGTGTCGGCTTTTCATGGGGCACCTGGTACAAAGCGCAGGCAGCACCCTGCCGGTAAGTGTTGACCTTTGGCAGCTCGACAGGCGTTGCCGCAAAGCCCAGCGCCGATAGCGCCTCAACCGCTGCGGAACAGCCATTTGCCAGGCCATCCGCGAGCTGATGAAAGCCCCGCACGCTGCCCGCCGCATGCACGCCTTTGACCAGGCTGGGCACAAAACCAAGAATCTCGTCGTTCCAGGTCGGCCGTGCCCCGGTATGCGACGCCAGGTGAATCGCCGGGCTATAGCCGCCGGAGCTGGCGATGGTGTCGCACGACAAGGTGTCTGAGGCGCCGGTCACCTTGAAGGCTTCTGCATCGATGGTGGCGACGCGGGCGCCGGTCACCCGGTCGCTGCCCTTCGCTTCCAGCACCGCGGCGCCTTCGATAATGCGCACACCGCGCACCCGGGCTTGCTCGACCAGGTCACCTTCCGGGGCCTTGCGGGCATCGACAATGGCGACCACTTCACGGCCGGCATCGAGCCAGTCCAGGGCCGCGCGGTAGGCGTAATCGTTGGTGGTCGAAAGCACCAGCTTGTTGCCGGGCACCACGCCATAGCGGCGGATGTAGGTGGACACCGCGCCAGCGGTTATGTTGCCCGGCACATCGTTATTGCCATACACCAGAGGCCGTTCATGGGCACCTGTCGCCAGCAGCACTTGCCCGGCCCGCACGCGATGCATGCGCGAACGGCTCGGGCGCTGCCCATCGGTGAGCGGCGCGGTCTCGCCAAGGTGCTCGGTGCGCCGCTCATGCAGCGTGACAAAGTGATGGTCGTGGTAACCATTCGCCGTGGTACGCGGCAGCAGGGTGACGTTTGCCATCTGGGCAAGCTCGTTCACAACGCCCTCGACCCAGTGATTGGCCGGTTGGCCATCGAGCTGTTCGCGGCTATCGAGCAGCGAACCACCCATTTCCTCCTGTTCATCGCACAGAATCACTCGGGCACCGCTTCGCGCCGCCGTCAGCGCCGCGGACAACCCTGCCGGACCGGCACCCACGACCAGCAGATCGCAATGCTGGTTGAGGTGATCGTAATGATCCGGATCGCGCTCCATCGGGCTGCGACCAAGCCCCGCGCCTTTCCGGATGACCTTCTCGTAAGTCATCCACATGGAGGCGGGGGCCATGAACGTCTTGTAGTAGAACCCCGGCGGCATAAACTGCCCGCCAAGCTTGCCGACCAGGCTCATGACATCCCGCTGGACGTTCGGCCAACCGTTGGTACTGCGCGCCACCAGGCCATCGAAAAGGGCTTGTTGCGTGGCACGCACGTTGGGCACCTGGGCGGCTTCAGTGCTGCCTAACTGCACCAGTGCATTGGGCTCTTCAGCCCCCGCTGCGACGATCCCCCGGGGCCGTGAATACTTGAAGCTGCGGTTGACGATGTTCACCCCGTTGGCGAGCAGCGCCGAGGCCAGGGTATCACCTGCATGGCCCTGGTATTGCTTGCCATTGAAGGTAAAGCTCAACGTTTGGGCGCGATCAATTCGCCCCCCTTCGCGAACACGATTCGGCTGTTTCAGCGACTGGCTCATACGTGAACTCCTTCCTGGCGCGACGGCTCTTGTTGTGCGTCATTGAGCTGATCAGCGGGCTTGCCCTCGGGGTACTCCGCCGTAAAGTGTGGCTGTTCGCCCATGGGGTAAGTCTCAAGAATCTCGTAGGTCACCGTATTACGGGTGACATTGAAGAACTTGCGACAGCCGATGGCGTGCACCCACATTTCATGGTGGATGCCGCGCGGGTTATCACGGAAAAACAGATAGTCGCCCCACTCTTCATCGCTGCAGGCGTCGGGGTCTGCAGGCCGTGTGATGTGGGCTTGGCCCTTGGGATGAAACTCCTCTTCTTCGCGGAGCTCTTCGCAATAGGGGCAGTAAATATGCAACATGGTACTGACTCCGATTAGTGGGCCACGCCGGCGGCGCCGTGCTCGTCCACCAGCGCACCGGTGTGGAAGCGATTGATAGAGAACGGCGCCGCAATGGGATGCGCCTGGTTTTTCGCCAACGTCCAGGCGAATACATGGCCTGATCCCGGCGTGGCCTTGAAGCCGCCGGTGCCCCAGCCACAGTTGAAGTAAAGCCCCTTGACCGGTGTGGCGGACAGAATCGGGCACGCATCCGGGCAGGTATCCACAATGCCGCCCCATTGGCGGTTCATGCGCACCCGCGAAAAGATGGGGAACATCTCGATCACCGCCTGTAACGTGTGCTCGACGGTTGGGTAGCTACCACGCTGACCGTAACCGTTGTAGCCGTCGATGCCCGCACCAATGACCAGGTCGCCCTTGTCGGTCTGGCTGATATAACCATGCACATGGTTGGACATCACCACCGTGTCCAGCACCGGCTTGAGCGGTTCAGACACCAGGGCCTGCAAGGGGTGAGATTCCAGCGGCAGCCTGAAGCCTGCCATCTTGGCGAGTACGCCCGAATTGCCCGCGGCCACGCAGCCCACGGTTTTCGCTTCGATATCACCGCGATTGGTATGCACGCCATAGATACGGCCATCGCGAATCTTGAAGCCGGTTACCTCGGTGTTCTGCAGAATATCCACGCCCAGCGCATCCGCCGCCCGGGCAAAGCCCCAGGCCACCGCGTCATGGCGTGCCACGCCGGCCCTCGGCTGCCATGAGGCGCCCAGGATGGGGTAACGGGCGTTTTTCGAGCAGTCCATCACCGGCACGATGGCCTGGATCTGCTCCGGCGTGAGCACCTCGCTATCGATACCGTTCAGGCGGTTGGCGTTGACCCGGCGCTGTACATCGCGCATGTCCTGGAGCGTGTGGGCCAGGTTCATCACCCCACGCTGGGAGAACATCACGTTGTAGTTGAGATCCTGGGATAGCCCTTCCCACAGTTTCATGGAGTGCTCGTAGAGCGCCGCCGACTCATCCCACAAATAATTGGAACGCACGATGGTGGTGTTACGCGCGGTATTACCGCCACCCAGCCAACCTTTCTCGACCACGGCGACATTGGTAATCCCGTGCTCCTTGGCAAGGTAGTAGGCCGTGGCCAGGCCGTGGCCGCCACCGCCGACAATCACCACGTCGTACTGCTTTTTGGGGGTGGGGTTACGCCACTGGCGCTCCCAGTTTTCATGATGGCTCAGCGCGTGCTTGGCCAGCCCGAATCCTGAATAACGTTGCATGGTTGTCTCCTGATTCGTAATGGCGTTACAGCGCCGTCTCGGCCGCTACTTGGGGTTCGCGGCTCTCGCCATAAACCGGGTGGCGCTCGCACAACGCGGCGACCTTGTCACGCACTTCGCTTTCCACGGCGTCTGTGTTGCCGCGCTCGGCCAGCACATCGAGAATGTCGCAGATCCAGCCGGCCAGTTCCGCACACTCCGCTTCATCGAAACCACGCGATGTCGCGGCGGGTGTGCCGATACGCAGCCCCGAGGTGACGAAGGGGCTTTCCGGGTCGTTGGGCACGGCGTTCTTATTGACGGTGATATGCGCCCGGCCCAGGGCCGCATCCGCGTCTTTGCCGGTGACGCCCTGCTTGATCAGCGACAACAGGAAGAGGTGATCATCGGTACCGCCGGAGATCACATCAAAGCCGCGCTCCATGAACACATTCGCCATGGCACGGGCGTTTCCGATCACACGCTGCTGGTATTGCACAAAGTCCTGGCTCATCGCCTCTTTGAAGGCGACCGCTTTAGCGGCGATCACATGCATTAACGGGCCACCCTGCTGGCCCGGGAAGACGGCACCATTGAGCTTTTTATACAGTGCGGCGTCGCCGTGATCGGAAAGAATCAGCCCGCCCCTTGGGCCGCGCAAGGTCTTATGCGTGGTCGTCGTGACGACATGAGCGTAGGGAACCGGGCTCGGGTAATGACCGGCAGCCACCAGGCCAGCGACATGGGCCATGTCGACCATCAGCCAGGCACCGACTTCGTCGGCAATGGTGCGGAAACGACGCCAGTCGACGACCCGCGAATACGCCGAGAAGCCGGCAATGATCATCTTCGGTTGGTGCTCACGTGCCAGGCGCTCAACTTCGGCATAGTCGATTTCGCCAGTTTCCGGAATCAGACCGTACTGCACGGCATGGTAATGCTTGCCGGAAAAATTGGGGGCGGCACCGTGGGTCAAGTGCCCCCCATGGGCCAGGCTCATGCCCAACACCGTATCGCCGGGCTTGATGAGCGCCATGAAAACCGCGGCATTGGCCTGGGCACCGGAGTGTGGCTGAACATTGGCATACTCAGCACCAAACAGATCGCAGGCACGACTGATCGCCAGCTGTTCGACCACATCCACATGTTCGCAGCCACCGTAGTAGCGCTTACCCGGGTAGCCCTCGGCATATTTATTGGTGAGCACCGTGCCCTGCGCCTCGATCACCGCCCGGCTGGCATAGTTCTCGGAGGCAATCAGTTCGATATGCGCTTCCTGACGCGCTACCTCATCAGCGATGGCCGCCGAAATCTGGGAATCGAAGTTGGCAAGTGTGGAAGGGTTCATAAAAGTCTCCTGTTGTTATCGGCAGCTGCGACATGGACGATCTGGTTGCTGAATTTACGGCCGGTTGAGCCGGGGTCCCCATGGCTCCCCGTCCCGGGTATGCCAGTGCTTTCGCTGTCTACTATTAATACGCAAAGCCCGCTGAAATAAATTGAACAAATGCGACATATTTCATGAACGCCTGGAACGGGAAACACCGACCCATTGTTCGAAAGACGGTTTTGGAGGGCTTCCCAGAAAGCCTGAAAAAGCCATCTCAGACCGCCAGACGGCTATCAATATGAAGAAAGAAAGGATCAACCTGATCATTGCCAGGCGAGCTAGCACGTTTGCGCATTTCCGACGGCGTCATGCTGAAGGCACTACGGAAATGACGTGAGAAATGGGCCGTATCGGCGAAGCCGCAGCGCTCACCTATCTCGGTGATACTTTTGCCGGTGTAATGCAGCAACCAGGCGCCGTACCGAAGGCGCAAATCCCGTGCAAATTTCTGGGGGCCAACGCCCAGAACGTCACTGAAGCGACGCTCCAGGTTGCGACGGGAGGTGCCCACCCGCCCGGCCAGCTCATCCATCGAGATGATTTCTCCGAGGTGCTGTTCAAGCACAGCGATGGCGCGGCGTACCAGTCGGTCGTCAACCTTGCCGAATACGACGGGTTGCGGTTGGGGGTGGGCGCCTTTGCGGGCTTCATCAAGCAGCATGATGTTCAGGCTTTTCATCGCCCACGCCTTACCCAGATGTTTTTCCACCAGGTAGCCCGCCAGATCCGCCGCTGCGGCTCCCCCTGCACAGGTAATCCTGTCGCCATCGTCGATGAACAGACGATCCGCAACAGGTTCCGTATCAGGAAAACGATGATGCATGTCGCGATGGTGATACCAACTGATACAACAGCGACGCCCCGTCATTAAGCCGGCTTGAATCAGGGCGAATACGCCAGTACACACGCCTATCAATGGCACCCCCACGCTGGCCGCCTGGCGAAGGTAGGCGAGAGCAACGCTATCCGTGGCGTCCTGTTCCTCCTGGACGCCACCAATAACCACGATGTAGTCAAACTCACCGGGATCGCGAAACGTCTCACAGGGCGAGATCGTCGCGCCACAACTGGAGAGTGCTGCCTGTCCACCGCTGGTCATGAAGTTCCAGTGGCAACGTAGCTGGCGACTCCGGTCACCTTCGTCGGCGGCCAGGCGCAGGCAGTCGACGAAGGCGGCAAAAGGAAAGAGCGTAAAGCGGTGCAAGAGCACAAACCCAATGGCCAGCGGCTTATTCAACAGCGTCGTCATCAGCGAATACACCTATCATGTGCCACTAAAAATCCACGATTAAATTGCCCTTCGGACGACTGCAGCAAGACAGGATGTAGCCATCTTCAATGTCCTCTTCGGTAATCCCTCCGTTATGCTCCATTTCCACTTCGCCCGACTTGAGTGCGACTCGACAAGTGCCGCAAATCCCCATGCCACAGGCTTTGGGAATATGCAGCCCAAGCTTGGCTGCTGCCGAGTGAACCGTCTCTTCGGGCTGGATGCGGACACTTTTGCCTGAAGACGCGAATTCGATGCTGTGCAAGTCACTGGTGTCGACATTCTCGGCTTCGACCTCTGCCTGCTCGGCCAGCTCGCGCACATCCTCACGGACATCAAGTGGCGTGGCGCCAAACAACTCCTCGTGGTAGTGATTCATGTCAAAGTTGTTGGCACGAAGAATGTTCTTGATGGCATTCATGTAGGGGGGAGGGCCGCAACAAAAGATCTCCCTTTCCATGAAGTCCGGCACCATCAGCTCGAACAGCGGCTGGGTGAGATAGCCACGGTAGCCCGCCCAGGCTTCGCCGATATCCTCTTTGCTCTCGCAAATGATATGCAGCTTGAACTCAGGGATGCGCGAAAACATATGCACCAGCTCGCGATGGTAAATCACATCGCGGGGGGCCCGGGCGCTATGCACAAATTCAACATCGACGCTGGCATTGGTGTCGAACAGCCAGCGCGTCATCGACATCAACGGGGTAATGCCGACGCCGCCCGAAAGAAACAGCACTTTCTCGGCGGGATAATCGATCGAGTTGAAATCGCCGACCGGCCCATGCACGACCAGTTCGTCGCCGACCTTTAAATTGGCATGCAGCCAATTGGATACCTTGCCCCCCGGAATCTGCTTGACGGTGATCGAAAAGCTGTAAGGAATGGACGGCGAGCTGGAGATCGTATAAGAGCGCATGACCGACTCATTGTCGATCTCGAGCTCCAGCGTCACGAACTGCCCCGGCTTGAAGAAGAACAGCACAGGCTGTTCGGCCATAAAGCAGAACGTGCGTACATCCTGGGTTTCCTGGATCACCTTCACGCAACGTACCTGATGCCGACCGTTGGTCCAGGTTTGGGTCGTGACCGGGTTGAAGTAGTTAGTTGTCATTGTCGCCTCTGCCTGACCAGCCTTCATCGCTATGCATCACCGGACCGCATTCTTCATGCAGCCAGTACCGTTGAGCTGCATTTTGGGGACGCGCCTGCTAACCGACTTACCTGACAGCGACGCGCGCTTACCTCGTGACACTCTTTATCGTCTGCAAACCACCTTTTTAGTCGTCACTACATCACCTGATGTCGCGGCTGGATAACTGGCAGGGAGGTGCCTGCCACACAATCTGTCACTCGATGCAGGTCGGGTATTAACAAAGCGCCAGGTTACGCGACAGAACAACAAGATTGAGCAATCTTGACTAACGGCCGACTCGCAGCCCTCGAGGGGGAAGCAGTGGTTTACGAGGATACTGGTATGGAACAACGTGTTTTAACTATGATGGACGACCCACTTGCCGCGGCTCGTGAGTCAACGGCCGAGATGCTGCAGACAAGAGAGCGCACCTTTTCGCTACCGCAGCCTTTTTATAACGATGCCCGCCTGTTCGCGCTTGATATGCAGGAAATTTTCGAGAAAGAGTGGCTGTTCGCCGGCATGACATGCGAGATACCGACCAAGGGTAACTTCATGACGCTGGACATCGGTGATAACCCGATCGTCATCGTGCGCGGCAGTGAGGGAACGATTCATGCGTTCCACAATGTCTGCCGCCACCGCGGTTCGCGGCTCTGCACAAAGGACAAGGGCAAGGTGGCAAAACTGGTTTGCCCCTACCACCAGTGGACCTACGAGCTTGATGGACGCTTGCTCTTCGCCGGCAGCGATATGGGTAGCGACTTCAACCTTGATCAGTTTGGCCTCAAGCCGGTCCATGCCCGCACGGCGGGAGGCTTCATCTTTATCAACTTAAACGAGGAACCGCCCGCCATTGACGAGTTTCTGGAAACGCTTGAGCATTACCTGGAGCCGTACCAGATGGACAACGTCAAGGTCGCCACGGAGTCCAGCATCGTCGAGCAAGCCAACTGGAAGCTGGTGATTGAAAACAACCGCGAGTGCTATCACTGCAACGGGGCTCACCCTGAGCTGCTGAACTCTTTGCAGGAATTTGATGACACCGACGACCCCCGCGCCACGCCGGCCTACAAGGCGCTGGTGGCACGCAAACAGGCCGACTGGGATAAGGAGCAGGTGCCCTACCAACTGACGCGCGTTGGCCAGCAGAACCGCCTGACCCGCACGCCGCTGCTGGATGGCATCGTGTCGATGACCATGGACGGCCAGCCCGGCTGCAAGAAGCTGATGGGCCGCCTGAAAAGCCCCGACATGGGATCCCTGCGCATTCTGCACCTGCCCAACTCATGGAACCACTTCATGGGCGACCACGCCGTCGTGTTCCGCGTGTTGCCGCTTGGCCCGCAGCAGACCATGGTGACCACCAAATGGCTGGTGCACAAGGACGCCGAAGAGGGTGTGGACTACGATCCTGAAGAGCTTCGCCGCGTGTGGGATGCCACCAACGACCAGGATCGTCAACTCGCCGAGGAGAACCAGCGCGGCATCAACTCCAAAGCCTACCAGCCCGGCCCCTACTCCGAGACTTACGAATTTGGCGTTATCGACTTTGTCGACTGGTACGCCAAGCGCATGCTCGAGAATCTGGAGCATGACGCCCCCTCACTGAAGCTGGCGCAAGGCTAAGCAGCACCGCCAAATGCCGGTAACGCAACGGGCCCGCCAATGCGGGCCCGTTGCGTGTGTGTGGCTGTCCACTCTGTCACGTCGACCGCCGTAAACAATGCAACTCCGTTGTCTGTTCGTCGACTCTCCGCACTGCCTTCCTTGGCAATCGCAGGGTTCCTTCCTCTAAACGCCCACCTCTTCCGGGGTCGGCATTTCCGAGCGGCTCAACCGGCAGGCGGCATACTTGAATTCGGGAATTTTCCCAAACGGGTCCAGCGCCGGATTGGTGAGTAGGTTTGCCGCCGCTTCGCCATAACAGAAGGGCACGAAGACCATGCCCTCGGGCATGCCCGGGTCGGTTCTCGCCTTGAGGGTGATGGATCCTCGCCGGGTGGCGATGGTCAAATCATCGCCCGGGGCAATACCCAGTCGGATAAACTCAGCGGGCGCCAGGCTGGCCACGGCTTCCGGCTCCAGGTCGTCGAGCACCTTGGCACGCCGGGTCATGGAACCGGTATGCCAGTGCTCCAACTGACGCCCGGTGGTCAATACTGTCGGGTAGTCGTTGTCCACCGGCTCATCCGGGGGCAGTGGGCGCGTGGGTGCAAATGTCGCCCGACCGCTGGCGGTGGGAAACGCATCGCTGAAGACCACGTCGTGCCCCGGCGCGTCTTCCGCCGGGCAGGGGTAGGTCACCGACTGCTCGCGCTCCAGCCGCGCCCAGGAAATATGGTCGAGTGAGGCCATGCCCTGTTTCATCTCGGCGAAGACGTCCTTTGGATGCTGGTAATTCCAGCCCAGACCGAAGCGCTTGGCGATTTCCTGGATGATCCACCAGTCCGGCTTGGCCTGGCCGGGCAGCGGCAGGGCCGCACGCCCCATCTGGACCTGACGATTGGTGTTGGTGACGGTACCGTCCTTCTCGGGCCAGGCGGAGGCCGGCAGGATGACATCGGCAAACTGGGCGGTCTCGGTGACGAAGAGGTCCTGCACCACCAGGTGCTCCAGCTTGGCCAGGGCGGCCCGCGCGTGGTCGAGGTCCGGGTCGGACATCGCCGGGTTTTCGCCCTGGATATACATGCCGCGAATGGTGCCTGCGGCAATGGCGTCCATGATTTCCACCACGGTGAGGCCCGGCGCCGGGTCGAGCTCGGTATTCCACAGCTCCTCGAAGGCGGCGCGAACCTGGGCATCGCTGACCGGCTGGTAGTCGGGCATCACCATGGGAATCAGGCCCGCATCAGATGCGCCCTGAACATTGTTCTGCCCACGTAATGGGTGCAGGCCGGTGCCGGGGCGCCCGGTCTGACCACAGGCCAGGGCCAGCGAAATCAGACAGCGGGCGTTGTCGGTACCATGGGTATGTTGGGAAATGCCCATGCCCCAGAAGATCATCGCCCGCTCGGCGTTGGCGTAGAGCCTGGCAACCTCGCGGATGGTCTCGGGCTCGACCCCACACAGCCCGCTCATCGCTTCCGGGGTCATGTCCACAGTGTGCGTTTTAAGCGCCTCGAAGCCTTCGGTATGCTCGGCGATATAGGCCGCGTCATACAGCCCCTCGCTGATCACCACATTGAGCATGGCGTTGAACAGGGCCACGTCGGCCCCCGGCGAAAAGCGCACGCTCAGGTGGGCATAGGCATCCAGTGACTGACCGCGAGGGTCAAGGATCACGATCTTGGTGCCGCGCTTGGCGGCCTGCTTGAAGAAAGTGGCCGCCACCGGGTGGTTCACCGCCGGGTTGCAGCCGGTAAGGATTACCACGTTGGCCTGCTCGGCCTGCATGAAGGAGGCGGTGACCGAGCCTGAACCGATGCATTCCATCAATGCCGCCACTGAGCTTGCGTGACACAAACGGGTACAGTGATCCACGTGGTTGGAACCAAAGCCGGTACGCACCAGCTTCTGGAACAGCCACGCCTCTTCGTTGGAGCACTTGGCGCTGCCGAAACCGGCCAGGGCGTCAGGGCCATGGGCCGTTTTAAGATCCACAAGCCCGCCGGCGGCGATTTCCAGGGCTTCGTCCCAGCTCGCCTCGCGGAAATGCGTCAGGGGCTGGGCGGGGTCGAAGTCCGGGTCGATGCCCTTGGCCACGCCCTCGCGACGAATCAGCGGGGTAACAAGCCGCGATGGATGGCGCGGATAGTCGTAGCCGAAGCGCCCTTTGACACATAATCGGTTCTGGTTGGAGGGGCCTTCGCGGCCCTCCACATACAGGATCTCGTCGTCCTTGATATGGTAGGTGAGCTGACAGCCCACTCCGCAATAGGGGCACACCGAATCGACCTTGTGGTCGGCGGCGGTAGAATCACCGCGGCCTGCCTCATCGACCACGGTGGCAGGCATCAGCGCGCCGGTGGGGCAGGCCTGAACGCACTCGCCACAGGCCACGCAGGTGCTATCCCCCATGGGGTCGTCGAAGTCGAAGACGATCTTCGAGGCCGCGCCGCGGTTCGCCAGGCCGATGACGTCGTTGACCTGAACCTCCCGGCAGGCGCGCACGCACAGGTTGCACTCGATGCAGGCGTCAAGATTGACGCGCATGGCGGAGTGGCTGCTGTCCTGCACCAGGCTGTCCGCCCGGGACGCCACATGGTGCACGGTGGGCGCCTCGCGCTCGTCGCGCCTGGGCAACTTGCGGCGCACCGCGGTGGCATCGATGGCCAACTGGTCGGCCATGTCCCAGAAGTGGCTGGCACGGTCGGGGCTCGCTTCCCGCTCGGGCTGGTCGACCACCAGCATTTCCATGACCATCTTGCGGGCGGTATGCGCGCGCTCGGAGTTGGCGCTATTGACCACCATGCCGGGCGCTGCTTCGCGCAGACAGCTGGCGGCCAGCGCCCGCTCGCCCTCGATTTCCACCATGCAGGCGCGGCAGTTACCGTCAGCGCGGTAGCCGCTGGCGTCCTTGAAACACAGGTGGGGAATGGTCTCGCCGGCGCGCTTGGCGACCTGCCAGAGGCTTTCGCCGGAGTATGCGCTGACCTCAACGCCGTCCAGCGTCAGGGTAAAGCGGTTGTTGGCGTTCTGTTCGCTCATGCTGGCCTCCTTTATCCCTTGACGATGACGTTCTGGTCGGCAAGTTCACCGCGGAAATCCTTGAGCAGCCCAAGCACCGGATTGGGCGCCGCCTGGCCAAGCCCGCAGATAGAGGCGTCCACCATCACCTGGGAGAGTTGCGTCATCAGCCCGGCGTCCCACTCGTTGCGTTCGAGCAAGGTGAGCATTTTTTCCGTGCCCACCCGGCAAGGCGTGCACTGACCACAGGACTCGTCGGCAAAGAACGCCAGCAGATTGGTCGCGGCCCCGCGCAGATCGTCCTGGTCGGAAAGCACGATCACCGCGGCGGAGCCGATGAAACAGCCGTGCTCCTGGAGGGTGTCGAAGTCGAGGGGGATATCGGCCTTGGCCGCGGGTAGAATGCCGCCCGAGGCGCCGCCGGGTAGATAGGCCACCAGTCGATGGCCGTCGGCCATGCCGCCGCAATACTCGTCAATCAGCTCGCTTAAGGTGATCCCCGCCGGTGCCAGATACACGCCGGGATGCTTGACCCTGCCCGAGACCGAGAAGCTGCGCACCCCCACCCGGCCATGGCGACCCTGGCTTGCGAAGGCCTCCGCACCGCGTTGCCAGATCATGGGGATCCAGTAAACGGTCTCGACGTTATTGACCAGGGTCGGCTGGTCGAAGAGCCCGCGCTGGGCAACAAACGGCGGGCGGTGGCGGGGCTTGCCCGGCTTGCCTTCCAGAGACTCGATCATCGCCGACTCTTCACCGCAGATGTAAGCCCCAGCGCCGCGGCGCAGCACGATATAGCCAGGCGCCACCAGGCCCGCCGCCTCGAGCTCGCCAATCGCCTCACGCAGCACACCATGCAGGGCCGGGTATTCATCGCGCAGGTAGATATACAGCGCCTCGGCGTCGACCGCCCAGGCGCTGACCAGGGCCCCTTCCAGAAACTGGTGCGGCGAGCGTTCCAGGTAATAACGGTCCTTGAAGGTGCCGGGTTCACCCTCGTCGGCGTTGATGGCGCAGTAACGGGGACCGGCCTCCTGGCGCACGAAGTACCACTTCTTGAAGGTCGGGAACCCCGCGCCGCCCAGGCCGCGCAGATTGGCCTGCTGCATCGCGTCCATCAGCGCCTCCACCGTGACCTCGCCCTCGCGACAGGCTTGCAGCAGGGCGAAACCGTCTTCGCGGCGATAGTCGTCGAGTCGTTGCCAGTCGATGGGGGCCGGATGAAAGTGAGCCTCCTCGATCACCGACGCGACGCGCGCCTGGGTGGCGAACGGCACATGATAGTGCCCCACCTCGGCCACCGGTGCGGTGTCGCAACGGCCCATGCAGGGCGCCCGCAGCACCCGCACCTGATCGACATCCACGTCGGCTTCCAGCTGTGCCTTGAGCGCCTCGGCACCGGCCAACTGACAGGACAGGGAATCGCAGACGCGGATGGTCACCGCGGGCGGCACCTGCTGGTCGTCATGGATGACGTCGAAGTGGGCGTAGAAGGTAGCCGTCTCGTAGACGGCGGCCATGGGCAGGTTCATGTAGGTCGCCAGGGCGCGCAGATCCGCCAGCAGCAGATGGCCCCGAGCATCCTGAATGACGTGAAGATGCTCGATCAGCAGGTCGCGGCGGCGCAGCGTGTCGTCCTGGCGCTCGTCGCCCAGCAGGTCGCGCAACCCCTCAAGGCGGAGGGGCTCGAGCTCACGGCCGCGGGGCTTGCCGCGGAAGGGACGCTTTGGAGTCACGGTCTGGACGGTCATTGGTCACTCATTATTAGCTCTACGGCTTTTTTTAACGGAGGAACGAAGACGGCACCCCGCAGGGCGCCATCCAGGATCTCACTAGCCTGCCCTTCGACGGGGGCAGGCGTTGCTAGGCGGTTGCTCAGCTATCAGGCTACGCTGCCATGGGGATCAATGACGAATTTCTTGGCAGCACCGCCGTCAAAGTCAGCATAGCCCTGGGGCGCCTGATCCAGGTTGATCATCTGGACATTGACCGCATCGGCGATGTTGACCTTGCCAAACAGAATAGCCTGCATCAGCGGGCGATGGTACTTCATTACCGGACACTGACCGGTATGGAAACTGTGGGACTTGGCCCAGCCGAGACCGAAGCGCATGCTCAGGGCACCCTGCTTGGCCGCCTCGTCTTCCGAACCGGGGTCTTCGGTCACGTAGAGGCCGGGAATGCCGATCTGGCCGCCCGCGCGGGTCAGCGACATCGCCGAGTTGAGCACCGTGGCAGGCGCTTCTTTACCATGGTTGCAGCCACAGGCGTGCGCTTCGAAGCCGACGCAGTCGACAAAGGCATCGACCTCACGCTCGCCGAGAATCACCTCGATCTTGTCGGCCATGTCGCCGTCCTGGGTCAGGTCGATGGTCTCGCAGCCGAAGCTGCGGGCCTGGGCCAGGCGCTCTTCGATCATGTCGCCGACGATCACACAGGCCGCGCCCAGCAGTTGGGCGGACACCGCCGCCGCCAACCCGACGGGCCCCGCACCGGCGATATAGACGGTGCTGCCCGGACCGACACCGGCGGTCACGCAGCCGTGGAAGCCGGTGGGGAAGATATCGGAAAGCAGGGTCAGGTCCTTGATCTTCTCCATGGCCTGATCGGCGTCCGGGAATTTCAGCAGGTTAAAGTCGGCATAGGGGACCATGACGTATTCGGTCTGACCGCCGACCCAGCCGCCCATGTCCACGTAGCCGTAGGCGGCGCCAGGACGCGATGGATTGACGTTGAGGCAGATCCCGGTCTGGCCGGACTTGCAGTTGCGGCAGCGGCCACAGGCAATATTGAACGGCACCGAGACCAGGTCGCCCGGCTTGATAAATTCAACGTCGCGACCGGCCTCGACCACCATGCCGGTGATCTCGTGGCCAAGTACCAGGCCAGGCTGGGCAGTGGTACGGCCGCGTACCATATGCTGGTCGCTGCCGCAGATATTGGTGGTGACGACCTTGAGAATCACGCCGTGCTCACACTTGCGATTGCCTAGAGCAAGCTCAGGATAGGCAATGGATTCGACGGCGACCTCGCCCGGCCCTTTGTAGACGACTCCGCGATTGGCTGCATTCATGGCTGGCTCCTGTGGATTATTATTCTGCTCTATAGGGTGAATTGCGCTTTGTCAGCCTATCTCCTCCGCACCCTGGGACTTACCCAACAAAGGCATTCACATATCTATTCAAGACATCCCCGTCAGAATGGATAGATAGAGGTCGCTTTGGCGACACTATTGTTCTTGAACAGGGCCAACAATTCGTTGCGTCGGCGATGCTTGGCTCATACCCGACGCCTAACAAGAGCAACCAAGGAACCCTGATGAACAACAATGACGACCCGGTCCTGTCGCCCGGACAGGACAACACTCAAATAATGGGGCTGGATTTTCACAATCCCGTTTTCCCGCTGTCGGCGCTGGCCATTCTGGCCTTCATTCTGTATGCGTTGATCTACCCGGATGCTGCCAACAGTCACCTGGGGCTTGCCAAGAACTGGTCGATCGAGCACTTCGACTGGCTGTTCATGATCGCGGGCAATATCTTTGTCGTATTCTGCCTCGTGCTGATCTGCCTGCCGCTTGGCCGGATTCGCCTGGGCGGCAAGGACGCCAAGCCGGAATACTCGCTCGCTTCCTGGTTCGCCATGCTGTTTGCGGCGGGCATGGGCATCGGCCTGATGTTCTGGAGCGTGGCCGAACCGGTGGCCTACTACACCGACTGGTACGGCACCCCCCTGAATGCACCGGCGGGGACCCCGGAGGGTGCCAGCGCCGCCATGGGCGCGACCATGTTCCACTGGGGTCTGCACCCCTGGGCAATCTACGGCGTGGTCGCCCTGTCACTGGCCTTCTTCGCTTATAACAAGGGCATGCCGCTGACGCTGCGTTCCGCCTTCTACCCGATACTGGGCGAGCGGACGCGGGGCTGGGCGGGCCATATCATCGACATCTTTGCCGTGCTGGCTACCATCTTCGGCCTGGCCACCTCGCTGGGGTTTGGCGCCACCCAGGCCGCTGGTGGGCTTGCCTACCTGTTCGACACTCCCAACACCATCGGTACCCAGCTGGCAATTATCGTCGCAGTCACGGTAATTGCGCTGATCTCGGTATGGCGGGGTATCGACGGTGGCGTTAAGTTGTTTTCGAATATCAACATGGTCATCGCGGCGGTGCTGCTGCTGTTTGTGGTGGTAGCGGGGCCGACCCTGATGATTCTGACGGGGATTGGCACCACGGCGCTGGACTACGTGGGCCACTTGCTGCCGCTGTCGAACTGGATTGGCCGCGAGGACGATACCTGGTACCACGGCTGGACCGTCTTCTATTGGGCTTGGTGGATTTCCTGGTCTCCTTTCGTCGGCATGTTCATCGCCCGGGTTTCCCGGGGACGCACAGTGCGCGAGTTCCTGATCGCGGTGCTGCTGGTGCCCACAGTGGTCACCCTGGTATGGATGAGCGCCTTTGGCGGCACGGCACTTTTCCAGGCTGCAAACGGCGTGGGCGAGCTGGCTAACGGCATTGGCGACGTCTCGCTTGCCATGTTCCACATGCTGGAGCAGTTGCCCCTGACCAGCATCACCTCGACGCTGGCGATCATTCTGGTGCTGGTGTTCTTCATTACCTCGTCGGACTCCGGCTCACTGGTGATCGACAACATTACCGCGGGCGGCAAGACCGATGCGCCCAAGGGCCAGCGGGTATTCTGGGCCACGCTTGAAGGCGTAATCGCCGGCGTGCTGCTATACGGCGGCGGCAACACCGCGCTGAGCGCGCTGCAGGCTGGCGCCGTCGCCACCGGCCTGCCCTTCACGCTGGTGCTGCTGGCAATGTGTTTCAGCCTTTACATGGGGCTTCACAAGGAGTGGCGCGAGCTCAACGCCGTGCCCACCCCCGCCCGCTGATCAGCACAGCGCTGTTATCGGGGCGCCATTATCATGGCGCCCTTTTTTCGTGTCGTAATTGCTGCATTGGGTGCCGCTGGCAACAATGAGCGCGCCGACAAAGCGCTGCACCATGACGTCACAATGTTAACAACCCCATGGTTATGCTCATGATTTATACCATCGCAATTCTGTTGAGCCTGGTCGGCTATTTTGTCATCGGGCATCTGGCCGGGCGGCGCGTCAAGGGACTGGATGACTACCTGGTCGCCGGCCGCAATGCGCCCACCTTTTTTATCCTGGGTACGCTGGTGGCCAGCTACTTGAGCACCAGCGCCTTTCTCGGCGAAACGGGCTTTGCCTACCAGGGTTATCCGTTCGTCATGCTGATTTTTGCGGCGGTGAGCACCTCAGGCTGCCTGCTGGGCGCCTTGGTGTTCGGCCGTTACCTGCGCCGCAGCGGTGCCAAGACCGTGCCGGAGTTTTTTGGCAAGCGCTTTGCCTCGCGGCGCGTACAAGTCATTGCCGGGCTCACCACGGTCATCGGCCTGGGGGCGTACCTGCTGGGTGTCATGCAGGGCGCGGGCATCATGTTCGCCGAGCTGACCGGCATGCCCTATTGGGTGGGCCTGGTGCTGGTATGGGCGACCTATACCGGCTTTATTCTGTATTCGGGCTCGCCCGGCGTGATGCTCACCGATACCATCATGTTCGTGATCTTCTCGCTGGCTGCAGTGGGCGGGTCGCTCTACGTGATCCAGGACCTGGGCGGCTGGAGCGGCGTGGTTGAAGGCCTGCTGACCCAGACCGACAAGCCCGGCATTGCCCTATGGCATGGGGTGATCGAAGGACCTAACGCCAGCTTCTCCTCCCCCGGCGAAGCGCTTGTCTGGGGATTGACCCTGGGCCTTGTCTGGGCGGCGGTGCTGGCGGCCAGCCCCTGGCAGTCGAGCCGCTACCTGATGGCGCGTAACGAGCACGTGGTGATGCGCTCGGCCATGCTGACGGCGGTGGCGCTCGGTGTCTTCTATGCGCTGATGATGATGACCGGTGCGGCAATCAATCTCTACGACCCAACCCTCGACCCCGAACGTTCCATGGTCTGGGTGGCGCTCAATATCCTGCCCGCCTGGCTGGGAGTGGTCATTCTGACGGGAGTATTCGCGGCCGGGCTGTCATCCTGCTCGACGTTCCTGTCGATCATCGGCTTTAGCCTGTCCAACGATATTCTGCCCGCGTCGCTGGACGAAAAATCGGCCCTGCGCAAGAGCCGTATCGCCGTGCTTGCAGCAGGACTGATCGCGCTGCTGCTGGCACTCTTCCAGCCGCCGGCGGTCATGGCGGTGGTCTGGTTTGCCGCCACGTTGTTTGCCTCCTCCTGGGGGCCGGTGGCTCTGATGAGCATCTGGAGTCAGCGGATTACCGCTGCGGGCGCCAGCTGGGGCCTGGCGGTCGGTTTTGTCGGCAACCTGATCCTGTCGCTGATAGTACAGGCCGAGTGGGTCAGCCTGCCGGTATACCTGCACCCGGTACTGCTGAGCACGCTGATGGCGCTGGCGGCCATCGCACTGGCATCCGCCTTGACCCGCGTCAGCCCGTCCGAGGCCGACTATCGGGCCTTCCTGCACGAGTTCGATGCCCGAGCGCTGAGCGGCTGGGTGTCCGGTACCCGCTGGATCGCGCTATGCACCATGCTCTCCGGGGTCGCTATCGGGGTATTTTTATGGCAACAATACGCGGTCACCCTGGCAGGCTACGCCGAGCGCTTCGGGCTCTCATCCGGCGCGGTGCAGGGCGGCTACCTGCTGGCGGTCGGCTGCGGCGGCATGCTGCTGCTTGCCGGCGCCGTCGGCTATCGCGTGGTGCGTCCCCGCCCCCATCGCGCCGCTGCGGCGCATACGGTGACAGCCGACACCACCTCCTAGACACGGGAAAATCTGGCGAGTCCATGTTCATTGGCCCGCCATGAATCCCCCAACCGCCCACCTGATCGGTGGGCGGTTATCTTTTTATTCACAGCCAGGAGTCGGACAATGCAGACACGTCGTTATCAGCGCGGCCTCGTCATGGTAGTGCTGGGTGTGGTGTGCCTCAGCTTCGACGGATTGCTGATACGCCTGGCGCGCACCGACGGCTGGACCATCGTGTTCTGGCGCGGCTTATTGATGTTCTGCGTGCTGGGAGTATTGTGCTGGTCAGCCAAACGGCTGACGACGCTGAACCGCCACCCGTTTTCCTCTCTGGCCTCGGCGCTGCTGCTGGGGCTGATATCCAGTCTGTTTGTGCTGGCGGTCATGAACGCCAACGTGGCCAACGTGGTGGTGATCCTGAGTACCGCGCCGCTGTTTGCCGCGCTTTTTTCGCGGATCTTCCTGGGCGAAAGCGTCGCGCTGCGAACCCTGGTGGCTATTGCAGTCTGCATGCTGGGCATGGGCCTGGTGTTCATGGGGAAAGGGGCCATGGGAATGCTGGCCGGCAACCTCTACGCCCTGGCGGCAGCGGCGGCCATCGGTGGCAACTTGACGCTGCTGCGCCGCTATCCAGCGATTGACCCCATGACGGTGATTGCCGGTGGCGGGCTGCTCTCGGCGGCGATTGCCCTGCCCATGGCGTCGCCGCTGACCCTGGACGCTGAGCGCTATGGCGTACTGGCAGTAATGGGACTGATACAGATGCCCTTGGCAACGGTGCTGATCAACAGCGCCACCCGCTACCTGCCGTCGACTGAGGTGGCGCTGTTCTATCTGGTCGAAACCGCACTGGGCACGCTCTGGGTCTGGTGGCTATTGGGCGAGACGCCTGGTGTATCGACGCTCATGGGAGGGGCGGTCGTGATCACGGTGCTGGTGCTGCACGCCTGGCGCGGCTTGCACCTGGAAAGGCAGCGCCTTCAGCTGTATCCGGGATTGATTGGCAAATAGCCAGTAACGCCATTAAAAAGCCCGCCGCGGAGGGCGAGCTTAAAAGGCGATTGAATGCTGTGAGATAAAGAAACCTCAACGCAGCACGCCTTCCTCCTTGAGTAGCGTAAAAACCGCCTCGGCGCCTTGTTCAGGTGTCACATCGTTCAACAGTTGCCCGCCGCCGCTGTCGGCCTTGGCCGCCGCTGCCTTGAAACGGTCACGCGCCGAGGCTGACTTGACGATTTTTAGCCGTTTGGGCCGCTTGCGTGCGGGCTGCACACGCCACTGGGTTTGCAGTTCATCGGTCACGCTGGCGCAGGCACAATCCGCCAACTCACCGCGTCGCGCCGGGCCGAAGGCGCTCTGGCGCGCGGCCGGGGCACTGCTATCCACCGTGGCGATGGCCGGTAAGCGTACCTTCAGGCGGCGGCGTTTGCCCCGTGGCAGGGCCTGCAGCACCGTGGCGACACCCTGCTCGATGCTTTCAATTTCCGCCAGGCCACTGACCACCGTCCAGCCGAGTGTCTCGGCCAGCAGATAGGGCACCAGACCCGAGCCCTCTCCCGTCTCGGCGCGCGTTCCCGTCAGCACCAGTTGCGGCGCGGCGAACCGCAGTATGTTGGCCAAGGCCGGAACGACGTCGGCATCCGGGTCCTGCTGAATGCGTTTGACCCTGCTGATGCCCATCCCCAGATAGCCACGCATGGCGTCCTCGCAGGCTTCACCACCATCGCCTGCATGCATGAGTTGAACGCTGGCATCACCCAGGGACAGCGCCATTTCCACCGCACGAGCATCATGGTCAGCACGCCGCGCCCGCGCGGTCAGCGGATGACGCCCCACCGACACCAGAACGGCAACGCTGAGACCAGCGTTATTCAATGTGTTGACGTTAGGCGGCATCGCGATTCTCCTGCTGCTGTTCTCGATAACGCTCGACACGTGCGACCAGCGCGGCGAGAATTTCGCTGGCGTCGCCGATGACGGCAAGATCGGCGCGCTTGACCATATCGCACCGCTCGTCCAGGTTGATAGCGACGACCTTATCGCAGGTCTGAATACCCTGAAGATGCTGTATGGCCCCCGAGATGCCCACCGCCACATAGACGCGCGCGGACACCCAGGTGCCCGATGCGCCTACCTGACGATCGCGGGCCATGAACCCATCGTCCACGGCGACGCGTGATGCTCCCTTGGCCGCACCGAGCATCTGGGCGGCGTGGTGGTAGCCCTCCCAATCCTTGACACCATTCCCGGCCGACAGAATGAACTCCGCCTCTGCCAGTGACACGCTGGCCGGATCGACAGGGACTTCGCCCATGTCCTCGATACGTCCCAGCACGTCGGGCATAGGCTGGTTCAGCTCGACCGGCTGGGCGGCATGACGGGTCTCGCTGACCGGCTCGGCGCATTCTGCAAGCGCCAGTACAACGCGAGGCAGGTGGCGGGTAATATCGCTCGTACCGGCGGCACCGCGTGCCGTACAACGCCATCCGGTTGCGCTATGTTCATCCGCCTCGACCTGCCAGACCTGGGTCGCTGGACGCTCGCCCAGCCGCACGGCCAGGCGCCGCCCCTGCTCGCCGCCACCGAGGGGTGAGTCGGGCACTAGCCAGAAGCGTGGTGTCATCTCCCGCTCTACGGCACTCAAGGCTGCCAGACGCGCCTCGGGGGCAAACCCCGTGTAGACCTCGTCATCCAGGTGCACAACGCGATCAATACCAGCGTCGCCCAGTGCCGTTTCTTTATGTTCGCCAAACAGAATCGCCACCACGGCGCCGGGATGGTCGCCATCGGCATCCGCCATGTGCCGGGCCAGCCCCAGCAGGTCCTTATCGTGACCTGACAGTCGCCCACCGGTCAGATCAGGCACCACGGCCACCAGGAAGGCGGGGGCTTCAATCGTCACTGTGCGGCGGCTTTCTTGAGGAGCCGCTGTTGTCGCGGCGGCCTGCCCGCCTTGCTGAAGGCCGCTACGGTCAATACGCTTGATGCCATTGGGGCCGATAAAGCCGACCGCACGGGGGTTCTTGCGCACCACACCGTTGGGCCCAAACCACTCACTGGCGCCTCCGTTGCCCATCTCGGCAAGCACACTGGCATGCTCGGGATGCAGACGGTTCCGGGCGATCCACTCGCGACGCGGATCGCGGCGCTGATTGTGGCCAATAGTCTCACTCATACGATCACCTCTTCAGCTGTCGGCGTTGCAGCGGGCTGGCGGGACGCGCCGGACGCCTCCCCGGCGGGGCGCTCCACCAGGGCATCCGCCACCAGTTCAGCGATATCGCGAACCTCGGCGCTGGTATCCACCACGCCTTCCAGCATCGCCGTGCACTGGGGGCACCCCACCGCGACCAGCTCGGCACCGCTCTCCTTGACGTCATTCATGCGCATGTCGGGAATCCGCTGCTTGCCTGGGATATCGGTGATCGGCGCGCCGCCACCGCCACCGCAGCAGCGAGAGCGGGAGCCGGAGCGTTCCATCTCCTTGACCTCGATGCCAAGCGCCTTGAGCACGTTGCGGGGCGCCTCAAACTCTCCGTTATAGCGTCCCAGGTAACAGGGGTCGTGATAGGTGACGCTGCCGCCCTTCCAGGGCGAGAAGGCCAGCCGCCCCGCGTTATACAATTCAGCAATGAAGGTGCTGTGATGACGTACCTCATAGACGCCACCCAGCTCGCCATACTCGTTACCCAACACATGAAAGCTGTGAGAGTCACAGGTGACGATCTGCTGGAAGCGGTACTTGGAAAGGGTGGCAATATTGCGCTTCGCCAGGGACTGGAACGTTGCTTCGTCGCCCAGACGCCTTGCCACGTCACCGCTGTCACGCTCTTCGTCTCCCAGGACCGCGAAATCCACCTCGGCGGCGCGCAGCACCTTGACCAGTGCGCGCAGGGTGCGCTGATTGCGCATATCGAAGCTGCCGTCACCCAGCCACAACAGCACATCGACCTGTTGGAGGTCTGCCATGCGAGGGAGGTTGAGATCCGCTGCCCAGTTGAGCCGTGAGCCGGGATCAAAACCGCCGAGATTGTCGGTGGCAATCAGATTGTCGAGCACTTCGGCGCCCTTGTTGGGGGTCTTGCCTCGTTCTAACGTCAGGTGGCGGCGCATATCGACAATCGCATCCACGTGCTCGATCATCATCGGGCACTCTTCGACACAGGCGCGGCATGTCGTACACGACCACAGCGTCTCGGCGTCCACCAGCGACGCCCCCTCCGGCAATGCGGCAGGGGCCACGATCGGCCCATGGGGGGTACCTTGGTGCTCACCCACCGGCTTGCCGGGGTAAGGCGTGCCAGCGTATTTGGCATCACTGCCACCGGCCATGCCGACGACCATGTCCTGAATCAGTTTCTTGGGGTTAAGCGGCTGGCCTGCAGCTAGGGCCGGACACGCCGCCTCGCAGCGGCCACACTGCACACAGGCATCAAATCCCAGCAGCTGATTCCAGGTGAAATCGGCGGGCTTTTCCACGCCTAGTGGCGCTGCCTCGTCCTCCAGGTTCAGCGCCTTGAGGCCCGTTGAACGGCCGCCGCCCCCTTTCTTGGTTGAAAAGCGCTCCGGCCGACGGTGGAAAGCCAGATGCAAGGCGCCTGCAAAGGCGTGCTTCATGGGCCCGCCCCAGGTCATGCCGAAGAACATTTCGCCCAGGCCCCAGGCCACTAAGCCAACCAGCACCACCACAAGGAACCAACTAGCGCTTCCTTCAAGCAAGCCTTCGGGTAGCAGGCCCACCGTGGGCAAGGTGATCAGGAAGACGCTAACCGAAAACGCCATCAGGCTCTTGGGCAGGCGCATCCAGGGGCCTTTGGAGAGGCGCGCCGGAGGATTGATACGCCGCCGCGCCACGAAGAGGCTGCCAACGAACATGGAGGCACTGGCAAGCAGCAGTAACCCACCCAGCAGCGGGTTGGCGATACCCAGGCCATGCACCAGGATCATCAGCACGGCGGCGGCCACGAAGCCACCGGCGGTGGCCACGTGGGTATTGGAGATCATTTTGTCGCGGGCGACGACATGGTGCAGGTCCACCAGGTAACGGCGCGGCAACGCCGCCAGCCCCTTGAACAGATTAACGTGCGACGACCGCCCCTGACGCCACAGGCGTATACGGCGCAAGGCGCCGATCACCGCCAGGGCCAGGGCAGTAAAAATCAGTATCGGCAAGAGCGTTTCGAGCATGGTGCTCACCTCATCTTTGGCAGCTGGGCGCCGGTGGCAGACCTCTGCGAGGGCGCTGTAAACCCATCCCTGGGCGCTACTTTTGACATCCCTGTCAAAAGACCCTCGCTACGGTCTACCCCCGGCGCCCCGGCTCTCACTCTGGTCAAAAGTCCTTGCAGATTCGCAAAGCATCGTAAATGGCCGCGTGCGTGTTCCTCGGCGCCGTGCAGTCGCCCAGACGGAAAAGCAGGAAGCCATCGCTATTTACGTCGCCTTCTTCCATCAGGCAGGGCTGCGCCTGGGCGGCGTAGAGCGCCTCAAGGTCCACCTGGCCTTTGTTGCGGGACTGGTCCTTGAGGGCGTAGTAGAGCGCCTCATCGGGGCGCACGCCGTTCTCCACCACCACCTGATCGACCACGCGCTCCTCCAGGGCACCGGTGTACTCATTCTCGAGCACCGCCACCAGGCCGTCACCTTCACGGTAGACCTTATGCAGCATCAGGTCGGAGGACATGATCACCTCTTTCTCGTAGAGGCTGCGGTAGTACGTGGGGAAGGTCGTGCCGCCCACCGCCGCGCCGGGCTTGATATCGTCGGTGACGATTTCCACCTTAGCGCCCTTTTCGGCGAGAAAATCCGCCGCCGAGACGCCGGAAAATTCGCAAATGGCGTCATAGATCAGCACGTTATTACCGGGTGCCACCTTGCCGGAGAGTACATCCCAGGTGCTGACCACCAGGCTTTCCCCGGTATCCTCAGAGTAGCCCCACTCCGGGTACTGACTGAGGAAGGGCTGGCCACCCGTCGCCAGCACCACGATATCCGGATGCAGGTCGAGTAGCGTCGCCTCGTCGGCACGGGTACCCAGGCGCAGGTCGACGCCAAGACGCGCCAGCTCCAACTGAAACCAGCGGGTGATACCGGCAATCTGATCGCGTTGCGGGGCCTGGGCGGCAATGGTGATCTGTCCGCCCAGCGCTTCAGCCGCCTCGAACAGGGTGACATCGTGGCCGCGCTCGGCGGCAACGCGGGCGGCTTCCATACCGCCGGGGCCACCGCCCACCACCACGACCTTGCGCTTGGCGCCCTCGGTCTTCTCGATGATATGCGGCAGCCCCATGTATTCCCGGGATGTCGCCGCGTTCTGGATACACAGCACATCAAGGCCCTGGTACTGACGGTCAATACAGTAGTTGGCGCCCACGCACTGCTTGATCTGGTCCACCTGGCCCATCTTGATCTTGGCAATCAGGTGCGGGTCGGCAATATGCGCCCGGGTCATGCCCACCAGGTCCACATAGCCACCTTCAAGGATGCGTTGAGCCTGGTTGGGATCCTTGATGTTCTGGGCGTGGATCACCGGCACATTGACCACTTCCTTGATGCCCGCCGCCAGGTGCAGGAAAGGCTCCGGCGGGTAGGACATGTTGGGGATCACGTTGGCCAGGGTGTTGTGGGTGTCGCAGCCGGAGCCGATCACGCCAAAGAAATCCACCTGGCCGGTGGCATCGTAGTAGGCGGCGATCTGCTTCATGTCGTCGTGGGAGAGGCCGTCCGGGTGAAACTCGTCACCGCAGATACGCATGCCGACGCAGAAGTCGTCCCCCACCTCGGCGCGTACGGCCTTCAGCACTTCCAGGCCGAACTTCATGCGCCCCTCGAAGCTGCCGCCCCACTCGTCCTCGCGCTTGTTGACCCGCGGGCTCCAGAACTGGTCAATCAAGTGCTGATGCACCGCGGAAAGCTCAACGCCGTCGAGCCCGCCTTCCTTTGCCCGGCGAGCCGCCTGGGCAAAGTCACCGATGATGCGCCAGATTTCTTCCTCTTCGATGGTCTTGCAGGTGGAGCGGTGCACCGGTTCGCGGATCCCTGAAGGCGATAGCAGGGTCGGCCAGTCGAAGCCGTCCCAGCGTGAACGGCGCCCCATGTGGGTGATCTGGATCATGATCTTGCCGCCATGCTTGTGCACGGCGTCCGCCAGGTTCTGGAAGTGCGGGATGATACGGTCGGTGGAAAGATTAACCGAGCTCCACCAGCCCTGGGGGCTGTCGATGGACACCACCGAGGAGCCACCACAGATGGATAGGCCGCAGCCACCCTTGGCCTTTTCCTCGTAGTACCTGACGTAGCGCTCGGTGGTCATGCCCCCGTCGGTGGCGTGTACCTCGGCGTGGGCGGTACTGACCACGCGATTGCGAATGGTCAGCTTGCCGATCTCGATCGGCTCGAAAATTGCGTCAAATGCCATGATCTTCTCTCCTCATTCCCGCGATTAGCGGGTGGCGTCGTTCAGCGGCCCAACGTTGAAGACACCTACATCACAACCAGGCTCAGCGGCACTCTGTGTCTGCTCAGCGACGGTCCGCAGGTCGCTGCCACGCGCGGCAAGAATCTGGTCCATGGCCCCGGCAAACCAGCCGGTGAACATGTACTCTTCTTTTTTTCCTGTCTTGCCAAGCTGGTAAACAAAGGCGCTGTGCTCCAGCCGCACTCTCGCCGTACCGGCTTCGAGGTCGATCTGTTCGGTAATAAAGAGTCCCCAGCCACGCTGGGAGAGGCGTGTCATGTAGTGTTCGAAGACGGCCACGCCCTCGATCCCATGGCATTCGGCTTCTTTCTCGCACCAGTGCCAGGCGCTCTTGTAGCCAGCGTGGTACAGGATCTCTGCGTACTTCTCGGCACCCAGCGCCTCTTCGACGGCCACATGGTTGTTGATAAAGAAGTGTCGCGGCACATACAGCATCGGCAGGGCGTCGCTTGTCCAGACGCCGGTCTCGCTATCCACTTCGATAGGCAGTGCGGGGGCCAGTTTGGTCACGGTTGTATTCCTCAGATCTTGCTGATTGTTATGAAGTGGCTAATTAGCCGTTCTGCAAGGGGAGCGGCGCCGGGGATAGGCCGTAGAGGGGGTCTTTTGCCATGGATGGCAAAAGTAGCGTCCAGGGTGGGATTCACAGCGCCCCCTCGTAGGCCTATCGCCGGTAAAGCCGCGTGAGTCGGGCTCATCAGCTCCCCCAAACGTCCTTAAGCACGCGCACCCAGTTCTCGCCCATGATCTTGCGCACCTGGGACTCGCTCATGCCGCGCTTCAGGAGTGCCTCGGTCAGATTGGGAAACTCCCCGATGGTGCGAATACCCTCAGGGTTGATGATCGTGCCAAAGTCCGTCAGGCGGCGGGCATAGCCCTTGTCATGGGTCAACCACTCGAAGAATTCATGGTCATGCCCCTGGGTAAAGTCGGTGCCGATACCGATGGCATCCTCCCCCACGATGTTCATGATGTATTCGATGGCCTCGCAATAATCATCAATGGTGGAATCGACGCCCTTCTTGAGAAACGGGGTAAACATGGTGACGCCGACAAAGCCGCCGTGGTCGGCAATGAACTTGAGCTCTTGATCGGATTTATTGCGCGGATGCTCCTTGAGCCCGGAAGGCAAGCAGTGGGAGTAGCAGACCGGCTTCTTGGACTCGAGGATGACTTCCTCGGAGGTCTTGGCGCCCACGTGAGAGAGGTCGCACATGATGCCGACGCGGTTCATCTCGGCCACGATTTCGCGACCGAAGCCGGAAAGACCGCCGTCGCGCTCGTAGCAGCCGGTTCCCACCAGGTTCTGGGTGTTGTAGCACATCTGTACGATGCCCACGCCCAACTGCTTGAAGATCTCGACATAGCCGATCTGATCCTCAAAGGCGTGGGCGTTCTGGAAGCCGTAGATGATGCCGGTCTTGCCTTCTTCCTTGGCCCGGGTGATATCCGCCGTGGTTCGCACCGGGCGCACCAGGTCGCTGCATTCGGCCATCAGCTGGTTGGACCTAACGATATTATCGACGGTCGCCTGGAAACCTTCCCATACCGAAACCGTACAGTTGGCAGCGGTCAGACCGCCGCGCCGCATATCTTCAAGCAGCTCACGGTTCCATTTGGCTATGATCAGACCATCGATGACGATAGCGTCATCGTGCAATTCTGTAGGGGACATGGCTAAGCTCCGACATTGATGAATGTAGCGAGCATAGCGCTGACGTCGGGGTGGGCTGCTCTTGGAAACGACAGCGGAAATTCCAAAAGCGTCATGGTGTCGCGAACACCACCACTCGTCGCGCACCTTCAAAACATTTATCGCAGCGTCACGCTGACATGGAGAGTAGCGGCCATAAAAAAACGTGCTGCCCGACACGGGACAGCACGTTATGGGGGGATCACGCAGTGGCTATCAGTTCACCAGCAGTACACTGGCAAACGTCGGCTCTCCCTGTGCATTGGCAAGTGCCTGCTGAGCGCCCGAGGAAGGCTCCAATGCATTCGATCCGTTCCCCCACTGTCTGATTAACGGTGGTGACTTGCTCCCATCGCTCTTGCGCTCAAGCCCGCTCAGGCGCTCATTTCTCGGCGGCACACCGAAATACTCGCGGTAACACTTGGAAAAATGGGGCGTGGAAACGAAACCACAAACGGAGGCAATCTCGATGATCGACAAGGGGGTTTGCTTAAGTAATTGCCGGGCTCGCACCAGCCGCAACTTGAGGTAATATTTAGACGGTGAGCAGAGCAGGTAGCGTTGGAACAAACGCTCTAGCTGGCGACGTGACACATTGACGTAACGTGCCAACTCATCGAGTTCGATCGGTTCTTCAAGGTTGGATTCCATCAACGCCACAATCTCAAGCAGCTTGGGCTGGGTAGTGCCCAACACGTGTTTAAGAGGGACACGCTGCTGATCCTGTTCGTTACGCACGCGTTCACAGATGAACATTTCGGAGATACCCGCCGACAGCTCGCGCCCATGATCATGACCGATCAGGTGGAGCATCATGTCGAGCGGCGCGGTGCCCCCCGAAGACGTGAATCGATCACGGTCAATTGAGAAGAGATTGGCGTTCAGGATAACGTTGGGGAACGCCTCCTGCATGGACGCCAAACACTCCCAGTGGATGCTGGTTTCATAATGATCAAGCAGCCCCGCCTGGCCAAGCGCCCAACTGCCTGTGCATACCGAACCTAAACGCCTCAATTGGCGCGACTGGGACTGAAGCCAGCGTACGTGCTCGCGGGTGACACTACGATGAGGGCCTACGCCGCCGCAAACGACCACCCACTCGAGCGATAGCGGGGAATGCATGGAGGCATCAGGCGTTACCTGCAAACCATCGCTTGCACGCACGGGCAAGCCGTCCTGGGTCAGGGTATACCAGCGATACAGCTCGCGCCCGGCCAGTTGATTGGCCATCCGCAAAGGTTCTATGGCAGAGGCCAGAGAAATCAACGTGAAGTTGTCTAACAGTAAAAAGCCCAGCGTTTGAGGTTCGCCTGAACGATTCGGTGTTGCTGTCTGGTCATTTGCTTGATGAGAGTCCATCTTTCCTACCTCGGTCACCTTTCAGTTATCAAGTTTTCTTGTTGATATAGGTGTCGCTGGCGTTGTTCGGCTTCCCGTTGCTGAGTCATATTGTCACTCACGCATGGGTACTGCTCTTTAGTCGTATATTGGCACGAATCGTTTAAAACACGACAAATTTTATCTCGAAAATCTGGCGGCGAGTCGCAAATAAAACGCTCGATGTCGTTTTCAAACCGCTACCTGTGATGGCTCGACAGAAGGGTGGATAAGCATGGCCAAACGGCCATGCAATAACTGATTAACGAGCGCCTTAGAGCACCACCTCATAACCTTCAAATTTGGGCGGACCTAGATAAATACCCTCGGGCGACTTGGCATTGGCGTGAGCCTTGCGAAAGGCGTCTGAGCGAGTCCAGTCGCGGAAAGCCTCTTCCGATTCCCAAACGCTGTGGGAAATAAACACGGTGTGGTCTTCCTGGCTTTCGCCCTGCAACATATGGAACTGCTTGAAGCCCGGCACGTCTTCCAGATGTGAATCGCGGTTGCGCCACACCTCTAAAAAGTCCTCTTCACGACCGGGGGCAATGCGAAAACGGTTCATGGCGATATACATGATGACTCTCCTTTTGAACGGGTCCTGTTGAGTTGATTACGCAAACGGTGACTTGATGGTAACGTCGTGGCTTAGCGGCGAATAGCCTTAGTGGCGAATAGCCCTCAACCGCCAAGGTAAGGTATGGCTAAGGCACCTGTTCAGGTTGTTTGGTTCAAACGCGATTTACGTATCCATGATCACGCGCCGCTCGCCACCGCCGCCGTGGCAGGTCCCGTGCTGCCTGTCTTTGCCATCGAACCCGAGCAGTGGCAAACGCCGGACAGCGCACTGCGTCACTGGCAATTTGCCGCTGATTCACTGGTCGACCTTTCTACCGCACTGGCGACACTGGGCCTGCCGCTGTGCCTTTACCAAGGCAGTATTGTTGAACTGCTTGCTGGGTTAAAAGCGCACTATGGAGACCTTGTTCTTCACTCCCACCAAGAAACCGGCAATGACTGGAGCTTTGAACGCGATAAAAGGGTCCATCTCTGGTGTCGTCAACACGGTATTGCCTGGCAGGAATCCCGCCAACACGGCGTCATTCGAGGGCTTACCCGCCGTACCGGACAGCAAACCCGCTGGGAAGCACATTGGGAAACATTAATGACAGCGCCCACGGAACCTGCTCCGCGCAATGCCAGGGTGGCTCAAGGCTGGGAGCAGTTTCACCACCTCGACACCTCGCAGCTTCGCGGACTGACGCTGGGTTTCGATACCACGCCCTGCCCAGAGCGTCAGCCAGGCGGCCGCAACGAAGGGCGTGCGCTATGGCGCAGCTTTGTCACTCAACGCGGGCGGCGCTATCGCGGTTCCCTATCCAAGCCGCTTCTAGCCTGGGAGTTTGGCTCACGGCTTTCGCCCCACTTGGCCTGGGGCACGCTCTCCATGCGTGAAGTGGTCCAGTCGCTGCGCCGCCAGCGGGAAAAACATGCAGAAGATTCACAGTGGTCACGCTCCCTGCGCGCTTTTACCTCGCGGCTTTACTGGCACTGCCACTTTATTCAAAAGCTGGAAAGTGAGCCGAGCATGGAGCACCAGACGCTGCACCCCGCGCTGCGTGGCCTGCGCGAACGCGACCCCGACCACCCCAACCTGACTGCCTGGAAAAACGGCCAAACCGGCGTGCCGCTGGTGGATGCCTGCATGCGCAGCCTGACCGCCACCGGCTGGCTCAACTTTCGCATGCGCGCCATGCTCATCTCCCACGCCACGTTTGGCCTTGGATTACACTGGCACGAGCCCGCCCTGCACCTGGCACGGCTGTTTACCGACTTCGAGCCCGGCATCCACTACCCCCAGGTGCAGATGCAGGCTGGTGCCACGGGCACCAATGCGCTGCGGGTCTACAACCCCATCAAGCAAGCAGAAGATAATGACCCCAGCGGCGCGTTTGTTGCCCGATGGGTGCCCGAATTAACGGCACTGCCGTTAGAGTGGCGCGCCAAGCCCTGGGCACTGCCCGAAAGCCTGCGTCGGCGGTTCGGTTTTCAGCCCGGCGAACACTACCCGCTGCCCCACGACTTTGAAGCCGAGGCGCGCCACTGGAAGAAGATGCTGTATGACCTCAGGCGCACGCCCGAGGCAAGAGAAGACAGCCAGGCCATTGTGGATAAGCTTGCCAGCCAGAGACGACCATTTGCTAAACGCGCTAAAAAAGCAAAACCCGCCAATCGCCAGCAACTCTCGCTGTTTGACGATGGCGGGCTCGATAACGCTTAGCCACTGGTTAGCAATGTCTTAAAACAATGCTGCCTTATAAGCCGCCCACGCAGACGTACTTGAGCTCGGTGAACTCATCCAGCCCATGGTGGGAGCCTTCGCGGCCAAGGCCAGACTCTTTCACACCGCCGAACGGCGCCAGCTCGGTTGAGATAAGTCCCTCATTGACGCCGACCATGCCGTACTCCAACTGCTCCATGGTATGCCAGATGCGGCGATAATCCGTGGCGTAAAAGTATGCGGATAAACCAAAGGGCGTGTCGTTGGCCATCTGGATAGCTTCTTCATCGCGCTGGAAACGGAACACCGGCGCCACCGGGCCAAAGGTCTCTTCATCGGCCACGGCCATTTGGGTGGTCACGTCCGCCAGTACCGTGGGAGTAAAGAAACGCTCGCCGGCGGCGTGAGGCTTGCCACCGCACAACAGGCGCGCGCCATGGCTCAAGGCGTCGTCTACATGGCGCTGAACTTTGTCGACTGCTGCCTGGTTGATCAGCGGGCCGATGACGCTGCCCTCGGTCAGGCCATCGCCGACTTTCAGGGCATTGACACGCTCGGTGAGCTTGCTGACAAACGCCTCATAAATACCGTCCTGCACCAGGAAGCGATTGGTGCACACACAGGTCTGCCCGGTGTTACGGAATTTAGATGCTATCGCGCCATCCACGGCGGCATCGATATCGGCGTCGTCAAAGACGATAAAGGGTGCGTTGCCGCCCAGTTCCATGGCGGTTTTCTTCACTGTGCTGGCACACTGGGCAAGCAGGTGTTTGCCCACCGGGGTAGAGCCGGTAAACGAGACTTTGCGCACCCGTGGATCAGTGGTCAGTACCTCACCCACCGCTGCCGGTTTCGATGCCGTCACCACGTTGATGGTGCCCGTCGGCAAGCCCGCTTCCAGCGCCAGGTACGCTGCCGCCAGGGCGGTGAGCGGTGTGGCTTCAGCGGGCTTGATAACCACGGTGCAGCCCGCGGCCAGGGCCGGGGCGCACTTGCGGGTAATCATCGCCAGCGGGAAGTTCCACGGGGTGATGGCAGCGACCACACCGACCGGCTCGCGCAGCACCAGAAGGCGCTTGTCCGCGCCGTGGCTGGGCAGGGTTTCCCCGGCCATACGCTTGGCTTCTTCGGCGAAGAACTCGATAAAGGAGGCGCCATAGATGACTTCCCCCTTGGCTTCCGCCAGCGGCTTGCCCTGCTCGAGAGTCATCAGACGTGCCAGATCATCGGCGTGCTCATGGATCAGCTCAAACCAGCGGCGCAGCAGTGCCGAGCGCTGTTTCGCTGGTGTCGCGCGCCAGGCAGGCCCTGCATCGTAGGCGGCCGCTACGGCATCACGGGTATCGTCGGCGCCTAAATCGGCCACCTGGGCGATTGTCTCGCCGGTGGCGGGGTTATCCACCAAGAAGGTCTGCTGGCCCTTACGCCATTCGCCGCCCACCAAGGCAGGTACGCCATCATGCAACCACTGTTCGATAAAACTCATATATTGCTCCTGAAAAGCCCTGGTCTTGAAAATATATCTCGACGACTTGGCAAAGGTTTATAGATCCGCTTGCATATGGCGATCGCTATAGTCACGCCCATAGGTACGCAGCGCGTGGATATAAAAGCCGATGCCGAGCAATGCCCAAACGGCAAGGATCGTCCATTCCGCGACGCCCAGCGCCGCCGGGCTACCCGGTAGATAGAGACACGCCATACCGAAGGACAGGATGATCGCCAGCGTGCCGCACAGCTTGCCGTTGCTTACCTTGAAAGGACGGGGCATATCCGGCTCGCGTACGCGCAAGACCATGAAGGACACCGCCACAAACAGGTACGCCAGCACAATCCCCAGCCCACCCGCATTGACGATCCACACAAGCGCAGGGCGGCCGAAAAGAGGCGCCAGGCAGGAAAGAAAGCCCATCAGGAAGATAGCGTTGGTGGGCGTTCTATAGCGGGGGTGCAGCTTGGCGAACGTGGCAGGCAACATGCCCGCATTGGCAAGCGCATAAATGGCCCGCGAGCCACCAATGTAGAAAGCATTCCAACTGGTAATGATACCCGCAATACCGGCTATCACCATCAGGTTACCGGCCCACGAAGCATTAAATAGACGTTCCATGGCATCGGGTACGCTGAGCGAACTGGCGGCGATCGCGTCACTATCCAGGGCCAGGCTGGTGGCCAGAATAATCAGCGAATACCACACCACGGCCAGAATCACCGATACCATCAGCACCTTGCCGATTGCCTTGTACGGCAAATTGATCTCTTCGGCAGCCTGCGGAATGACATCAAAGCCGACAAACAGAAACGGCACCATCACGATGACCGCAATAACCCCGGCCATGACACTGCCTTCAGACTGCGAAAACAGCGGCATCATGTTGGCGGTATTGCCCTCAAACAGCGAGCCGGTGACGAACATTACCCCGACCAACAGAATGACGCCAGTGACAATTTTCTGCAGCAGTGCCGCGGTACTCACGCCGAAGTAGTTGATGATCATCATGGCAATCGAGCCGCCCACGCCCACCGCGACCCAGGTGGCTTTGACTTCCCACCCGGCGATGGTCCAGAGGTGCCCCACTGCGTAATTTGGCGCCAAGTGCTCGACGACCGTCGGCAAGGCCACCGCCTCGAACGCCACCACGCTCAAATAACCCAATATGATAGCCCAGGTACAGAAGAAAGAGGGCCAATGACCTAGCGCCCGGTAGCTATAGACATGCTCGCCACCGACTTTAGGCATGGCCGAGGCCAGCTCCGCATAGGTCAGGCCGACGAGTACAATCGCTAACCCGCCGACAATAAAAGCTAGAATGGCACCGACGCTGCCGGCTGACTGAATCGCGGTACCGGTGAGGACAATCCAGCCCCAACCGATCATGGCACCAAATGCCAGGGCTAATACGTCACCGCGGGCCAGCACCCGGACGAGCTTGGCTTGTTCTGAAGAAGACGTTGTCATAGCACAGAGTCCTGCAAGTTATTGGAGGTTATCATCGGCGCTCTGAGGCGCAGTATCCGAATCCTGTCGAAAACAGTATAGCCGCACGCTAGCAGGCGGCAGACAGAACACGAATGGACCACTTCGGCTTTCGACTAGACCACTACTCTGATGCACAGAATAGGTGCAAACTATATCGGCGACGTTCGTCGCAAGGCTCGGTAATAGCCGCCGTAACGCACAACAGGAGACCTTCGACATGGACCACAAGGAGGCTTTGCACCACTTTGCACATCTGTATGCCCACCAGCCCCAGCAGCTAAGCAAGCAGGTACGCATTGAATTGGCGCTGCGTCAGGCGATCACCCGACAATGGCCCACCGGGCTTCGTCTACCCTCTCACCGTGCCCTGGCAAGCACCGTGGGTGTGGCCCGCCAAACCCTGGCCCAGGCCATCAAGACACTACTCGATGAACAATTGCTGAAAACGGCCCATGGTCAGGGAACCTGGACCAACAAGCCCGTGGCAACGGCGACCCAAGTGCCAACCCGCCTCCACCTTTCCGAGCGTGCCCAGCGCGTGTTGAATGACGCCGGGGCCAGCATGATTCAAAACGGGTCCTTCGTCCCTGGCATCCCCGATATCGCCCAGTTCCCGATGCGCAAGTGGCGTCAACTTTATGCGAGTGTGACGGTGCCGCAGAACGCTCTCCTGCTGTCTTACTCCACTGGCGGCTATGGCCCGCTAAAGCGAGCGATTCGAGACTTTCTGGCACGCTGGCGCAACGTTCACTGCGATACCGAACAAATCATTATCACTGACGGTACCCATAATGGCATTGAGCTATGCGCCATGGCGCTTGCAGACGTAGGGGATACCGTTGCCATTGAATCCCCCTGTTACTGGGGAGCGCGCAATGTGTTCAGCGCCGCGGGGCTTACGATTGAAATGCTGCCGTGGCGGCCTGGCGAGGGCCATCGGCTGCCCAGCACGCTAAATGCTAGCACCCTGGTCTATCTGACCGGTTCTCATCATTACCCGCTCAGCGTACCCACTAACGCTGAGCATAAACGCCACCTCTGCGATGCCTTATCGCCCACCTACGTGATTGAAGACGACTACGAGTTTAACCGCAACGATCACGCCAACCTGCTCTTCGACCCGCGTTCCGAGCACCACTTGCTGGTCGGTTCGTTTTCCAAGATGATGTTTCCTGGGCTGCGCCTGGGCTACCTGGTGGTACCCCGGCATCTGGCCGGGCCGATGAACCGCCTGCGCAGTGAACTTTTTCGCGAAGGCCGTATGCTGGATCAAGCCGTGCTGGCGCAGTTCATGTTTGACGGCGACCTGGATACCTGGTGCCACCGTATTCAACGCGACTACCTAGGCCGCCAGCAGGTGCTGCATGATCAGCTGCGCACCCTGCCACAGGTGCGCAGTGTTTCAATGCCAAGCAGCGCTATCAGTCTGTGCGTCGAGCTTGAGCCGGGCATCAATGATGTACAGATCGCCCAAGCATTATTAAAAGACCATTTGGTAGTGCGCCCCCTGAGCCCGGTATGCGCCAAGCACGACCCAAGGGTTGGCCTGGTGATGGGTGTGGGGATGCTCTCGGGAGAGACATTAGTGCGTGAAGCCCAACGATTGCGTCGCAGTTTAGAAACGTTGTTGCGCTAAGGCTGAAAAACGCGCCTGGTGATTTACCCACAGACTTTCCAACACTTACCCACAACCCGTTATCGACAATAATTTATTCACAAGGACGCTTTCATGCTTCGCCCTGTTGATGGTTTTCGCATAAATACATCGGCGCTACCAACGCTCCGCCTCTGGGTAGCACTCGCCTTGGTGCTGTTGCTCTCGGGCTGCGCCACCTTCGCGCCCAACCCGCCTCAGGATCAAAGCAATATCTGCGAAATTTTCCGCGAGCAGCCAACCTGGTACGACTACGCTCAGGAATCCCAGGAGCGGTGGGGGACGCCCATTGCCACGCAGATGTCGTTTATCCAGCAGGAGTCGTCATTTCGCAGCCATGTCCGTCCGGACCGCAAATACTACCTGGGCTTTATCCCAGGCCCGCGACCCTCCTCCGCCAAGGGTTACGCCCAGGCACAAGACCCGGTTTGGGGCGAATACGAGGATCAGGCCGGTAGCCTGTTTGCTCGCCGCACACACATGAAGCACGCCACCGACTTTATCGGCTGGTACAACCAGCGCACCCTGGAACAAACCGGTATTTCACTGAGCAATCCCGAACATCTTTATCTGGCCTATCACGAAGGCGCGGGCGGCTACCAACGCGGCAGCTACCGGGGCAAACCCGCCGTACAGAGAGCGGCAAGGCAGGTGGCCACGCGGGCCAGCCGCTACCAGTCGCAACTCAACAGCTGCGAGGCGGAATTCCAGTGCCGCAAGTTTTATCAGGTGTGGCCGTTCTGCCGCACAGATTAGCGGGTGCATTCCGGTGGTTGGCTCCTATACTGACCCTACCTGATACCGGAGGTCGCCATGGATTATCATCACTACCGCGAAGCCCTTGCCGAGACACTCGCCGAGAGTGAACTGCCCTTTGCACACGTCGAATATCAGGCGCGTCTGGACAAGGTGCGCCATGCGATGGCGAGCCGCGGGGTCGATGCGTTACTACTTACCGACCCCGCCGATATCAATTACCTGACCGGCTACCACACCTTTGAAGTCTCGGTGCATGCGTGTCTGGTGTGCACGCCAGAGCGCCTGGTGCTTCAAGTCGCCTCGATTGAAACCGGCGCAGCGGTTGTCACCGCACGGGTGGACGAGATCATTGGCTATCGCTGGGAAAACGCGGATGAAATTCTCACGCCCCTGGCCGACCTGCTTGCCAACTGCCAGCGCATCGGTATCGATGGCTGGAGCAGTGGGCTGCGCGTGGGCGTCATGCACGCCCTCGCCGAGGCGGTGGGCAAAGAACGTTTCTGTGAGGCGGGCGACCTGCTGGATGCGATCCGGATTGTGAAAAGCTCCGCCGAGCTCGACATGCTGCAGGAAAGTGCCCGCATCACCGCCGCCGGCTTGGAGGCCGCCATGCAGGTCATTCGCCCCGGCATGACCGACAACGACATTGCTGCCGTTGGCGCCAAAGCGCTGCTGGAGAACGGCAGCGAGTTTATGAGCCTGCAGCCGATTGTGACCAGTGGACACCGTATCGGCGTGATTCACGTCAATCACAAACGGCGCATTATTCAGCCTGATGAACCCGTCTTTCTGGAGTTCGGCGCCGCCTATCAGCGCTATACCGCCCCCATGATGCGCACGGCGGTCACCGGCACACCCAGTTTCGCGCTTTCCGCCACCCGTGACCTGTGCCGTTCGATGTTTGAGGCCTTGTGCGCCGCTATGCGCCCTGGCAACACCTTTGACGATGCCGCCCAGGCTGCCGATGCGCTGCTGGCACCCCAGCGCGACCAGCTGTTTTTCTCCGGCGTGTTTGGTTATGCCGTGGGCGCGCAGTTTCCGCCAAGCTGGGTGGAAGGCACGGGCTATATCGCCCAGGGGCAAAGGCGTCAGTTTGAGGCCAACATGGTCTTTCACCTGCCGCTTTGCCTGCGAGTGCCGGGGCAATGGGGCGTCGGGCTGAGCGATACGGTGGTCGTCACCGAGCAGGGCGCCAAGCCACTGACCACTAACGACTGGCAGCTTTACCAGGCGGCGAATTCAGCCTGAAAGCGGCCCCTTATAGCCGCTGCATTGACAGGCTGATTGACTAGCGCTATCGTCATCCTTAAATGAGAACTACTATTTTTCGCATTTAACCATTGGCGACAGTGTTAGGTTATTACCATGAACAGCGAGCAGCGGCAGCTTCGCCACACCATCATGTTCCTGCGCACCTCGTTTGAAGCCGTCCAGCACTCCATTGCCGGACGCCTGGACGACCCGCTCCCCTGCTGGCTGGATACCGGCATGCTCTCGATGCTATCCCGCGAGCTCACCCACTGCTGCCAACAGGCAAAACCGTTGTTTGCCCCCGCCGTTACCGAACAACTATATATCGCCTCGCAGCAGTGCGAGCTGCTGCTAAGACAGTGCCCCGGGGTTCTCAGCAGCGCCGTCTGCCACCGCCAGCTAACCGCTATCATGCTGCCACTCTCCAGCGCGCTACAGCAGATTGATACGCCCGCCAAACGCCGCTGGCCCTGGCAGCGGGGATAAACATTACACATCATCATTCATCTATAGGCACTGCCTCCTGACCATCAGTGGACAGGTAGCCGTTGTGCTTGCGTATTGTCGTTTTCTTGACCGCTGAATTTATCATGATAAATTGAATATAAGGTGCCACCTACGAGCACCACGCTGCGACACACAATACGCAAGGGGTCTCTCATGACAGAACACAACACGGCGGCGGCAGCCCGTCCGCAAAAAAAGTGGTACCAAACGGTTCCGGACCCGATGGTGCTGATCTTCATGATACTGGTCGCGACCTATCTGCTGACCTTCATCATCCCGCCCGGTGAGTTTGAGCGAACGACCCAGGACGGACGTACCGTCGTCATCGCAGACTCGTTCAAGTACTTAAACGACGTGGCCGCCATGTCGCCCTTCAATATTTTTGTGGCGATACCAGAAGGCCTTATTTCCGCCTCGCAATACCTATTTATTGTCTTTATCGCCGGCGGTCTGTTTCACATCCTGCAGAAAACCGGCGCACTCGAAAACGCCATTGGCGTCGCGGTTCACCGCGTCGGGATCGAACGCCGTAACATGATCATTACCGTTGGCACCTTCATTTACGGTTTTTTTGGTGTTGCGGTGGGGTTTGAGAATAATATCGCCCTGGTCCCCATTGCTGTGCTCATTGCCAGCGCGATTGGGTGCTCGAGCCTGGTAGGTACCACAATGGCGGTGGGCGGCATCGGTATCGGTTTCGCGCTGTCGCCGATCAATCCCTACACCGTTGGCGTGGCGCAGGGTATTGCCGAGTTACCCACGTTTTCGGGCGCCTGGCTGCGCACCTTGATGGTGGTTTCATCACTCGCTCTACTGTCGCTGTATATCTGCAAGCGCGTCGTCAAGATGGACTTTGAAGAGCCGGATAACGCCGAAGCATTAAGCAAGCCCCTAAGCGAGTACCACCTGACCAAGCGCAACATCTTGACCATTGCCGTCTTTGTGGCCGGCCTGATTGGCATGTTGATCGGCGTCTTTACCCGCGGCTGGTATATCAACGAGATCGCCGCCACTTTCCTGTTACTGGCGATCATTATCGGGGCGCTCAACGGCCTTTCGGCCAATGGCATTGTCAAACAGATGATGGAAGGGGCAGCAGGTGTCACCGCTGGCGCGCTGGTGATCGGGGTCGCGGCTTCTATTCAGGTCATTCTGGAGCAGGCGGTGATTATCGATACCATCGTCAACTCGCTGAGCACCTTGATCGACAACATTCCCCCACTGTTTTCAGCGATAGGTGCCAGTGTGGTCCAAGGCGTTATCAATCTCTTCGTACCCTCGGGTTCAGGTCAAGCGTTGGTCACCATGCCGATTCTGATTCCTGTGGCCGACCTGGTGGGCATGAGCCGTCAGTTAATGATCACTGCCTTCCAGGTTGGCGACGGCTTGACCAACCTAATTGTGCCTACCTCAGGCGGTACCCTGGCAATGCTGGCTCTTGGCCGCGTTTCCTATGCGCAGTGGTTAAAAGCCATTCTGCCCTTTATGGTCGTTGTCTATTTACTATCCTGGGTAGGCTTGATCATTGGCCACTATGCCGGCTATTGATAAGTAATCTTATGACGCTGTCACTGGTTCACGTTCAACCTGACACAGGCACCGTGGCGACGCTCACTGCAACGGGTAGTGTAGCGGTGGGCGGCTATGTGCATCATTGCTGGCGCGGCCTTGGGGCGTGCGTCACCCAGGGGCGTTATACCAATCCCTGGTACCCCGCAACGATTCACGAGGCACTCCGTAACGGCGCTTCGGCGTCCCAGGCTTTGCATGCCGCCACCCGTCGCGACGCCCATCCTGAGCTGCGCCAGTGTTTAGTGATGGGCAGCGATGGGCGAGCCGATGTGCATACCGGCGCTGCTAACCTTCCCGGCATAGCGGCTAGCCTCTACCCCGGCATTGCCGCCATAGGGAATATGCTGCATAGCGCTGAGGTTGTAGAGGTATTGGCTCAGCGTTTCATCAAAGTGAGCACACTCAACAGCCAGGCTGTCCTTCAAAACGGAGCGGCCCCTCAGTTTCCCGCCGATCACGCGCAACAACTGCTCGGCCATTTACTCACCGCACTGGAGGCCGCACTCGATGAGGGCGGCGACGCGCGTGGTACACGCTCGGCCGCGCTACGTATCGAGTCCTTTTTTCACGCGCCCATAGACCTCAGGGTCGACTGGTCCGACGACGTCATTGCGTCACTAAGAGCACTTGAAGCGCGTTTCAGAGCGGACGACTTTCAAGCGTTTTGGCAACAGCTGCCGCTGCGCTAATGGCGTTTCGATGGAGTTTCTATGTCTCAACAACACTCACACGCAGCCTTCGCGGAAGGAAAGATAGGGCAGTATCTATTGAGCGGTCTGGATGAAGCCGCCCAGCATTCTCAACCCGGTGCCGGCGTCACGCGCCTGTTTTGCTCGCCCGAACATCGCCAGGTGCTACCGCTCATCGAGCAGTGGATGACCCGCGCAGGACTCACCCCCGAACGGGATGCAGCGGGAAATCTGGTCGGCCGCTGCTCTAAAGCCCTGTCCGGCGAGCCGACCTTGATCATGGGATCTCATCAGGACTCAGTCGTTGAAGGGGGCAAGTATGATGGCATGCTGGGCATCGCGGTGCCTCTTGTCGCGCTAGAAGCACTTCGCCATGCAGGCGTCACGCTGCCTTATGGGGTGGAAGTAGTGGCCTTTGGCGATGAGGAAGGCGTGCGTTTTCCCACCACGCTCGTCGGCAGCCGTGCGCTCGCCGGCACCATTGACCCGCAGCAACTCGAGGCACGCGACAAACAGGGGATTTCTTTAAAGGAAGCGCTGCGCAGCTTCGGCGTAGACCCCGATGGCATTCCTGCCCTGGCCCGTGACCCTGCCAATACACTGGGCTTTGTGGAAGTGCATATCGAACAAGGCCCTCGACTGGAGCAACGCGATCATGCCGTCGGCGTTGTCACCTCGCTCACGGGCATCGAGAGGCACCGAGTGACGGTAAGCGGCAAGGCGGGACATGCGGGCACGACCCCCATGCCGGGTCGTCACGACGCCCTGGTTGGGGCATCCGAAATGGTGCTGGCCGTGGACAGAGTTCTCCAAACAACGCAGGACCTGGTCGGCGTCATCGGGCAACTGGATGTTCACCCCAACGCAGTGAATGTGATCCCCGCTTCGGTCACCTTTACGGTCGAGCTTCGTTCCCCGCAGTCGGAAACCAGGCAACAGGGCCATGAGACGATTAAGGCCACCCTGCACGAAGTGGCTGAACGCCGGGGACTGACTCTTTCAATGGACAACACCTATAGCGCCGATGGCGCCCACTGCGCCGAATGGATCATGCGTGGCCTGGAGCAAGCCTGCGCGAGCGTGGAGCAGCCCACCGAGCGGATGTTCAGCGGCGCAGGGCATGATGGCCTGGCCATGCAGGATGTCACTGATATCGGCATGCTCTTTGTGCGCTGTAAAGATGGCTTGAGCCACCATCCCGAGGAAAGTATTTCAGCCGATGATGGAGAGGCGGCGGTGCGCGTCATGATGGCATTTCTGCAGCAACTGGATACCTCTCAATGCCGCTAGGCCAATAGTTCCGGCAGGAAAGCGCGCCTGACCTGGGCTTCCTGATGGTTCATGACCCGCTGGGCGTCCAGCATGTGCTCGCGCATTATGCGAAAGGCGCTGTCGGCGTCTCCCAGCTCAATCGCATCCAATATTTCGGCGTGATACCGACAGCCCGTCTGACCAAGGTCGTGGGTAACGGGCTCGTAAAGGCGATGATAAATCGTCAGGTCGGACAGTATTTGAATGGTAAAGCGAATGATAAAAGTGAGCAGCTGATTGCTGCCTGCCAGCTCGGCGAGCATCAAATGAAAATTCAGCGAGTCGAGGTGCTGCTGCCGTTCGGTTTCACTGTCTTCACATGGTGTGGCATAGCTGTGCAGGCTCTCGCGCAAGCGCGCCATATCTTCCTCGCTGACTTTGCCGGCTAACGAAGCGGCCAACTCAGGCTCCAGTGCCAGGCGGATCTGATAAATATCCTGAATAGAAATATCCTTGAAGAACAGATAATTGCTTAATAGAGACACCGCTTTTTCATCGCTCATTGCCTTCACGAAGGCACCACCACCCGGGCCGGTACGCGTCTCTACCAACCCCTGAGCTTCCAATACCCGAGTACTTTCGCGCACCGTCCCTTTCGATACGTTAAGTGTTTCAATGAGTTCTGCCTCGCTGGGAAGCCGATCCCCTGGTTTCAGATGGCGATCCACGATCCAGCATTTGATCGTTTCGGCCACTTGATAGGGACGCCGTGGTGATGCTTTTTTTACCATGTTATCGATCACTGCCTGTCTATGAAGAGGGTTAGGGTAACAGAGCCAGCGCCCAATGAGAGCAAGACGTTTCGCCAGCGTTGGACGTCTGAAACGCGAAGGGAATATAGAGTTGGCATTAGCTAGTAAACTGGTCTATTCTGTTCGCCACTACTCAATTACAGAGTTCAAAAGGAGTTTGTTTAATGGCTTACGAATCGCTTCTCGCTGCAACGCAGCTTGGCAGCCTGTCGGTCCCCAATCGGGTGATCATGGCGCCACTGACACGTGCGCGCACCCCAGACAGCGTGCCGGGCAAGATTCAGGAGGCTTATTACGGCCAGCGCGCCGGGGCCGGGCTGATTATCAGCGAAGCGACCAATATCTCGCCTACGGCACGCGGCTATGTGTATACCCCCGGCATCTGGACCGACGAGCAGGAAGCCGGCTGGAAAAGCGTGGTCAACGCGGTACATGCTAAAGGTGGCCGGATGGCGCTACAGCTTTGGCACGTTGGGCGGGTTTCCCATGAAATGGTTCAACCCAATGGTCAGCAGCCGGTTGCGCCCAGTGCGCTGAAAGGCGAAGGCGCCCAGTGTTTCGTTGAATTTGAAGACGGTACTGCCGGTCAGCACCCCACCAGCACGCCCCGCGCGCTGGAAACCGACGAGATCTCCGGCATCGTGGACGACTATCGCCAGGCGGCCGAGCGCGCCAAGCGGGCTGGCTTTGACATGGTCGAAGTCCACGCGGCCAACGCCTACCTGCTCAACCAGTTCCTCGCCACCGGCACTAACCAGCGCACTGACCAGTACGGCGGCTCGCTGGAAAATCGGGCGCGCTTTCCGCTGGAAGTGGTCGACGCCGTGATCGACGTTTACGGTGCCGACCGGGTGGGCATTCGCATGACGCCGTTTATCGAGCTATTCGGTCTGACGGACGATGAGCCCGAAGCCATGGCGTTCTACATGGCCGATCAGCTTTCCAAGCGCGGCCTGGCTTACCTGCACCTGAACGAGCCCAACTGGGCCGGCGGCGACATTCAGTTCCCTGCTGGCTTCCGCGAGCAGATGCGTGAGCGCTTCAGCGGTAGCCTGATTTACTGCGGCAACTACGATGCCGCGCATGCAGAAGCACGTATCGGCGACAACACTGCCGATGCCGTGGCCTTTGGCCGTCCTTACATTGCCAATCCGGATCTGCCCGAGCGCTTCCGTATGAACGCCCCGCTCACCGAGCCCAATCATGAAACCTTCTACGGCGGCGACGAAAAAGGCTATACCGACTACCCGTTCATGAATAATGGTTACGACCGCATGGAGTAAGTGGCGACCTTCAAAAAGTCGCTTAATAATGAAAAGCATCACTTCGGTGGTGCTTTTTTTGGGTCTGATGGTGGCAAAACGCTGCTAGGCTGTTGATTCTTACGTTTGAAACACAGGTGATGAATGCTCCATTCGCTATTCGTTTTACTGATATCGCTGGCTCTGGTGGGCATTGCCGCCAGCACCGGGGCACGGTTCAGGCCCGATAGCTGGTACCGCGAGCTCAACAAACCCGACTGGACACCGCCGGATATCGCGTTTCCCATTGCCTGGGGCATTCTTTACCTTTTGATGGCGATTGCCGCGTGGCGCATCTATATGGCTGACGACTCGGCCTGGCGCACCGCTGGCTTGACCATTTATGCCCTCCAACTGGTGGCAAATGCCGCCTGGTCGTGGCTGTTTTTTGGCCGGAAGCAAATAGCCGCCGCACTTGGCGATATCGCACTACTACTGATGCTGATCATGCTCGCCATCATTGTTTTTGCTAAGGTAAGCGCATTAGCAGCGTGGTTAATGGTGCCCTACGCCCTTTGGGTAGCCTTGGCACTTGCCCTCAATGCGACTATCTGGCGACGCAATTAACCCGCGATTGGCGCGCAAAAAAGGATAAAAACTATGGAGACAACACCGTTAGTCACCTTATTGGCAATCGGCTCTATCGTATTAGCGTTAACGGCCCTGGCGCTGTTCATTTATGTGATGCGGCAGCGTCGTCAACCGCCGATGGACACCGCCACCATGGAGCGCGCCACGCATGCACCCTCCTCGTCGACACCGCCTGAGGAAGCATCCTCGTCGGCACCCGCAAAGCAGTCCGGCAAAGTGGCTCAGCATTCCCTGTTCGTGATTTTTTCGCACCCGGATGAAAATACCGACCAGCGCCTTGCCGATTGGCTGAGGGATAAAGATGCCACCTTCGACCCGATCAAGAAGGTCTTCCATATTGCCGGCGAGCAACCCTCGAACCCGATCACCATCGCCAATGCGTTTCCGCCCGGGGAAATGCCCGACCTGCTACGCAATGAAACGCACGAGCCGATCAAGGGCATCAGCCTGTTGGTGAAGCCACCGCTGCGCAAGCGTCGCAATCAGCAGATGCACGTCTATGTAGCGCTTGCCAAAGAAATGCAGACGCTGTTTACCGGCGATATGCTCGATGGCGACCGTGAACCCGCCACCGACACCACCTTCGAGCGCATTATTGGCTAGCGCCTGGCGAATCAGGCCACGCCCTGGCTGCGCAGGTAGTCGTCGTAGCTGCCGCTGAAGTCGACGATGCCGTCCGGCTGCATATCGATAATACGCGTGGCCAGCGACGACACGAACTCGCGGTCGTGGCTGACAAAAAGCAGGGTCCCCGGGTAGTTTTCCAGCGCCAGGTTCAGCGCCTCGATGGACTCCATGTCCAGGTGGTTGGTGGGCTCGTCCATCAGCAGCACATTGGGCTGAGTGAGGATTAACTTACCGAACAGCATTCGCCCTTGCTCGCCGCCGGAAATCACCTTGACCGATTTATCGATGTCATCACTGGAAAACAGCATCCGCCCCAGCGCACCGCGCACCACCTGCTCACCGCCCTGTGTCCACTGACCCATCCATTCAAACAAGGTGGCATCAACAGCAAAATCGTCGGTATGGTCCTGAGCGAATACGCCAAGCTCGGCGGCTTCTGTCCACTTCACTTCGCCAGCATCCGGGTGCAGCTCGCCGCCCAGGGTTTTCAGCAGGGTCGTTTTTCCAATGCCGTTGGGCCCGATAATCGCGATCCGCTCACCGGCTTCGACGGTCATCGACAACCGCTCAAACAGCGCCTTCTCACCGTTATAGCCTTTGCTGATGTTGTCCACATTCACCGCGTTACGGTGGATCTTCTTATTCTGGTCAAAGCGGATAAACGGGCTCACCCGGCTCGACGGCTTGATATCTTCCAGCTTGATTTTATCGATCTGGCGCGCCCGCGAGGTGGCCTGCTTGGCTTTCGAGGCGTTGGCCGAGAAGCGGCTGACAAACTGTTGCAGCTCGGCAATCTGGGCCTTTTTCTTGGCGTTGTCCGAGTGCTGACGCTCGCGTGCGGCGGTAGCGGCGGTCATGTAGTCGTCGTAGTTACCGGGGAACAGGGTAATCTCGCCGTAATCCAGGTCCGCCATATGGGTGCACACGCTATTCAGGAAGTGGCGGTCGTGGGAAATGATCACCATGGTGCTGTTGCGCGCCTTGAGCATGTCCTCCAGCCAACGGATGGTATTGATATCCAGATGGTTGGTGGGCTCGTCGAGGAGCAGGACATCCGGGTCCGAAAACAGTGCCTGAGCCAGCAGCACGCGCAGTTTCCAACCGGGTGACACCTCACTCATCGGGCCGGTGTGCTGTTCGATGGGAATGCCCAGTCCAAGGAGCAGCTCGCCTGCACGGGCTTCGGCAGTGTAGCCATCCAGTTCGGCAAAGCGCACTTCCAGATCCGCCACCGCCATGCCGTCCTCTTCGCTCATTTCCGCCAGGGAATAGATCCGCTCGCGCTCGGCGGTGACCGACCAAAGCTCGTCGTTGCCCATGATCACGGTATCGATGACACGCTCGTTTTCAAACGCAAACTGGTCCTGGCGCAGCTTACCCAGCCGCGTGCTGCTATCCAGCATCACCTGGCCGGATGTCGGCTCAAGCTCGCCACCCAGAATCTTCATGAACGTGGATTTGCCGCAGCCATTGGCGCCAATCAGGCCGTAGCGATTGCCGTTGTTGAACTTGACGGAGACGTTTTCAAACAGGGGCTTGGCCCCGAACTGCATGGTGATATTAGCGGTTGCGATCAAGATCTGGGCCCTGAGTATGTAGAGTGCGCATCGAAAGGCCCGCGATTCTACGCGCTCTTGAGCCCTGTTACACCCATCGCCTAGTGAGCCGCGTTGTTGGGAGCTGGCAACGCCAGCAGAAAACGTTGGCCATCAAGCGCTTGGCGCAGGCGTGTGTGCAGGATATCGACAATGCCTGGATGCTCACCTACCAGCTTGGTGGGGACGACACTCAGCCCTGGGTGGCGCTGTTCAGCGGCCGCGCAAATCTCGGCAATATCGCCGCCTTCCCCTGCGTGGCGACCGGGTGACAGAAACAGCATCGCCAAGATCACGGGTCCGGCGTGAAATTCGGACCTATCCAGCAGATTTTCCAGCAGCGGCTCGTTGAAGCGGTACTCATCGCCCTCGCGGCGCTCCATGGAGGCGGCGACGACGCTGGCAGCGTCATCGCCCAGCAGCACACTCAGCTGGCCTGCCAGGCGATTGCGCACAGCGGTAACGTCGGGGATCGGGCTGCCATGATCCACCAGCGCGACCCTCGGCGTTTGGCCTGTTGCGTATTGCT
>NZ_NBYR01000011.1:0-156328 GCF_002119345.1 Halomonas sp. CSM-2 | reverse complement strand
CACAGCACTCTGCTAACGCGTAAGCGGACGTATAGGGTGTGACGCCTGCCCGGTGCCGGAAGGTTAAGTGATGGTGTTAGCCGTAAGGCGAAGCTCTTGATCGAAGCCCCGGTAAACGGCGGCCGTAACTATAACGGTCCTAAGGTAGCGAAATTCCTTGTCGGGTAAGTTCCGACCTGCACGAATGGCGTAATGATGGCCACGCTGTCTCCACCCGAGACTCAGTGAAATTGAAATCGCCGTGAAGATGCGGTGTACCCGCGGCTAGACGGAAAGACCCCGTGAACCTTTACTATAGCTTCACACTGGACGCTGATGTTGCCTGTGTAGGATAGCTGGGAGGCTTAGAAACCCGGACGCCAGTTCGGGTGGAGCCAGCCTTGAAATACCAGCCTGGCATCATTGGCGTTCTCACTCAGGTCCGTTATCCGGATCGAGGACAGTGTGTGGTGGGTAGTTTGACTGGGGCGGTCTCCTCCCAAAGCGTAACGGAGGAGCACGAAGGTACCCTCAGCACGGTCGGACATCGTGCAATGAGTGCAAGAGCATAAGGGTGCTTGACTGCGAGACAGACACGTCGAGCAGGTGCGAAAGCAGGTTCTAGTGATCCGGTGGTTCTGTATGGAAGGGCCATCGCTCAACGGATAAAAGGTACTCCGGGGATAACAGGCTGATACCGCCCAAGAGTTCACATCGACGGCGGTGTTTGGCACCTCGATGTCGGCTCATCACATCCTGGGGCTGAAGTCGGTCCCAAGGGTATGGCTGTTCGCCATTTAAAGTGGTACGCGAGCTGGGTTTAGAACGTCGTGAGACAGTTCGGTCCCTATCTGCCGTGGGCGTTGGATGTTTGAGAAGGGCTGCTCCTAGTACGAGAGGACCGGAGTGGACGCACCTCTGGTGTTCCGGTTGTCACGCCAGTGGCATTGCCGGGTAGCTATGTGCGGACGGGATAACCGCTGAAAGCATCTAAGCGGGAAGCCCCCTTCAAGATGAGACATCCCTGAGGCCTAGAGCCTCCTGAAGGGCCCAGCGAGACCAGCTGGTTGATAGGCACGGTGTGGACGCGCTGCAAGGCGTTGAGCTAACGTGTACTAATGGCCCGTGAGGCTTGACCCTATAACACCCAAGGGGTCTGGTCGTGATGATAACGATGAGTGTTGAAGCACTCAGAGAACCGGATACGCGTACTGAGGCAAGTGTTGATGACACAGGGCTTGGTAAGAGACGCACACAAAGCACAGCATGATAGGCATTTAAAGTTACGCCTGACGACCATAGCAAGCGTGAACCACCTGATCCCTTGCCGAACTCAGCAGTGAAACCGCTTCGCGCCGATGGTAGTGTGGGGTCTCCCCATGCGAGAGTAGGTCATCGTCAGGCACTTATTTAACGAAGCCCCGGCCATTTGGTCGGGGCTTTGTTTTTAGGGGTCTCCCCATGGACCCGTTTGTCGGGAACAAACGGGAACCGCTTTAGCGGGCCCGAAGGGCGAGTCTCAGGATGAGACGAGTAAAGTAGTGGAGAGCCGCCCTGATCATCGTCAGGCACCTATACCGCAGAAACCCCCGAGCACATCGTGCTCGGGGGTTTTTGTGTGCGTGGAAGAAAACCGCTATTGAAAAGGCGGCTTGCGCCGCCCTTAAAAACGATGCTGGTCATTAACCGCAGATCACTTCCAGCGCTTCAATCAAGCTGTCCATCTCGTCATCGGTGCCGATGGTGATGCGCAGGAAGTTGTTGAGTTCCGGGGTATTGAAATGACGGACCAGGATGCCGCGTTCACGTAAGTCAGCAAATATCTGAGCCCCTGCATAATCAGGGTGCTGGGCAAGCACAAAGTTAGCCTTGGAGGGCAATACCTCAAATCCCAGCACTTCAAGGCGCTGACGGGTACGCTCACGGGTGGTAATCACATGCTCGCGACAGGCTTCAAAATGCTCGACATCCTTCAGTGCGGCGATGCCCACCAGGCTGGCCAGACTATCCACGGGATAAGAGTTAAAGGAATCCTTTACCCGCAGCAAGCCATCAATCAATTCCTCCGAACCTACCGCATAGCCAAGGCGCAGGCCTGCCAGGCTGCGGGATTTGGAGAATGTCCCGGTAACGAGCAGGTTGGGGTAGCGGTCAATCAACGCTACAGCGCTCTCAGCGCCGAAATCGACATAGGCTTCATCCACCAATACCACACGATCCGTGACCCGGTTAAGCAGCGACTCAATGACCTCCAGCGAGTGTGCGTGGCCGGTAGGTGCATTCGGGTTGGCGAAGATAACGCCGCTTCGATGAGTTTCCGCCGTCAACGCATCGATATCGACTTCCCACTGCTTATTGAGTGGGTGCTTACGCAACTCAACGCCATAAAGATTGGCGTAAACGGGATAGAAGCTGTAGGTAATCGAGGGAACGTCTAGCGGCGCGCCATGGCGGAAAAACGCCTGAAAGGCAAGGGCGAGCACTTCATCGGAACCATTACCGACAAACACCTGGCTGCTGGCTACCTTAAACGTCTCCGCGAGCGCCTCACGCAGCGCTGTAGAGGTTGGGTCCGGATAGAGACGCAGATGATCGGTTGCATAATCGCGGAGCGCGTTGCCGACACCAGGGGCAGGCGGGTAAGGGTTTTCATTGGTATTGAGCTTTACAAGCTGCTCACGTGGCTGCTCACCGGGCACGTATGGCGTAAGTTCGCGAACGGCCGGACTCCAGTATTGGCTCATGGGGGTAACCTGATTATCCTTGCAAGATAGCCCATGGTCGCTTGAAGGCTAACTGAGCGCAAGCATTCAGCTCTCAGGGGTGGGCGTCGCACCTTGTAGGCGTTATGCTGTCACAAGTGCGCGTAACAAAGAAAATGTCCAACACGATAAGGAGAGACCCAATGCAACTCAGGAGTTTGCTAGCCGGTTCGGCTATGTTGGCACTTCTAGCTGGCTGCGCGAGCGGCCCAATGGAACAGCCGCAAGAAGAGGAAGCGACCGCACAGGCGACTTATCAGGGCTCACTGCCTTGCCGTAACTGCGACGGTATCGATCTGGATGTCACCATGATGGGTGAAGAAATGAGTGCTGCAGAAGAACGCACCTTCACGCTGAATGCGTCCTATCGCAACCATCCGCAAAATCCACCGGATGAAAACTATCAAGGTAATTGGGAAGTTCTCAGTGGAACACCATCGAATCCCGATGCCACTGTTTACGAGCTGACGCCTAACGGCGATGGCCAGATCTATTACTTTTTACGCATCGATGAAAGCACCTTGGAGTTGATCGACCCCGAGCGTCGTCGCTTTGAAAATGGTGAAACGCTGCAGCTTACCCGCCAGTAACGGCACATGTTGCACATGTAAAGGCGGCCATTGGCCGCCTTTTGTGTATGTAATGAATGAAATGGAGGCTCACTGCGGTGGCAAAAGCCAAAAGCGCTTTCGTTTGCACCGAATGCGGTGCGGAATACCGGAAATGGCAGGGGCAATGTTCCAGTTGCCAGGAATGGAACACGCTAAGCGAGGTGCGTCTGGCAAGTGCCCGCCCCGGCAGTGGAGCTGGTGGCACCGGGCGGGCAGGCTATGCGGGGGATCACTCTCGACAGATTGTAGACCTTGGCCAGGTTGATCTCAGCGAAGTCCCGAGGCTAACGTCGACCTTTGCCGAATTTGACCGTGTGCTGGGCGGTGGCCTAGTGCCAGGTTCTGCGGTGTTGTTGGGTGGTAACCCTGGAGCAGGGAAGTCGACGCTACTGCTGCAAACCGCCTGCAAGCTGGCCCAGCAACGACGTATCGTCTACGTGACGGGAGAGGAGTCGCTTTCTCAGGTGGCCATGCGTGCCCATCGACTGCAGCTCCCCACCCAAGGCTTGAAGATGCTGGCGGAAACCAGTGTGGAGACCATTCTGGCAGTAGCCGAACGGGAAAACCCCGAGGTTCTGGTGATCGATTCGATTCAGACCATGCACCTTGAAGATATCGCCTCGGCACCGGGTGGGGTTGCCCAGGTACGTGAGTCGGCCGCGGCTCTCACACGTTTTGCCAAGCAAACGAATACCGTTCTGCTATTGGTGGGGCATGTCACCAAAGATGGCACGCTGGCAGGGCCGAAAGTACTTGAGCATATGATTGATGCCTCGCTGTTACTTGAAGGTGGGGCCGACTCCCGTTTTCGTACCCTGCGCGGCCAGAAAAACCGCTTTGGCGCTGTCAACGAACTGGGCGTGTTCGCCATGCTCGAGCAGGGCTTGAAAGAGGTCAAAAATCCCAGTGCGATTTTCTTGTCCCGGCAGGAAGAGCAAGCGCCGGGCAGCCTGGTAATGGTGGTCTGGGAAGGCACGCGGCCTATATTGGTAGAAGTGCAGGCGCTGGTGGATGAGTCGGCGCTGGGTAATCCACGGCGGGTGGCGGTGGGCGTGGATCAGAACCGCCTCGCCATGCTATTGGCTGTTCTTAACCGCCATGGCGGTTTGTTTACCGGCGACCAGGACGTGTTTTTAAACGTCGTGGGGGGCGTCAAGGTACTCGAAACCAGCGCGGACCTGGCCGTGCTTTTGGCAGTTGTTTCCAGCCTGCAAAACCGTGCTTTACCACGAGAACTGGTGGTGTTTGGTGAAGTCGGCCTGTCGGGCGAAATACGTCCGGTGCCGAGCGGGCAGGAGCGGATTACCGAGGCGGCAAAGCATGGCTTTCAGCGAGCCATTGTGCCACGCGCCAACGCCCCGAAACAGCCACCAAAGGGGATGGAGGTCATCGCCGTGGATAAATTGAGCGATGCGCTCGATGCCCTCTAACCGGTTGCGATTGGGTTACACTGAATTGATATCAATGAGCCAAGGAGAGACACCATGAGTTCCATTCGATTAACGCAATACAGTCATGGTGCTGGCTGTGGCTGCAAAATTGCGCCCGATGTCTTGGATCATATTCTTGCCAAGGCAGGCCCTGCGGCCAAGAATAAGCGGCTTGTCGTCGGTAATCAGGGGCGTGAAGACGCGGCTGTTTATGACCTGGGTGACGGTCGCGGCATGATTGCCACCACTGATTTCTTTATGCCCATTGTCGACGATCCGTTTGATTTTGGGCGTATTGCCGCCACCAATGCGATCAGCGACGTCTACGCCATGGGCGGCACCCCGGTCATGGCGTTGGGGATTCTGGGCTGGCCCCTGGATAAATTAAGTGCCGACGTCGCCGGTGATGTGGTGGCCGGGGCCCAGGCCGTCTGTCGTGAACTTGGCGTGTCTCTGGCGGGAGGCCATTCCATCGACGCGCCCGAGCCGATATTTGGGCTGTCGGTGAATGGCCTGGTGGAGCTTGATAAATTGAAGCTAAATTCCCATGCCAAGCCCGGTGACCTGCTGTTCCTTACCAAACCGATTGGCGTTGGCATGCTCACGACGGCGGAAAAACGTGGCCTGCTAGCCGCGGGCCATCATGGGTTGGCACGCGAAACCATGCTGCAATCGAATCGTATTGGGGTGCCGCTGGCTGAGATAAAAGGCGTGAATGCCATGACGGATGTCACCGGGTTCGGCTTGGCTGGCCATCTGTCCGAGATGTGCCGAGCCAGTGGTGTCATGGCACAAATTGATTTTCGTCGCTTGCCGCGCCTGGCTGAAGCGGAAAGCTATCGTCGGCAAGGGGCAGTGCCTGGTGGTACGCAACGCAATCGCGATGCGCTGGGCAGTGCGCTACCCGATATGGATGAAGCCCACTGGCAATGGCTGTGTGATCCACAAACCTCAGGTGGCTTGCTGCTGGCGGTCGATCCGGCGTGGGAAGACGATGTCGAACGCATTGGACGTACGTTCGGGCTGACGTTGCAGCCGTTTGGGAAGCTCAAAAAGCCCCAGGGCGAGTCACTGATTGAGGTTATCGGGTGATATTGCCAACGGTGTCTGCCGATCTTCAGCTTATTCGTCAGGGCCATCCATTGATTGATGTACGCGCGCCTGTTGAGTTTGCCAAGGGGGCCTTGCCCGGTGCTGTCAACTTGCCACTGATGGAAGATGAAGAACGCCGCCGCGTCGGCATTGCGTACAAGGAACAGGGCCAGCAAGCGGCGATTGCACTGGGCAACGAGCTGGTCAGCGGGGCCGTCAAGGAGGCCCGTATGGCAGCTTGGCGGGATTATTTGACCCGTCACCCCGAAGCCGTGATTTACTGTTTTCGAGGTGGCTTGCGCTCGCAAATTGTTCAGCAGTGGCTTGCCGAGTCAGGCGTGGTCAGGCCACGTATCGAGGGAGGCTGGAAAGCGCTGCGCCAACGCCTGATCGCCCATATAGATGTGGCGGCTCAACAGCCACTGCTGATAGTGGGCGGTTTGACGGGCTGCGCTAAAACAGTGCTGGTCAATCGCTTAGCCAATGGCGTCGATCTGGAAGGCTTTGCCAAGCACAAAGGCTCCGCCTTTGGTCGTTCGCCTGAGCCTCCACCTTGCCAGATCGACTTTGAACACCGATTGTCAAAGCGCTTGCTTGCGCTTCCCGGTCCTCTGGTGGTGGAAGACGAGTCGCGGCAAATAGGTGAAGTGAATGTGCCGTTAAGCTTTTGGGGTGCGATGGAACACGCGCCGCGTTTACGCGTCGAGATGCCCCTGGACTGGCGTCTGGAGCAGCTGCGGCGCGACTATATTCTCGATCTCGAGCACGCCTACCGGCTCCGTTACGGGCCTGAAGAAGGGTGGCAGCGAATGTGTCGGCAGCTAAGTAACGCCTTGTTGCGGTTGAAGAAGCGACTGGGCAACGAGAGGTTGCAGCGGTTGCAGAGGCTGCAAGCACTGGCTTTTACGGCGCATGAGCAGGGCAATACACAAGCGCACGAGGCTTGGCTAGCCCCGCTGCTCACGGAATATTACGACCCCATGTATCGCTATCATCTGGAACGCCAGCGTGACGCTGGTGTACCTGAATACCACGCGGGGGACTGGGAAAGCTGCCTGGCGGCGGCCCGCCAATGGAGCCTCGACCAGACAACTGCTCGCTAAGCAATCGAGATGGTTAGAGCGATGCGGGGCGAAGCCACTGACTCAGCAAGCGGTCAAGCAGTGCCGCCAGTGTGTCAAAGCGCTTGGGGCTCTGGCGTATATCCGCCTCGGTCTGCAGGAAGTCGCGGCGTTCTGCCTCGAGAGGATGGCGCGCCAATAGCGGCTCGATACTTTCTTGAGTGACTTCAAGGTGGCATAGCAGCCCGACCACGCGGCCTGCGTCCCAACTGAAGCCCTGAAGCGGTGCCGCTTCGCTCCCCCCACAGGGTAAGGCATCATCGGGTAGGCTGAAGACATAGCGATGCCACATGAAGGCATCGAACTGCTCGGGCAGGTCGATGGGACTTTCCGGTGCCAGGTGGATGGTGTGCCAGCCTGATTCGGGGTAGGTGCCGAGGGCGACCACGCTGCCGAGCGCGTCGGCGATCCATAACGCTCCCAGGCCAATACCCAGTAAAGGCTTCTGGCCATCCAGATAGCGATTAATCAGCTTGTTTTCGGCCTTGAACCAGGCCGGTGGCTGTTCGATGAAGCGGTCTGGCCCGTCCAGAACGATAAGGGCGTCACTATCGCTGGCGCGTGGGACCAACTCATGATCATAGAGATGAAAAATGGTGAAGCTGTGCCCCATACTGGTTAGCCAGTCGGTTAATCGGGCGGGTCCATGGTCAGGGCCGTGCTGTAGCAGATGAATATGCATGGTAATCTCCTCGCCGGCCTTGCGGCAATTTGCCAACAGAGGCTGCCGACACGATGGCGACGATAACGTATTGTCCGGCGTTCACCAATAACTTGAGTCACTCAATCCAGGAATAGCGTATGGCGTCCACCAATCCCCCCGGCTTTTATCAACGGCTACAACAGTTGCCGCTAGCCGCTCAGCAAGCATTTATGGCCGCACTCTGTGAGCGACTACTGCCCAACTATGCGCTTTATGAACAGACCACCGGGCATGGCGATGGGCATACGCTGCGGGCGGTGCTCAACCTGGTCTGGGAGCGCCTCAGCGTGCCCGGCGCGAGCATCGATTTTGCCCGTCAGGCAGAAAAACTGGCCGAATGTGAGCCGCCCGAAGGCGACGAAAGCTTTGGCGCGCGTCGGGCTCTGGATGCGGTCGTGTCGATATCGGCATTGCTGGATACGCTGCAGGGCGAGTCGCCGGAAGCCGTGCTGGATGTCAGCCGCACCTCACGCGCCGGAGTACGCGCCTTTATCGAGCTGACCGAAGGCGAAGAAGACGCCAACGCGCTGGCGCTTCTCATCCGTGACCATCCATTGACGGAAGACGAAAATAACTTCCAGGACGCTGTTTTAGAAGAAGTGTCGCAGCCGCTGACCAAAGACACCCTGAAAGATATTCGCCAGCTTGGCCGTAATGGCGGCGTCAGTAACCTGGGATTATCGCTGGACGAGGCATAACGCTGGACGCCGCCGGACAAGTCGACGGCTTTGAGCGGGTCACAAGCGCATGTCGATACCGCGTTCGGCCATGTAACGCTTCGCTTCAGGAATGGTGTATTCACCGAAGTGGAAAATGCTGGCGGCCAAGACGGCGTCAGCGCCGCCTTTCAGTACCCCGTCAACGAGGTGGTCCAAGTTGCCTACCCCGCCCGACGCAATCACCGGCACGCTGACCGCTTCTGCAATCGCGTGGGTCACCCCCAGGTCAAAGCCTGACTTGGTGCCGTCGCGGTCCATGCTGGTGAGCAGTAGCTCGCCTGCACCGAGGTCCACCATCTTTTTTGCCCACTCGATGGCATCCAGCCCTGTCGGGCGGCGTCCACCGTGGGTGAAAATCTCCCAGCGTGGCGGTTCACCCTCGCCGGATACCTTTTTGGCATCAATGGCCACCACAATGCATTGACTGCCGAAGCGCTCAGCCGCCTCAAAGACGAAGTCGGGGTTGGTGACCGCTGCCGTGTTGATGGAGACTTTATCGGCGCCGGCATTCAGCATGGTGCGAATATCGTCGCAGCTGCGGATACCGCCGCCCACGGTAAGCGGAATAAACACTTCCCCCGCAATACGCTCCACCATTTCCACCGTGGTGGCGCGGTCTTCATGGCTCGCGGTGATGTCCAGAAAGGTGATCTCATCGGCGCCCTGCTGGTTGTAGCGCTTGGCGATTTCCACCGGGTCACCGGCATCGCGGATACCCACGAAATTCACGCCTTTGACCACCCTGCCTGCATCGACATCCAGGCAGGGAATAATGCGTTTGGCGAGACTCATTTACGGCCTCCCGTCAGTTGATCGCTCAGGCGCTGGGCGTCGGCAAGGTCCAGGCTGCCTTCATAAATAGCGCGTCCGGTGATGGCGCCCAGGATGCCGCTATCAGCGACCTTGCAAAGGGCTTGGATATCGTCAAGATTAGTCACACCACCTGAGGCGATGACCGGTAGGCCGCCTTCTCGGGCAAGCTCCGCAGTCGCCTCGATATTGACGCCTTGCATCATGCCGTCTCGGGCGATGTCGGTGTAAACAATGCTCGATACACCGTCGTCGGCGAAGCGTTTGGCCAGATCGGTGGCCTTGAGCGTGGAGACCTCTGCCCAGCCGTCGGTGGCCACAAAGCCTTCCTTTGCATCGAGACCGACAATGATATGGCCCGGGAAAGCGCGGCACATATCAGTGACGAAATCCGGCTCTTTCACCGCTTTGGTGCCGATGATGACATAAGAAACGCCTGCCTTGAGGTAGTGCTCAATGGTCTCGGCCGAGCGGATGCCGCCGCCAATCTGAATGGGGAGGTCCGGATAAGCCCGCGCAATGGCCGTCACTGCGTCGCCATTGACCGGCTTGCCTTCAAACGCACCGTTCAAATCCACCAGATGCAGGCGGCGTGCCCCCGCTTCCACCCAACGGGCGGCCATGGCAACGGGGTCATCGCCATAGGAGGTGGCATCGTCCATTCGGCCTTGCTTCAAACGGACACACTGGCCGTCTTTGAGATCAATCGCGGGAATTACCAACATAACCAAACCTCTTAAGGCGTCCAGGTGACAAAGTTTTCCAGCAGGCGTAGACCCGCGCGGGCACTTTTCTCGGGGTGAAACTGCACGGCGAAGGTGCTGTCGCGGCCGATGGCGACATGAGCATTCACACTGCCATAGTCCGTTGTACCGAATACGTGAGCGTCATCCGCCGCTTCCACATAGTAGCTATGCACAAAGTAGAAATGTTCATGCTGCTCGATGCCTTCCCATAGCGGGTGCGGCTGACGCTGATGTAACAAGTTCCAGCCCATATGTGGCACTTTCAAGCGCTGGTCGTGCTGGTCGCGCATGGTGGCGGGAAAGCGCTTCACGTTGCCAGGGAAAAAGCCCAGACAATCAACGCCACCGTTTTCGTCACTGCGTTCCAACAGCATCTGCTGGCCTACGCAGATACCCAAAAGCGGCTTGGCCTGGCGCGTCAGGATGTCGTCGACCAATCCGCGTAGTTCAGTCCGCTCCAGTTCGCCGACGCAATCGCGGATCGCCCCCTGGCCAGGCAAGACCAGCCGGGTGGCCCCTAAAATGCGTCGTGGGTCACGGGTAATGACCACGTTTTCATGAGTAACATGCTCGAGTGCCTTGGCGACCGAGTGCAGATTACCCATGCCATAGTCGATGACAGCGATGGTCATTAAGCGCTCCTTATAAGCTTCCCTTGGTCGAGGGCATTTGCCCTGCCATGCGCGGATCTTCGCTAACCGCCATGCGCAGTGCCCGGCCGAAGGCTTTGAAAATGGTCTCGACCTGGTGGTGAGCGTTCAGGCCCTTCAGGTTATCGATGTGCAACGTAACACGTGCATGATTGACGAATCCTTGGAAAAACTCGGCAACCAGTTGGGTTTCGAAGTGGCCGATGGTGTCGCGTGTAAAGTCTGCCTTCATATACAAACCGGGGCGACCCGAGAAATCCACCACGACACGGGATAATGCTTCATCCAGCGGGACATAGGCATGGCCGTAGCGATAAATGCCGCGCTTGTCGCCCACGGCTTCGGCAAATGCCTGGCCAAGCGTGATGCCCAAATCCTCAACGGTGTGGTGGTCATCGATGTGCAGGTCGCCCTTGGCATTGATGTCGAGGTCTATCATGCCATGACGTGCTATCTGGTCGAGCATGTGATCGAGAAACGGTACGCCGGACTGTCCAGACAGGTGACCTTCGCCGTCAAGGTTGACGCTGACGCTGATCTGCGTTTCGTTGGTGTCACGGCTTACCGTGGCGATTCGCGCTGACATCATGCAACTCCTGCGCTGTTGCGCACTCTAGAAGAAAGCCGATGGCCCAAATGAACATACCACCGAGCGAGAAGGATAAAGCCTTCTGCAAAGCGGCCATTATAGTGAATCGGTGCCCCCATCCGCTACAATGCTTAAAAGGTAACCGCCTTCCATTGTGAAGAAAAAGCAGCCTTGCTGCGTTGGTGAAGAGGAATACTCCATGCCGGTGACACTGCATTACGTCGACCAAGCCCGGTGGCAAGCCGATGAGCAAGTGCGCCTTGATCTGATACGCATCTATTATGATGCGCCACAGGACCGAATGCCCAGCCAAACGGTCGAGCCTTTTATCGAGCAGCATTTGCAGCAGCATTTTTTCGGCTGCGCCCATTTCAATGACCGCTTATTGGGGGCTGTCGCGATCAAACAGGGTCAAGACGGTGCCTGGTGGCTATCAGATTTGTGTGTTCGCAAGACTACCCGGCGCCGGGGCGTAGGGTCCCGTTTGATGGCGTTACTCGGTGAAAAAGCCAAGCAGGATGGGCGTGTCTTGCGCATCGCCACGTCGTCGCTACCGTTGGCCGACCGCGTCTTGTTGTCAAAACTGGGGTACCGGCCTGTCGCAAATACTGAAAAGCCGTCTTTAGAGGCCCCGGTAACCAGCGATTTTGTTGAATTAGACCCTCGTTGAATTAAACCCACAAGGAAAGGGTAATGAGACAATTATTACGCATTGTACTCGCTGCAATTGGTATTTTGGCGATTGTGGCTGTCGCGGCTGTCGTGTACGTAACGACATTTTTAGACCCGGAGGACTTTAAGCCTCGCCTCACTGCCGTGGTCGAAGAACAAACAGGACTGAACCTGGATCTGGATGGACCGATCAACTGGTCGTTTTATCCGCGTATTGGCGTCAGCGTAGAGACGGCCAATGCCAGGCTTCCCAGTCAAGATGAAGAAGACACGGCGTTTGCGGCGGTCGACCGTGCCGAGGTCAGCGTCGCTTTTGCGCCCTTGTTACGCGGTGAAATAGCCGTTGATGGCTTGACCCTGAACGGCGTGCGTTTAAATCTGCAGCGCAATGCCGACGGCGAGGGCAACTGGGAGCCGCTTCTGGACAGGCTTGTAGAGCAAAGCGAAGAAGCCGAAACCGTGCTGGCGCCAGCGAGTGCGGGTCCCAACGTGGATGCTGGCAGCCTGGAAGTCGTGTTGAGTATTGCCAATGTCAATATCAGCGGGGCCAATATCCGTTTCCGGGATGAGCAGGCCCAAGCGCTGTGGCATGTGCGAGACCTGAATGTCTCTGGTAGTAACGTCAATCCTGTTCGTGCCTTTCCGCTTAAGGCCATGTTCACCTTGACAAAGCACAATAACCTGGACGCTGAGGCATTGGAGCGAGCGCCCAATATATCAAGCGATATCGGCCTTGAAACACGCATGCAACTTGGCTTGTCAGAACAGAAGTTTGTGCTGGAAAACACCCAACTTAGTACGCGCACACGGTTTGAGGCTGAAGGCGAACCGCAGCAGTTCGACGTATCAGCGACTGAAGCCATTGTCCGGCTCGCTGAGCAGCAACTGAGCATTCGCGATGGAAAGCTGGAAACCACTCTTCGCCATCCGGAAAACTGGGATGGTGGGCTGGCGCTGGCGCTTGCGTTTGGTCTGGATGGAGACTGGCAGGCGCAAACCGCACGGTTAAAAGAACTGCAACTGACCGGGCCTGATAACCTGCGTGTCAGCGGTCACCTTAACGTGTCGCAATTCCGCGATGCGCCGGAATACCAAGGTCAGTTAACCGTCGCGCCATTCACCTTGCGCCCGTGGTTGGCTCGGTCGGGTGTGGTGCTTGAGACGGCAAGTGAAGCGGCACTCAGCGATGTTGCCATGACCAGCCCCATTGAAGGGGACTTGCAGAAAGTATCGCTACCCAGCCTCTCGCTGGTAGTGGATGACAGTACTTTTACTGGCAATATCGCGTCGCGACTGGACGGGTCGCGTGTCGACTTTGACCTTCAAGGTGACGTGCTCAACCTGGACCGTTATCTGCCGCGCCAAGAAACCGAACAGCAAGCAAGCTTGGAGGTTATCAAGGCCGCCGTTGCCGACGGCCCGGCTGAGCTCCTGCCCCAGGCGTGGTTGGCGTCGTCAAGCGTGAATGGCAGCCTGAATATCGAGTCGCTTGAGCTGGCGGGCATGGCGTTCAGCGATGCGCGCCTCCAGATGCAGGGCGATCAGGGGCTGCATCAGCTAAGCAATTTTGAAGCGGGCTTTTACGAAGGCGAATTGACCGCGAGCGGGCGCATAGACGCCACTCAGGATGAACTGCAGTGGGCGCTTTCACCCACCATGCAAAATGTTCAGGTAGCGCCGCTTATCGAGACGTTGAGCGAGGGTGATGAGGCGTCTCCGCTGAGGGGGCGACTTAATCTGAGCGGAGATCTCACAACGCGCGGTAATCAGCGCGAGGCATTGCTGCGCCACCTGAATGGCGACCTGAAGGCCCGGTTAACGGAGGGCGCCATTCTCGACATTAATGTCTCTCAAGAGATGTGCGAGCTTGCTGCCCGGCTGGAAGGCGAGGAAGTCCAGCGTGACTGGTCAAGCGATACCGCCTTCGATGAGTTTGCCGCAACGCTGCAGATTCGAGACGGCGTGGTGCGCAGCGACGATTTGATCATCACCGTGCCGGGGATCGAGGTAAAGGGCGAGGGCGAATACGACCTCACCAGCCAACGGTTTGATACGCATGCCAATGCCGGGCTTGTGGATACCGCAGATGCCGCGTGCGATGTGAATCCCCGTCTTGAAGCACTGCCGTTGCCATTGCGTTGCGAGGGCCATATCAGCGACGCCCGTGGCGAGTGGTGTCGTTTTGATCGTGATGCTTTTCAGGGTGCTGTTGTCGAGCTCATTCAGGAAGAAGCCGGTGGGCAGGTAAGCAAAGCCCTTGAGGAACGCCTGGGCGAATCGCTTGATTCACTTGACGAACGTCTGGGTGAAGGCAGTGGCAATGCCTTGCGTGAGGGGCTGCAGCGTTTATTTGATTAGTGGCCATCAGCCCGAACAGCGCCGGTCTTGAATCGGCGCTGTTTTTTTATATCAGCGCAATGCTTGATTAAGGAGTTTGCATGACGGACATGCCCGCGCCGCGGCTGGCCGCTGAGGTGTTTCAACAGCGTTTGCTAGACTGGTTTGACCGCTACGGTCGCCATGATCTGCCCTGGCAATCACCGCGCAGCGCCTACCGCGTTTGGGTCTCTGAAATCATGCTGCAACAGACCCAGGTGGCCACGGTCATTGCCTATTTTGAGCGCTTTATGGCGCGTTTTCCGACGCTGGAGGCACTGGCCGAGGCGCCTCAGGATGAAGTGCTACACCTGTGGACCGGGCTAGGTTACTACGCCCGAGCGCGTAATCTGCATAAAGCCGCGCAAGTGGCGCTTGAGGCCCACAACGGGGAACTACCCACCGACAGCGTCGAGGGGCTCATGGCGCTGCCTGGCATCGGCCGTTCGACGGCGGGAGCGATTATCGCCCAGAGCACCGGGCGGCGTGCTGCTATCCTGGATGGCAACGTCAAGCGTTCGCTGACGCGCTTGCATGCGGTGGCGGGCTGGCCGGGTAAATCTGCCGTCGAACGCAAACTGTGGGCCCTCGCTGACTACTACACGCCCGATTCCCGCGTGGCGGATTACACCCAGGCCATGATGGATTTTGGTGCCACGCTATGTAAGCGCAGTACCCCGCTTTGCGGGCATTGTCCTTTCAATGATGTCTGCCTGGCCTACGCGCAAGGCGAGACCAAGCGCTATCCTGAATCCAAGCCCAAGAAACCCTTACCCACGCGGGAAACCATCATGTTGATGCTTTACGACCCAGACGGACGGGTGTGGCTTGAGCAACGTCCGGCAAGCGGGCTTTGGGGTGGGCTTTGGAGCCTGCCGCAGTTTGACAGCCAAAGCCAACTGGCCTCATGGTTGGATGACCATGTGCTGGGGCCTGAGCGTTTGCCACCTCTGGCCTGTTTTCAGCATACCTTCAGTCATTTTCGTCTGGCGATTACCCCGCAGCCAGTCAGTTGCGATAGGCTGAAGGGCGTGCGCGAAGGAGGTGTCTGGTACGACCCCAGCCAACCGGCTGAGCTCGGCCTGGCCGCCCCCGTAAAGTCGCTGATCAATCAACTTACCCCTTTCACACTGACGTCGACGCCAGGGCACGCTTGACCCTGAGTAGCCGCTAAGTCTAGGAGCCATCTCATGCCGCAGACCGTATTTTGCCGCAAGTATCAACAAGAGCTGGAAGCCCTGCCATTTCCACCCCTGCCGGGGAAGCAGGGCCAGGAAATCCAGGCAACCGTTTCCAAGCAGGCCTGGGAAGACTGGCAGGCATTGCAAACGCGCTTGATCAATGAAAAACACCTCAACATGTTAGACCCCGAGGCTCGCGCCTACCTGATGGAGCAGATGCAGCGCTTTTTCGATAACCAGGAAACCGACCAGGCCGAAGGTTACGTGCCGCCGACACAAGCCACATAACTTGCCGACAAAACGGAAAGTTTTATAAAGGAGTTGACGAAAAGCCGAGATTCTTGTTTAATACGCACCGTTGGCAGCGGCCAGATAGCTCAGTCGGTAGAGCAGGGGATTGAAAATCCCCGTGTCGGCGGTTCGATTCCGTCTCTGGCCACCACACTGCTGGGGTATCGCCAAGTGGTAAGGCACCGCTTTTTGGTAGCGGCATTCCCAGGTTCGAATCCTGGTACCCCAGCCATTGCCGACTTTACGTGTAGCCGACATAGCTCAGTTGGTAGAGCAACTGACTTGTAATCAGTAGGTCCCGGGTTCGACTCCTGGTGTCGGCACCACTAAAAAGTGGTTTAAAACTAGCACGTTAAAGAATTTTAAAAGGCCGCCTTCTAGGGCGGCTTTTTTGTGGGTGTCTACAAAGTGTCCACAGCGTAGACATTGCCAATGGGATGGCTTGGCGGCTTGTTTCATCCGCCCGTTGGTGTAACCGCGCGCCGCATTTGGCACTTTCTTGCGCCGCATTTGGCACAGCGCTATAGCTGGTAAAACACTCGCCTTTGCATTTCCTTTGGCACTTAAAACAAGCCTGCCGGTTCGTCCTCAACATCCCAACTGAAGATCAGCACCTCTTTGGCGTCTGAGCCTTTGCCGCCGCCGACGGTGTAGCGTATATCGGTGGTTTCGATGTGGTAGTCCGCGAAGATCCGGCGGATGTCTGGGTGGTCGTTGAGGCTGATGATGGCCTTGCCTTTGAGCTTGGCTAGCATGCTCGCCATTTCCTCGTACTGTTCTATGCCAAAGGGTACCCCATATCCCTCCGTCTGCCAGTAGGGTGGGTCCATATAAAAGAGGGTATGTGGTCGGTCATAACGTTCGATGCAATCCTGCCAGCTTAGGTGCTCTATAAAGGTGCTTGATAGGCGCAAGTGCGCCGCTGATAGCGTCTCCTCCAGGCGCAGCAGGTTTAAGCCTGGCGTCGTGGTGGTAGCGGTGCCAAAGCTCTGGCCTTCAATGCGGGCCCCGAAGGCGTTTTGCTGTAGGTAGTAGAAGCGGGCTGCCCGTTGGATGTCAGTGAGCGTTTCAGGCCGTGTCATCTTCAGCCACTCGAACACCTGGCGGCTTGAGAGTGCCCATTTAAACTGCCTTACGAACTCTTCCAGATGGTTCTGCACTACGCGGTATAGGTTCACCAAGTCACCGTTTACATCGTTGAGTACTTCCACCTCGGCAGGAGATGGGCGCAGGAAGAAAAGCGCGGCCCCTCCTGCGAAGGGCTCTACGTAGCACTGGTGCGGCGGCATTAGTGGGAAAATACGGTCAGCGAGACGGCGCTTGCCGCCCATCCAGGGAATGATTGGGTTAGCCACGAGGCATCTCCTTTGGTGGTTTGGAGCTCGTGGCTCTCTGCTGGTTTAAGTGCTTACAACGCGGGCACTTGATTTCAATGAATTGATAGTCGCTGGCGGTGGCCAGCTTGCGGCTGCACTGTTTACAACGGATTTCAGTTAACACTCTGTCAAGCCTATAACGAATCTAACGTTTAGCTTAGACTCTCTAACGCCTCGCGAGGCGGGGGAGTCTTGGCCGACTTGCAGGTGTGTGCTGCTTGTTGGTGTCCACTGTTGGTGTTACCGCACCTTCGGTGGTCACTCCCTTCTACGTTTTATTCAGCGTTGCTCCATTCGATGGCTTCCAGGCCTTCCCGATCCTCGGCCTCCAGGGCTGCGGCAATATCGTCCTCCAGCCGCTGTCGCTTGCCAGCGACGCTTGTAGCTAAGGTTCGGTACTGGTCCGCCTTTTCGATGACCTTCGGCGCTAAATACTTTACCGTCACCCCGCGTGCCTCGGCGATTCCGGTTAGCGTCGGGGTTGGCGCCGTGTTGTCAGCTGTCCAGGCGCGGGCTTCATCTTCTTGATCTCCCCATGTTTCCCGTTCGAAATCGGGGTATAGACTACGTATGTCTGCGACCGCACGTGCAGCAGCCGAATCGATCTCACCGCGCTTTTTGGCGGCGAGAGTGTCGAGATCGTCCGGCGGGATCGGCACCCATGACGGGCGGCCTTTTTCATCGGCGCCGCGCTGCATTCCGTCGGGTGGCTGGCTCTGACCGTAAGTTTTCCATTCGGCGTCAGTAACTTTGATCGCGTCAACTGGCCAGGACCCGTTCGCTTGATAAGTGCTACGCATATTAGTCGGGTAAAATGCTTTTTTCGTTGCGCTATAGTGCATTTTTTTAACTCTCATTTATCGGCCGATCGAGATGATTAATCCGGTGTAATTAGTCGAGTAATACATTGTGATTGCTTCTTGTGTTGCGTTTCTATAGAGCGCCGTTCCGGCTGACGTTCCCGAAGTTGATGCCTGCATGAGCGCTGAACGATAGTGAGCCTCCGGAAAAGGTATCGGGAATTGTGATGTGCGTTCTCCTGCGCTTCCTGCTTGATTTAACCACTGAAAAATAAAGCCACCCATCCAACTAGGTAATGCCAGATAACCATCGCTGCCCGCGCTAAACGAGACACCCCAGCGCATTTTTTTCGGCGTTACCACTGTCGCGTCATCGTCTCCCGCATCTACAAGGGCTTGGGTTGCGACCTTTAGCATGCCCTGGAGAGTTTCAGAAGCGACCGGCTCTGATCGCTTCCAGTCGGCTTCACCGTCAGACTCAATATTGCGGCTATCGCCCACGACAATGCTTAAGTTTTCTTCAGCTTCAATCGTGTCGGTGTCATCCGGTGTAATTGTGACTGCGTTGGCATTCGCGGTGTCGGTGCGCACTATTCGATAGCTAACGCCAGGATTACTAACGGCACTGGGCAGAGTGATTGAAACGGCTCCGCTGGTCGCATCGATCAGCACTAGCCCAGCGTCGGCAACTGTCAACGCCTTTGGGGAGCCGGATGCGGTGATCGTTGTCACATTACGAGCCGTGAGGCGCGTGAGTGCGCTAACAACCTGATCTAGTTCCTGATGATCGGGCGTTAGACCAGCCTCTACGACGACACGTCGTAGGCTTTCGGTAATCATGTGGTACCAGTACGGGCCTGGGATCGTTGCGGGTACACCCTGGGCGGGATTACCACCGGTGGGGTAGCCGATGCTCGGGTCAGTGGGTGGCTGGGGAGCCGAGTCCGAGGTGTTGCGTTGATAGACACGATCTACCATGAGGTTTGCTCTCCATAGGCGAAGATGAGGATGGAATGGGCCGGGGCGAGCCGCTCGAATACGCATTCGAGGCGCTCATTGCCCCAGGTGGCCAGGGCTTCGTTGACGCCGCTGTTAACGGTCAGCGCTCGCACGGTCTCTTCGGCGGCGCGGATGGTCCAAGCCCAGCGCCAATCGATGCTGCGTATCGGCTCGCTGACGTCACTGCCGACGGTGTGGGCGGTGTAGTCCTCGACCTCGATGTCGTAGCCGAGGTCGGCTGCGAGGCCGATAAAGTAGGGTCGTGACGCGCCACCGGTGCCGGTGAGTACGCGCACCACGGCGTCTTGCCGTTCGCTGACGGTTTGCTCGCCAATAACGCACGGATCGGGCATGGCGGTGACGCGCTCCCAATCGGGCAGCAGCTCCGAGGTGGTACGCGGATCGGCCTCCTCATGCAGTGACGCCGCGCGCCCGTCCACGCGGGAAAACGCTCCCGCTCGGGCCTGGGTGAGCCGCTGCCATTGGCTGTCTGTCTCGCGTGGTAACGCGCGGCCTGGCGGCGTTAGCGCATTGAGTTGATCGGCATAATCGTCGCGGGTTAGAGCCATGAGATTGCTCCGCGCACGGGGATGTCGTTAACGCCGTGGGTGACATCGGCTGAGGGGCTATCCAGCTCATGGCGGCTGTCACCGGCGGCGACGTAGATAACGCCCGATAGCTGCTCGCGGTAGAGCGTGCCGCCCGGTTCGGCGGTTTGGCCGAGGAAGTCATCCAGCGCAGCCTGCACACGGCTGCGTGCTGCGGCAGTGTCTGGTGTGAGGCGAATAGCCAGCTTCAAGGGTGAAGCCTCGGGGGCAACGGCATAGAAGCCGCGTGCCGTTACCGGACGAACGTCATCAACGTACTCATCCACCGCTTCAACCACGGCGGCGGTAGGGATTATGTCGGCTAGATCGTCGCACACGAAGCGCACGGTCACCTCGCCGATGTCGGGCTGGTGGCGAGAGACCCAGACGCGGGTAATGTCCGGGTGGGCTTCGCGTACCCACATGATGTAGTCGTCTGCATTGCCGCCGTGAGGCTGGCGCTGGATGCGCTCCAACAGCCGTTCGCGCAGGCGGTCGTCGCGCTCTTGCTCGGCCCCGCCGGTAAGGCCGTCACCACCCACGGTGGCTTCGCCGTCGATGCCGCTGACGGCGCGCACCAGGCGTAGGGTCTCACCGGCGGCCAAGTTGGCTTCATCACCGGCATCAACGGCGGTCACATCGCCGGTCACTTCGCCGCTTTCGTCCAGGGTAACGGTGCTATCAAGCGTGTAGCGTATGCCGTCTTTCTCGAATTCCTCACCCGCCAGCAGTTGCGCCTCCGGGTTACCGGTAAGCAATACCGGGCCGGTGGCCGCGACTTCGCCTTGGCGGTAGATGCGCCAAATGCTTGCCCAGCGTTCTAGCCATTCGGCCTCGGCGGTGTCGATAATCAGCTGCTTTGACAGCCAGGCGAGATAGCCATAAAGGCCATGCACCGCACCGGCATCCACATCGGCAATCACGCGCAGCATGGCGCGGCGTAGTGCCGGGTTGGCGTCGGAGAGCCGCCCGCGCATGTCGGCGCGGATCTGTTCAGCCAGCTCGGTTAGTGTTGGGGATTGCCAGGGCATATTAACTCCACACGTACTGGTAACGGTCGGCGAGGCGGCTGCCATCGCCTCGCTTGATGATCACTTTTAGCCAGAGCACGTCGCGGTCGAGGGTCTCGGCGGTGACGTCTATCTCGGTCGCCACGCCATCCTCCAGCAACCAGGCGAGCGCCTCGCGGGCGTAGGCCTCGGCGCGGCGGCGCACTTCCGGCAGTTCTTTTTCGCGGCCTAGCAGCCAAAGGCGGCTGCCCCATTTATCGCCCTCGGTATCGGCGATGGCATCGGCCCACCAGCCGCGCCGGTTATCGGTGCCGTCGGGGATGATGTCGTCTGGCTCGGCGCGCCGATCGCACAGCAGCGAGAGCGCTACGGCAGTGCGCAGGCCGTCGTCGGTGGCCAGGTCGCCGTCGATCAAGGCGACGTCCAACGCCTGGTCAAGCCAATCCAGGGTGATATCCATCAGCTCATCTCCTGGTTGGGTTTGTTGGTGGTACCACCGCTATCGCCTGGGTGATTGTGGCCGTTGTAGGTATCGCGCATGCCCTGCATGCTGCCAGTGCCGTCGCTGATATCGCCCTGGGCTTTGATGTTGCCGGTGGCGAAAACATCCGGGGTGGCCAGGGTGATTGAAGTGCTTGCGGTGATCGTCACCTTGGGAGCAGTAACCTCGACCGCTGAACCGGCGTTTAAACGCACGATGCGGCCGCGGTTAAACACCAGCTCATCGCCTTCATCGGTGTAGAGCGCGACTTCACCTTCGGCTAGCCCTTTCTTGCGATAGCGGCGGTCGGTGGCCAGCAGCGCGACCAGGTGGCCACGGGCACCACCTACAGCAGCGGCGATGGCTTCGGCCCCTTGCAGCGGGCGAGCTGTGAAGCCGTAGGGCTCGATATGTTCTACCTCGCGGGTTTCATCACGCAGCAGGTCGAGCTGGAGAATTTGCAGCCCTTTGGCACTGTCGGTGCGGGTGACCACGGCGCGGCTGATCAACAGGCGCAGCCGACGCCACAGCGGGCTGAGCAGCTTGGTTGTCTCGCGGCCTACCATACGTCGCTCTCCCGTTCCGGTTCTTGTGCGGCTTCAATGTCGTAGCTACTCAACGGGGCAACGCGGATCTCCGCACGTTCGCCGCGCTCATCGAGCAGCAGCTGCACTTCTGTAATCAACCATTCAACGGGCTCATCGAACATCCACTTATCACGAATCGGTACCAGGTCACCGGGCCGCCATAGGCCTTCTTGATGACGCCAGCCCGCCACGGTGTAAGTAATGCCGCGTGATTTACCCCAACGGCGTCGCACTTCCCACTCGGCGCGCTGGCGGCAACTGGCAGAGTCGGTGCTGGTATCGCAGAGCACCAGCGTGGGCCGGTGGCGTTTGATGCCGTCATCTTTGGCACGGCCAGAGGCGCCACTGGCCGGGGCACCATACCAAGTGTCATCGGCAGCCCCTTGGCCCTGGACGATCACCTCGCCGAAGCGGTCACGGTCGGAAAACCGGCCACGCGCGATGCGGATGTTTTCGCCCAGGGCAAGCTCGGTTTTCAGCGTGGCGCGTGGCGGGCGGGTGATCACCAGGCGACCTTGCTCATCGGCGACTAATAACAGGGCGCGGTAGCTGGCGATCTGTATCAATGCCTCGCCGTAGGTTTGCCCCGGCTCGACTTCCAGCGCCCTAAGCGGCGCGCCGACGTCGACCTCTGCTATGACTTCAATGTTGAACGGCTCAGCTACGCGCCGGGCGACTTGCAGCACGGTTTGGCCGGTTGACCAGGGCTGGGCGGTGCTGGATGAATCGACCAGGTCGGCGGTTTTGGAGCGACCCGAGACGACCAGGCTGTGCGAGCGGGCGTCGTAGCTGGGTAGTACGTCGTCAATATGGCCAGTGATTACTGGCTCGCCGTCGATCTCTACGACTACCGGTTGGCCAGTGCGCAAGCGGCGCGGCTCGACGGTGGTGCCGTCGCGGTCGGCCACTTCTCGGAGAGCACCAGCTCGAAACCATCAGCCATCTCATCCAATGAGCGGCGTATCTGGATTTCCTTCCAGCCCAGGTGGCGGGTGCCGTCGACGATTAGCGCGAGTTCACTCACTCAGCACCTCCAAACGCTCGGCAGGAACATCACCAGGGTGGCGCACGCGGTTGCGGCTAATGATGTCACCGTCGCGGCGTGCGTCGCCGTAGAGGCGGTGGGCCAGCACCAAGGCAGGCAGGCGCGCACCGGGGGTGTAGTACTTGAGGGACGGCAGCGCGGTACCGCGACGGCGGAGATCCTGCACGGCAGCGGCGCGCAAGCTCACCAGGCGTTGGGTGGTTTGCGGCAGTGGCGGCACGCTGCCGCTGATTTGTTCGGTAATGCCCAGATGCACCGCTTCCAATGTTTCGGTGGCGGCTTCTCGCGTGGGGTAGCGCCATTCGGCACTAGCTGCGGCTAGCTCGACCGCTGCCGCGCGGCGCACCAAGGCAACGGCGGCATTCTGGGCGCGTATCTGGGTGGCTTGCGGTGCCGGTGCGCTCAGTGGCACTGTGGCTACCTGGCCGTTATTAGTGCCAAACATCGCGCGATAAACACCCAGCGCACGGCCAGGCTCGCCGAACATGTTCTTGATCTGGCCAATGCTGGAAAGAATCGCCGCACCCAACTCAGCGGGGGTACGTATCAAGCGGCTGATGGTGCCGGTGACACCGCCTATGATGCCTTCGATCTCACTGATCGCGCCCAGGATCGTGGCCTCAATGGCCTCGACGCGGTCAACGGCCAGCTCAAAGATTTCGTACGCGGCGATGAATTCATCCAGAATCGCCAGGCGTGACGACTCAGCGGCGGCACCTACTACTTGTTGGGTATCCGCCACGGCCAGTGGGTAGCGCGGGGCATCGTCGGCGCGCACGACGGTCAGCGTCACACGGGCCATGCCGCCTTCGCGGGTGCTTTCCGTGATGCGTGGGTCGCCGGTCAGCACCACGCGATGGGTGCCGTAGTAGCTGTGGCGCATTTCAAACGCGCCGGGCAGCTCCAGGGCTTCGGCGAGCTGGTTGCGCTGGATGTCGTATTCTTCGCCCAGCAAATAGCCGGTAACTTGCCACTCACGCGCTTTGCGGCCCATGTCTTCCACGTAGGGCTCATCGCGCAGCGGGTATTCATGCACCTGCACCCGGCGGCCGGGGCTGATCGAGACTTTCTCCAGGAACAAAGTGACACCGCGAAACACGGCAATACCATCGCCGATTCGATCACGCCAGCTCATTGGGCTACACTCCGTTGACGCAAGGGAGAAGAAAAATGAAGAAATCGATGTTGATTGGTGCCGGTTTTGCAGCTGCTATTGGCTTGCAATTTGCGGGTGGCGTAATCGGTGATTCCCTCACTGAAGGGGATGACAGCGACACTTTTGTGATTGATATGCAGTATGCGAGTGAGGCAACCGAGGATCAGCGCCAAGGTGCCAAGACTGCATTGAAGAACTTTATCGACACCTGTCCTCATGTTGATGGTGTCTTTAAAAGCCGAATAACCGAGCCTGAAGTTAGGCTTATCGACTCTATGTCCTACCGCGAAGATAAATATGGCTGGCCATGGGAGGTGCACCTCCAGTTCATCGTCGATAACGATGGCCGTACTGCCAGCGGCCATACCCTGGACTATTACATTTGGACAGACGGATGGGTTGTGCAAAAAGCACAAGGAGCGGAATTTTGCGGTCAGCAACCTGAGCACATGAAAGAAACATATGTTGGTTTTGAGAAGAGCTAAACTCACGGCCACGTCCCCCAGTTACCTAGATCCACATCAATCTCCGGCCCACCCTGACCCCGCTCGGCGCTGGTAGATGTCACTCGCCCGTCTTGATCAACGAATATTCGCAGTACGCTTTCCGAGGTTTCGCGGAAGGTATCGACTGAATTGCGCCCATACTCCATCACGGCTTGCTTAGCCGTTTCTCTGGCCAGCTCTACGTAGTTGCCGATCCTGCCGCCGGTTTCGGTACGCTCTACGGCGTCTTCGATAATCGCGCCAATACTCTGTGCGGCCAGCACCGTGCTAACGGCCGGAATAGCCAGCCTAGCGTTGGCGCCATTCATACCCACTTTAGAGGCCGCGTTGATTGCATTGGCCGATAGCGTGGGCCGTTGTGATGGTTGAGGGCGTGGCGCTGGGTTATTGCCGCCGGTGCGCGTATTGGGCGGGGTATAGCCGCCGCCTTTGCGGGTGGTACGGTTTGTAGAGCCACCGCCAGGGCCACGGCCGCCAGGCATGGTGCCCATATTAGTGACGAATACTGGCACCGGGGCGAGGCTGCTCGCTGCACCCGCAATGCCGCCGCTAGTGCTGCGGCGGCCTAATAAGGCACCTGCACCACGTCTATAATCGATGGCTAGTTTGCCAAGAGAGCGAAGCGCGTAGAGGCCACCAATACCACCAGCGGCCATGCCTGCAATCTGCAACCAGCGGTCGACGGTCTCTTGATCCAGGCTGTTCAGCGCATCGGCGGCAGATTGGATGTACTCGGTCAGGTTGGAATCCGCGAAGTTTTGCCAGGCGCTGGAGAGGTTGCGCATTGAACCGGCAGCGGTGTCGGCGGCGCGGGCGGAATCGGCCACGGTAGTGGCGCCGTCACCCTGTACTTGAAAGAAGCGACCCATGCTCTCCACTGAACCAGTACGGTTGTATTCACCCATCAAAGACCTGAAAGCCTTCAATGCTTCAGAATCGGGAAATGCATCCGACATCCTAGAGGCACGACCATCGGCGGCCTCAACAAGCTCTACCATTAGTTCGTTGATCGGGCGCAAAACTTCTCGACCTTCTTTTAAAGCTTCAGGGTCAAAAATTTGCACACCGCTTTTACGTGTTATCTCACCCGCCTTCTCAGCGTTTGAGAAAGTTCGCAAAAGTGCTTCAAATGCTGTAGCGGCTTCCTCAGAACTACCCGTACCTTGCCGGATGACCTGAAGCGCCGCGCCCATCTCGCGTATAGCTTCTGGCCCTTGGCGCCCCAAGGCGGTATAGGCGGTGACCACGCGAGGGCCTAGCGATGCCAGGTTCTGCAACGTGAAGGCACCGGCCTTGCCCTGTTCGTTTAGGGTGTCGATGGATTGCAGCACCGCATCCATGCCGCGTATATCCATCTTTTGGAACTCGGCGAGGATCTCGCCGATGTTGCCGCCTTCAGCGCCGGTCGCGGAGATGGCCATAGCGATATTGCGGATGTTCTCTCTGGCAAATTCGAGGTCGCCGGTCTTCTCGACGATGGCCTCGATAGCCCCGGTGATTTGTGAAGGGTCAACGCGAATGTCCGGCTCGCGTGCGGTCTCGAAAATCTGGCGGCGCAGCTCTTCCATTTCCTCTGCGCTGCGTTGGGATTGAATGCCCAGGCGGGTGAAGCGTTCCTCCAGGTTGACCAGGTTGCGCACCGTGCCGAAACCAGCGGCACCGGTGGCCAGTGCCATCCAGCGGTTGCCGACTCGGTCGAGCTGGCGGCCAACACCGCCGGTGACGCGCTGCAAGCGGGTCATGTGGCGTTGGCCGTTGTTGGCCATGGTACGCATGGCCCCCTCGTAACGGCGTGATTGCCGTTCGAGGTTGCCACGCAGATCCATCACCACACTGGCGCGCAATTCGCTCATGTTAACTCCTTGCCTGATTCAAGTAGCAGAGCAAGCGTCGCAGCGTCATGCCGCGTTGCTCGGCTTCACTCCATCCCGTTCTTGACGCGATCGCCCACATCAGCCCCGTCAGATGCTGGGCGATCGCTATCGCCTCGCCCCCGCTGCGTCACTCCCTCCTGGGTCTGGGCAACGGCGGCGCCATCTAGCTGCTCGCTCTTGGCCAGTAGCAAGTTGAGGTCTTCGGGGTGGAGCCTATGCATCAGCTTGAGGTCCAGCGGGCCGGAGACGTCGCCGATGCTGACGATCTGGCGGCGCAGTACTTCAACGCCTACGCGGGAAGGGCTGACCACTAGCATGGGTTCGACGCCGTTCTGGGTCGGGACCATCATCAGCCGCTCGGCGGCTTCCTGTGCTTCGAGCACGTCGCCAGCGGTGGCTTCGCGCAGCTTCGCGTCTTTACAAACGGCCTCGCCGATCTTGAGGCCGTGGATCAGGGGTACGTCGATTCGTGTACCTGCCATTAGAGTCTCTCCACGCCCATGGCGCCCCAGTTGAGGCGGATGTTGCCGCCGGATAATTCGACGGTATCGGTCACCGCAGCCCGACGAAGCACGTAGCCGTCATTGGTATCGGTGGTAAAGATCACCGTGGCACCTTTGATACGGCTAAGTGCGATCAAGTCGGTATCGGCGGTATGGCGCACGGTAGTGGTGAGCGCGGGAGCTTCGGGACTCTCTCGGTAACCCTGGGGGCCGCGTGGGCCAACAATGAATTCACGGCTTACACCCCCAACGTTGAGGGTTGAGTCGACGTCGGTGAGCATCTCCGATCCGTCGACTTTCACCGTGGCCTTGCCTGTTAGTTGCGTCATGATTTACGCACTCCTTAAACGGCGGTTAATGGCCGCTTAGCGGCGGAATTGGGTTTGCATCGCGTGGATGCGGTACTGGCCAACGAGCTTGGGCGAGTCGATCACGTTGAGGCGCGCCGGGTTGTCGGGGTCGATGTTGACGGTGAGGCTGGCGGCATAGCCCTCGTAGTCCTGCGCCCAGCCGTTCTCTATAAAATCGCGGTAGAGATCGAGCAGCTCGGCCTTGCAGACATTGGGGGTCATGATCGGCTGGCCAGCACCGTAGAGCGCCGCGTCAGCGTCGGTGGCCAATTTGTGGCGCGGGTACTTGCTCAGGATGCGGCTGATCTGCTCATAACGGATGCGCTCCAATGTTTCGGGCGTCTGGATGTCCAGGTAGGCGTCCGACTCGATACCCGCTTCGTTGACCTGGTAGGTGGTGATCTCGCGGTTGATCTGCACCGTGCCGTCATCAGCCACCGTGAACGTGGCGATGCCATCGAACAGCAGCAGGTTGCGCTCGGCCTTGGTCCACTGGTCTTCCTTGAGCGGGCCGATCAGACCGGGCAGTGCCAGGTATTGCAGAGGACGGGCCGGGTCAATCGTTAGCGCACCGGCGGCGACCATCGCGTAGGTGACCGCCCATAGGTAGGTGGGGCTAACCGATTGACCGGTACCCATCACTGTCAGGTGCTCGCCATTGAGAGTGCTCCCGAAGGTGCTGGTCTCGCTAAGCGTGCCGCGGAACGCGCCGAAGGCACGGCTACCCGTTTGCACCATCGGCCCGAAACGGCGGGTCAGTTCGGTTTTCAGCTCACCCAGGTTGGCAGTGTCGGTGAAGGGGCATGCGATGTAGTGGTACCACTCATCACCCATGGCCGCGATCGCATCGCCAATGTCCGGGTTGCCATCGCCACCGCTGAGCTGGGTCAGGGTAAACGTCACGCCGTCCAGCCCACGCTCGCCTTTGGCGTTAAACACCAGGTGAATATCGTTGCCGGTTTCGCCTGCCCACTTGCAAACCACGTTGATCTTGGTGGCATCGGTGCCATCGACGGTGGCGGTAACCGGTACACGGCCTTCGTCGTTGACCGCATCGACCAGGGCCTGGGCAATTGTCTCGGCGCTGTCGCTTGCTTCCACTCCGGCGCGTACACGGTAGCCACCGATGTACAGCGCTAAGGTACCGCCGCGCAGGGCGGTACCCGCCACACCGATAGAGCCGCTGGCGGTAGTGCCCGCGACCAGGTCATCCAGCGCGAGGCCAATCGTTTCCATGTAGGGGTCGATCGCTAACGCTGCGCGCAGCATCTCAGCGAGCATGGAGCCGCGACCGTAGTAGCGGTCGGCCTGCTCGCCGCTGGTCACGCGGTCAGCGCTCAGGGCGTTTTTCTCGCCGCTTTCCAGCCGCTGGCCGATAACCAGCAGGCGGGTCTGCCATACGCCGCTGTTGGCCAGGCGGGCGTCGAACTCGATCAATACGCCTGGCGTGCGAAGCGCCGAGGGAATGTCGTTGAAGACACCAGAGGTAATCATTGGCTAGCCTCCTTATGCGTGGCATCCGGTTTTGCGCTAGCTTTGGCACGGCTGGTTTTCACCGGGGCCGGGGCGCGCACTAAGTCGCCATCGCGCAAGCGGCGGCGGATGTAGGGGGTATGCTCAACGTGCGCGCCCTCAGCGGGGATGGGCTTGCCGTTGCTTTCGCGGCGCACCAGCAGCACGCCCTGGTCGGGCTTTTTGGCATCGCGCAGGCGCGGTTTAACGTAAATGGATGGCACGGTTAGTCCTCCTGGGGTTGGGGTAGCTCGACGCGGCTCTCTGTGTCGGGATCGTCATCGCCGCCGACGTGGTGGGTGCCGGTGTATAGCTCGAAGGGGTAGAGGTCGTTGACGCTCAAGGCTCCTGGCCACAGCACTTTCAGTCGGAAGGCAGCCGCGTAAACAACAACGCCTTCTTTGTCGAAGTGATCGGCGTAGAGGTTGTCGATGCTCTCAAGCGTCAGGCTGCCCACATCAGGCACGGTGAGCGCATGCACGGCGGGCACCACGCGTTCGAGCAGTTCATAGGCACCCACTTGGCGGGTATTGCCCCGGCGGCGTTCGCGCTCGCCGCTGGCGTGGCCGGTCACCACGTACACCACGTAGCGGTTTTGAGTCGCGGGCTGGACCAGGTCGCCGTCACCGCGCGCGCCGCCCCAGGCGACAAACACGCCTGGCACTTTGCGTAGCGCTGCACGCAGGGTCTTTTGGTTCCATTTGCCTGGCAGGTCTTCGACGGTCTTTACGCGATCACCGAGCACCCGTTTGCAGCGGTCGATGATGGCGTCTTCGATCTTGGCCAGCATTAGAAGCCACCCCCGTTAAACACGCGGCGGCCGGTGTCCATCATGACGCTGCCAGCGCTTCCCGCTGCGCTTTCCGATGAGGCGATGCCGAGGCGCACTTCGCCCTTGGCGACGCTGCGTAGGAACTTCACCGCGTCGTTGTAGCGCTTGGTGACCTGCTCGGTGGCGCGGTCATCGGATAGCCGATAACGGGCGATGTCACAGGCGTAGGCGGTGATGATGCGCGGCACATTGGAAAGCGGCACGGTGTAGCCCGCTGCACTCACGTAGCCGTCGATCTCGCCGCTGGCGTCGGCAATAGCGCCCTGCACGACAGGGGTATCAATGGCCAAGCCGGTATCGTCGGAAGCGAGGTCAAGCAGCTCGTTCTCGCCAAAGCGCTCGATGAGGTCCGACTGAGTGCAGTAGGGCATGGGTTAGGCCTCCGGCTCGCTGAAACCTGCCACTGGAACCGTGCAGTCCATGACCTCTAGCGCAGGGTCGCTGCGTAGCTGCTTGAGCTGATCATCACTCAGAAGCTCAAGAGCGATGGCGGTGCCTTCGCGGTTGAAGCGATGACCAGCACGGCGGCGGCTTTTGACCCGGCGCTTTGTGCGCACCATCACGGCGTCAATTTCTGCCTCTTCGATAGGCGGCAGCGCGTTACCAGAGCCATCACCCGAGACGGTATTGCCCTGGATCTCGGCAGGCTGAGGTGCTGGTGTTGCCGCGCCTGCGTTAGCCTGGGCTTCCTGATCGGCGGTGGCCGCTCCGGCATCCGCCGGTGTTTGCGTTTCAGGTACCGGCTGAACTGCGGCCTCGTTCGCTTCCGGCGTGGTTTGCACAGCCGCTGCATCGGTGCTCGCTTTCGGGGCTTCCTGGTCAGTCTCCGGCGCGCTAGCTTCGGCTGGCGTTTCTGCTACCGACTCGGCTTTCGCCTCGGTCGGTTTTGCACGTGTAGGCTGCTTGGCCTTTGTCGTGGTGGTTTTACGTGTTGCCATGAGGATCTCCGTTGCGCAGTGCCCGCCGGGGCAGGCACTGCGATTCATCACCGGTTAACGTGCCGTTAGGCGCTGGCTAACCAGGGGTTGAGTACCAGCGTCGAGGTGTTGGCCCACTTGTTGGTCTCACCGCCAGCGGCAAGCTGGCTTTGCAGCACGGCACGGGCAGCGCCTTCCATTGAGTTGGGCACCATGGTGTGCGAGTGACGCAGCGCCAGGGGGCGGCCATGGTCGCCTTTCATCTTCGTCAAAGTCTGGCGTGCCGCTTCATAGTTCTCGGCGGTAAACGGCTGGCGAGAGCGAACGGCGAGCTGCCATAGCCCTGCACCGGCATTCACGCGGGCGTCTACGCCGAACAGGAACTTGTCGGTCATGAAGACCTGGGTATCGTTCAAGTCGGTGATCGAGCGGAAGTTGTAGTCACGTCGCTTCTGGAACACGACGGGCTTGATCACGCGGGTGTTGTCCATCACGTACCAGGCGTCGCCCGATCCTCCCATGTCGTTTGTCACCGAGATCTCTTGCCCCTTTTCATCCAGCACGGGGTGGTCGGCATCAAACAGCGGCTGGCCGTCGTAGCATTCCGGGTTGGTTTCCAGCACTTCCACGGCAAGTTCGTTTGGGTGCTCACGTGAGCTGCGGCCGAACTCCTCAAAGACCGGGGACCAAAGTCCGTAGGTGTCGTCGTCGATGTTGTCGCGGGGTACGCCCTCGGTCAGCTCGAACTTTCGGTTCTTCAAGCTGAACTCGCCGCCTTCCAGTGAGTGGATAACCCGGTCGCCCAGCCATTCGCGCAGGCGCGGCAGTGACTTGAGGAAGGGGTACACCTCAACGGCGGTGGTGCTGGGCACGACGGTGCAGAAGGTCTCGTACAGCGCGGCCTGTTCCCCCAGCGAGCTAAAGCCCTGCTGGAAGTTGGTGTTGTAGGCCCGGAACAAGGCCTGCAAGTTAGCGGGAGTAAGGTTCATGAAGTCAGTCCTTTATCAAGCGCTAGCGGCAACGCCGTTAGTCGGGTCGATGTTGACCCACACGCCCGCATCGTCGACGTCGTCGACAATGCCAGCGGGGGAGCGGGTAGTGGTGCCGTCGGTTTTGGCCACGGTCTGGTCATCAACGATGAAACAAACCTTGCCGATGTCGGCACGGGTGATTTCATCGGCACCGGTGGAGTTGTCCAGGCAGAAGTTGCCGCGCTCGACCTCGACAACTTCGTCGCCGTCAGCGCCGTCAGTGTTGTCCTGGTAGTAACTGAATACCCCCGCAGCGGTTAAACCGGTGGCGGTGGTGCCGGGTTGGGTATAACCATCGCCGTTAATGACAGCGATGGTGCCCGCAAAGCACTGGGCACTAGCGGCGACTAACAGGCCGCGAGACAAGCCCAAGCGCGTGGCGGTGTTTCGGTTTTTGGTAGCGGCGGTCACGGGGTGATCCTCTTGGCTGTTGGGTTAACGGCGGGGCTTACTCGGCTGGGGCCGGGTTCGCCTTGCGATACTGTTCAGGCGTCAGCCCCATCGCTTTGCAGACGGCCAGCTCTGATTCGTTGAGCTTGTCGTCATCGCCGCCCTTGCCACCGTCGGGCTGCTTGCCCTGGGTTTGGGTCTGGCCGGTTTTTAGCGCGGCGATGCTGGGCGCGCCCTCAAGGTGGGCTTTGCACGCGGCAATGCCTTGCTCGCGCAGCCAATCGGCGGTGGCTTTGCCGGGGATTCGCCCGTCGTCAAGGCCTTCCTTGATCAGCGCGTCCAGCTCGGCGGAGTTGCTGTTGGCTCTCAGTGCGGCCAACTGGTCGGTGGTCTCTTTGAATACCGCAATGGGCACGTACTGGGTCATGTCCGGCGGGGCAGTAGCGCTTTTTGCCTTGAGTGCGGCGACGGCTTCATCCGGTTTTGCGTCGTCTTTGGCACCCAATGCCTGGCGGAATGCGGCGGCATCGTCGGCGGCGGTTTTCAGCGCGGCGATGGCGCTGTCGATCTGTTCGTCGGTGGCCTCTTTGGCCAGGCCGAGTGCGGCAATCAGTTGTTCACGGTCCACGGTGTCAGTCTCCTCGGAGGGTTCGTGCGTTACCGACATGCGTGCAGCGGCAAGCTGCGCGGCACCTTCGTCGATGGCGGGGGTGTTGGTTAACGCCAGGTGCAGCAGGTCGAGCGGCACACCGTTGGCGTCGTACGGGAATACGGGGGAGAGGTAGAGATATTCAGGCGGCTCGCCGTTTGGTCCCGGCGTGATCGCCGCGCGGGCCTTGGCGGTCCATGCAATCGCGCCGTAAAGGCCATCGTCCCGAAACTCAAGCGAGCGCGGGTCGACCCAGCCAGCGGCAGGCGCGGGCTTGCCGTTCTGTTCGCTGTAAAGGGTTTGGTGTTCGTAGTCGATGGCGATATCAGTACTGCGCGCAGCGGCCAGGCGGATAATCGCTTGAGCAGCTTCGGCAGATAGGTGCCACGGGCCAGAGCCCTCAGCAGCCCCACGCGGTGCGTGAAAGGTGCCAGCGGGCATCAGGCGCGTTTTGTCGTCGGTGATCTGCACGCGGAGAGCGCAGACGGCGACATGGATAGCGCGGGGCTTGGTGTGAAGGCTTTGTGTTGTCATGCCCCCATGATCGGGGGCTTAGGGCGGGGCGTGGATTTAAAGCGCTTTAGGAAAAAAGAGTGTTAGGTTCTTCAGGATCTGGAGGTGGGCCTTCGATTAACCCCAGTTCTGTTACCCAGGTACCATAAACCGTTTTCTCATAGCCGATGTCGCTTGGAGCAATTTCACTTTCTCCCATCTGACCATATTCATAAGCTTTTAGGCGCAAAAAGCCCACGGTGTTAAGGCTATGTTCGATATCGCTATCACGTCGTTGATGCTGACCATCCATGTTCTTTAAATAATCAAGGTCCTCTGCAAAAGACCGGGTGACCATTTTGGACAAGCGCATCAAGGCTGCAAGGTCAAAGTGCCCTTTTGCGTGAGCGTGTATAAGCTTGCCAATAATTTCGGGTTTTATCGTGTCTTCTGATTGATCGATCAGAACCAGCATCTGCTCACCAAATTCTTCCTCTTTTTCTGCGTCTTCAAACTGGGCAGAAAATTTACGCTTCTCGGCTTCACTCATCTGGCTTGGATAGTAAAGAAACTTGGCAAGCTTTTTAATCAGCATTCTCTCTTGGATAACTTTAGCGGCCTGGTAGCTTTTGACTGCCATGCCAGCGAACGGAACTTGGCTTAAAAAATCGGACTCAAATATCGCTCCTAACGCTACGTCTATCCCGTCAGTAAATAGCTCACGGGTTTCGTCTGCCTTGATGGTCTCAACCAACCACGTTCTTTTGTTCGACACGATGCAGCCCTCTGAAGCATGAAAGGCCAAGCTAAATCAAAATCTAACGCGGGTCTAACGCGCCTTGCGGGGAAAAGTCGGGCAGCGTAGCGGGTAAGGGCTTAGCGGCGCTCACAGGGCCGCGTTGATTATTCGCCCAATGGCTCGCCCAGGTAGTCCAGCAGGGTCTCTATTGCGTTCTCTTCATCGTCGTTTGAGAAGCCGAGCCAGTTGCGCTCTGGTATGCCGCGTTCCTCATCACCGAAATGCATGCTGGCACCGTAGATGCGGTCGGTGCCGTATTCGAGATAGTCCGGCCCGGCGTCGTAGCGGTTGGTGTCGCGCAGGTAGCCGTTGAGCACCAGGATCTCATCCTGCCGCTGGGGCTTGCGCTTACGGTACGCGTCGGAGAGCGGCTCCCATGGGTCACCGCTGGGCGAGACTTGCTCATCAAAGCGGTCGCGGGTAGACCGGTCCAGATCTTCGCCAATCGCAGCAAACGCAGGCTGGGCGTCTCGACCTCGCTGGTTAAGCTCGCCCAGGGCGCGCATAACCTGCTTGTCATCAATACGGTGTTCGAGCGTAATGCCTGCCATCAGCTTTCCTCCTCACGACGATACAGGCGCACGCCTTGACGCCAGGCTTCCAGCGCGGCGGCATCGTCCAGGCGCTGGCCAGCCCAGCCATCGCGGCCCCAATCGACCATGAACAAGCCTTCCTCGCCGCCATCCAGGGCGAAGCGCGCCAGGTAACGACGACGCAGGCGCGGCCGCTCGCCTTCGATGGTTTCCAGGGCTGTCCAGATTTCATCCGGCTCGCGCAGGGTGCGGGCCAACGCGCCGAGGTTTTCGCCAGCAGTGGGCAGCGACCACCCGCCGCGACCGTCGCGGAATAGATCCTCGCTGATGGGCAGCGACTCGCCCACGGCATCGGTAAAGCGCCGCGTGTCACCACCGCGCCGGGTGCCAAAGGTTTCCAGGAAGTCATCCACGTAACGCTCGGGCGGCTGACCTGCTTCCAGGAGTTCGGCGGTGGCCTCACGGTAATCGGGCATGTCGTCCTGTGCCTGACGTGCGGGCGTAACAGTGCCGGAACGCGTAGTGGATTGGCTGTTGGGCCTGGGCGTGATGCCTCTTGCGCGGCCGCTGCCAGGTCGGTGGTCAAAGCCGGGGTCGATGCCTTTGGGGACGCGCACCGTGCGAGGTTTAGGGCCGTTCTCGCCGATGGTGCGCTCGATGTACTCGATCTCGGGGCCTTGCTCCGAGACCGTGTAGCCTTCTCGCTCCGCCTGGCGGCGGCTGATCATGTACTTTTTGCAGCTGCAGCCGTAGCCATTTTGAGGCGTCCAAACATCCCACCAGGGATCATCCAGCGGCACCACGCGGCCATCGTTGGCCAGGTGGGCGGAGCGCGGGTTCTCGCTACCGCCATGGCGGTACAGCCCAAAGGGACGCAAGCGGCGCAGCTCCGGGTCTTCCATCTGGCGTTCACGCCCGGCTGCGTAGCTCTGGCGCAGGTTGGTGTCGTAGATGACGCGGGTGCGCCAACTGCGGCTGCCCTTGTACGACCAACCGTGGCGTTCGACGATCTGGTCGAAGTCCTTACGGAAGTCGGCCAGCGTCTTGCCCTCCTCAATCATCGTTTGGATGGAGCGCTGAAAGTCCTCAACGATGGCCTGGCGGCTGGCACCGGCGACCATAAACGCCTGGTCATTCTCTGCGCCGTAGACATCCGACCAGGTGTTGGTGGGGATGGCCACCTTTTCGCGCATGGCCTCGATCTGTTCGGCAAACGGCAGAGAGCCAAACTCGGCGGCAGGCATTAGACCCCCTCGATAATGTCGTAGCGACCAGCCACGTGGGCAGCGGCCAGGGCTTCGGTCATCACCTCGGCGAAGTCTTCAACCGGCAGGTCGGGGGCCAGCTCGACCAGGCGGTCGCGCAGTTCTTCCAGGCTTTCGACTTCATCGACCAACGCGCGGATACGCTCCACCCAGGGTTCGAGCGCCGCGTCGCCTTCACGCTGTAGGCGCTCCAGTTGGAGATCAGCGGCGTCTGGCTCATTGCTATCGCCCAGGCGAAGGGCTGCGAGGCGGCTGTTGCTGGCGGTAGGCTGTGCCAAACGTAGCGCACTGAGGGGGCTTGGCGATGCCTTTGGCATTAGCACCTCTTCGCCTTCCTGAGCCTTGGGTATGCCGCTTTTCTCGTGGAACCACCATCTGGGAATCTGCGCGCCCATGTCCACGAAGGTAGGCAGGCTCTTGGAGAGGCGTTCCAGGTCTTCGGTCTCGCCGGTGTCGAGGTAGAAGCGCGGGGCGCGGCTGGGCTTCTCGATCCCGAAGTTGAGCGCCGCCATGGGCCATAGGATCTGCTTGCCAATGCTACCCGCGTACTGGCGCACGTCGGAACGGATCAGGCTCATTTGCCCGCGTTCATGCACATTGCCCAGGGCGTTGGTGTTGGTACCTTCGCCGGTACCGCTGGTGAGCGTGCCGCCCAGGATAGCCTTGGCCTTGGCGCGCTCGCACCAGTCCATCATGGCTTTGTACACATCGGCGCGGCCGCTAGCGGCTTCCAGGAATTCCAGCGACATACCGTCTGGGATGATGCCCGCCGCGTTCTGGCCCAAGCTAACGACGGCCCGCAGCAGTGTGGCTTTCTCTTTATCGGTGGCGTTCTTCGGGTACTTACCGATGCGGGCGGGCATGCCGTAGATTTCGAGCAGTTGCGCCAGGTCGCCCAGGGCGTAGTTTTGAAACAGGTACGGCCAGGCCAGCATGCGGTGCAGGCCCATGCGTGCCACATAGCCCGCCTTGGCGCGGTGGCGGTGCTGAATCCAGCCCAGTGGCCATAGCTCGGCACCGGTGGCGCTCATGTCGCGCAGGGTAATGCAGTTCTGGTCATCCGGGTGCAGGCGAAACCATGAATGCGGGCGCAGCGTCGGCTGCTCGATGTAGCGCATCGCGCCATCGCGACCCCAGGCAAGCTCCAAGTTGGCCCAGCCGTGGCCGATGCCGGTGCCCAGGTCCAGGATAAGGTCTTCCACCTCAATACCGCTGAACACTTCCGCCGCTTGCTCGGCGGCTTTCTTCTCGCGTGCATCCGCGCCGTCGGGCGGGACTATCTGCCATTCACGCTCTGCACTTAACTGGCGGCGCTTACCGAGGTCGGCCCCAATCTGCGGGTCTTTCTCCTCCATGTCGTCGAAGAGTTCTGACTGCGCTTTCAGGTCGCCTTGCTCTGAACTCTCCAGGATCTGGTAGAGCTTGTGCGGGTTTAGCCCCTTCGTGGGGTGCTCGGCAAATTCGCGCTTGAGCTGGCCAACGCGGGCATCCTGGGTCTGTTCCTCTTCCAGCGCCTGACTGCTTTCATTCCCAAACAGTTTTTTGATGAGTGCTTTGGGGCTTACCATGCGCCACCTCCTATGCCGAATCCGGTGTGTTCAATGTCGTCGCTGTCGTCATCCTGGCGAGAAACACCAGGCAGGGGCGCGGGGGTGAAGTCGATGGGGGTCACGTCCATCAGGCTTGCGTAGTACGCCAATACCAAGGCAATAGCGGCGTCGCCGTGACGGTCTTTACTATCGCCGGTTTTGGCATCGGGCAGCTTGGGCACGCCCTTGATAACTTGAAGGGCGCGCAGGTCATCGACCACATTGCTGTCGCGAGGAAGGCTGATCAGCTCATCTTCAAACGCCGCTTTGAAAGGTGGCATGTTGTTGAGGTACCAGCTCTGGGAAAGCATCACGACGTCGACGATACTGCCGTAGCGTTCCGCTGCTTGCTCGGCCAAGTAGTTACCGTTGCCACGCCCATCCAACGCACCGCCTTGCAGCCGTGGCAGGCGATCAGCAATAAAGAACAACACTTGCTCTTGCTGCTTGTACGGGACGTTGCGTAGTTCGACCAGGAACGGCACCTGGCGCACCAGCTGCTGAGTGAGGGCCATCGGGGCAATCACAGTTAAATCCCCGCTGCGGCCAAAGTCTTCCCCAAAGCAATGAGCCAACTTAGGGTCGAGTTTTTCCAGTAGTGGTAGCAGGTGTTCAATGCACCAGGCGTTGATCTCTAGGGCGCGGTAGTGCTCCGGTACCGCGTTGAACTCGGCACTGCCTTCAAAGCGAACCACGGGGGCTTCAACCATGCGCGCTTCGATCATGGCGCGGGAAAGGTAAGCACCGCCGCCCGCTTTGGGTACGCAGTAGTACTCTTCCAGCGCGTCTTCCCGTGTGGCCGTATCGGCCAGCAGGTTGGCTTTCCACTGCTCTTCGGCTTCCAGGCTCCAGGGCTTGCCACGCACTTGGCAGATACGCTGGTACAGCCCTTGCTCGCAAGCGTCATCCAGGGTGATGCGGTGAATGCTATAGCGCTTCTTACCGGCACGGCTATCTTGAATCAGCTCATTGAACAGGTTCTCGACGCCGTTGTGCGTGCTGATCAGACGCACTTTTGAGCCCCACATGGTGAGGGCGAGCGCAGCCTTGAGTACCTCTGCCAACTGATCGTGGTGGGCGGCTTCGTCAATGGTGACGTTGCCCTGGCGGCCCCGCATGTTGCTGGGGCGTGAGCTGAGCGCCTGGATCTTGAAGCCGCTGGAAAAGTGGATAGTAAAGGTGAGGATGTTTTTATCCTCATCTTCGTAAAGTTCTTCCTGGATGTGCGAGGCGGCGCGGTTGAACGCCTTGGCCCACATGGCACAGGCATCGATAAACTCGATGGCCATGTCCTTGTTGGAGCCCACATAGAAGTGATTGGTGCCACCGGCGACCTTGGACCTACTGGCCGTTAGCACGGCGTCCGCCGCTTCCGCCCAGGTCAAGCCGGTACGGCGACTCTTCTCACCGAGCTTTAGGTCGGATTCGTCTTCGATCCAGGCTTGCTGATACGGCAGCAGAACGGATTCAGGGAGCTCGGCTGTCATCAGGCTATCCCCAGAATATCGCGCTTGATCGCGTCGATGGCTTCGCGGCTCATGCCCTGCGTTGCCATGCTGTTCTCGGCCTTCTCCGCTGCCTCTTTGGCGACTTCCACCCGAAGCTCTTTCGCCCATTTCTTTTGGCTCAAAGAAACACGGCCAATATCAGCCAGCGCCTTGGTCACGCTGCTTAGGTGCTTGGCCGCCACGTCGGGTTCGTGCTCGGCTTTACGCATGGCGATTGAGATCCGCAGCAGCTGGTCTTGCACGATGCGTGCGGTAGCGTCGATGAGGTGGCCGCTTTCGTCTTCGCCTTCGCTGGCCATGGCACGGGCTAGCTCGGTGGTTTTACGCACGTCGCCCATTGCCTCTTCAAACTCCTCCTGGAGATCCTGGCCATAGCGATGTACGGAGCTTTTGGAAACGTTATAACCGCGCTCACTGAGCCACCCGGCTAACGCTTCGTAGCCCTGGAAGCCGCTGCTCACGAGTTTCTCGTTTAGCGCCTCACGCACCTCTGGCGGCAGGTCAAACACCTTATTGCGAGGCGGCATGATTAAACTCCTGGGCGCGGTTTGGCGACGCCGGGTACGTTAGCCAAGCCTTCAGCGCAGTCGGCACCGCGACCGGTTAGGGTGATCAGCCAACCGGCGCGGGGTTGCTGCACAATCACCAGGTCTTGTTCTTCTAGCCAGGCGAGATCGCCATGCAGCTTGTCGCGGCTGACGATGTGGGCATACGCGCCTTTCAGCTCATCGTTGAGCGAATATTCGTTAGTCGTGAACTGGTTGCGGCGGGCCAGAATGCGCAGGATCGTCAAGCGACGGCCCTCGGTTTCAAAGTCTTGGTAATTCATTTGGTCCCCCGGTGGTTCATCAAGTAGTCATCCATTCGGTTAACCTGGTTCGCCATGGCTTTTTGGCCTGCACTGATCTCAGCTAATAACAAATTGGTTTTTGTCATCTGCTCTTGCAGCTTTTCGATATCTTCATGGTCAGGTAGGCGCTCCACTTGATGCTCCAGGTTCACCATTCGTTTCTCGACGTCATCAATTCGCACGTTAGCGGTTGTGATCGCGGTACCAGTGGCACGTGTGCGGTTTGTCCACCAGACGTAAATCGACACACCTGCCAGAATGAGTGCCTGCAGAATGTCAAAGAACAGCTTGGCGGCCGCCCAGTTGATTACCTCCATGACGTCCCCTTAGTTATTTTCTTCATCGTCTTCGGCGCTGTTTGCACATTGGTCAGCGTGTTCACGCACGCGGGCGAGCTTGAGCCAGCCGCGCGTTCCCCACCGGTGTAGCTCGGTGATGTAGAGCGCCACGTCGTCTTGTGTGTACTCGCCGCGCGGTCGCTTCGGTTGCGGCTCGGGGGCCGTCATGCCCGCCGGGGTGACGCACTGGTAGACGTTGATAGCGGGCGGCTGTGGCAGCTCAGGCGGCGTGCTTCCGCAGGCGCCCAATGTTGCCCCAGCGGCGATGATCACAACGGCTCTGATGGTCATGGCAGGCGCTCCAGGGTGTCTCGTAACACCGGGGCTACTGGGCCGTCGTCGGTATCGGGGGCGTCTTCAATGCGCTGGCGTATGGGCTGGTAATCCGCCGCCTGCTCGATCAGCTCCGCCTGCAATGCCTTGACCGCTTCCTCAGCCTCGGCGCGCTCACGCCTGGCATTGTTGAGGTTGGTGCCGAGCTGCTCGGAGACGCCGCGCCATTCGGTCACCAGCTCATTAGCGCGCTGGAGGCCGTCGAGGGCGCTATCGCGTTCGGCCTGGAGTGTGTCGATACGGTGTTCATTGATGAACCAACCGACAATCGTCAGCCCCAGGGCGAGCACCGCCATCCAGACCTTGCCGGGTACTAGCTTCAGGAAGGACATGGCGCACCCCCTTGCCAGCCTGCCCGCGTATAGCGGGGCGTGAGGGTTAGCAGGATGTGGCTAACGTAATGGCGGTTCTCGCGCTTTGCCCAGCCTGCCCGGTTGGTGTAGCGCTCGACGCTCCCGAACCACTTACCGGCGTCATCACCGGCGGCGGTTGCTAGACGTCTATCGCGGTTCACCCAGCCCAGCCCGCCGTTGTAAGCGCTAAGCGTCATGGCCCAGCGCTGGCATTGGTCAGCGGTGCTTTTGATCCGCTGCCAATGCCAGCGGTTGTAGCGGGCCTGTGCGCGCATTGCCCAGCCTGGGGAGTAAGGTGCAGCGCTGCCCAGGTCTGGGTAGATCTCGGCGATCCACTGGGACGTGGAGGGCATGAACTGGCTCAGCCCCTGCGCACCCACGGGGCTATCGACGTTGGCGCGCCAGGCGCTCTCCTGGTGGACCTGCGCAGCGTGGACGGCCACCCGGCCATTCATGCCCCATTCCTGCTGCACCACGCGCGTCAGCTCACGCTTGTACTGGCTGGCGGCAGCGGGAACCTGGGCAGCGGCGGGTTGGCACGCTTCGATCATCAGCATCACGAGCAACACGCCTGACATGGCCAGCCATGTGGAGTTGGCGCGTAGGAAGCTTTTGACGTCATGCATCATGAGCGTTTCCTCCGGCCAAGATGCCAGGCAACCCACAGCCAAATCGCAACGTTTACGTCCGAGACCAGGAGCCAGTAAAGGCTGTCGCTAGCGGTCAGAGCGTGCATCACGCTGAACGCGAGGCACAGCACCATGGCGAATACGTAGTTCATGGGTGTTCCTCGCTTAGCGCGGATTCAGCACGCTCGACGGTGTCTTGCAGGCGCATGTACAGGGGCAGCATCGGAGCAGCACTGGGTAGGGCGTCGATCTCAGCCACTAGGCGCTTGCCTTCTGCCAGCAGTTCGGCAGCGGTATCAGCCCCCATGTCACACCCCAAGCCCAAGGGCGAGGATGGCGGCGGCGATGATGAGAGCGCGGCGAAGCATCATCAACGCGAGGGCAGAAAGCTCAGCGTTATTGATAAGCGCATGGTCGCCGGTTCGGGCATACGGGAATATCGAGCGGTCGATCCAGTAGCCCAGGTACGCACCCCAGCAGAGCTTGGTGAGCGACCAGAGAAGTACACCGAGCTGATGCGGGTATAAGAACCCGACGGCAACCGTGGTGATTAAGGCGAGGATCAGCCAAGGGCCGATGCGCAGCTTATCGAACAGGTTCTTTTGGTTCACGTTGAAGCCTCATTGCATGGGTGGCGAAAGCACATTGCAGTGAGGTTCAGGCTAGAGGGGTTAGGCTAGGCGTCGGGAATCAAGCGCTTTAAGAGTTTTCATGGGCCAGAAAGCAAACAACCCGCCGTAGCGGGTTTGTTAGCAGGTGCTTGGCTAGATCTTATCCGCTTTCGTGATCAGCGAACAGGTCTGACTGCAAGCGGGCGCGGGCCAGCTTACGCTGCTCAGCGAGGATGCTGTAAATCTGCGCCTCGGTCAGTTCGTAGTCTTCGACCAGTTGGGGGATGTTGTCGCCACGGTGACGCTCCCAGATCTCGCGATCCCGAAGGGCGCGGTCGAGCTGGCGGCCCTGTGGAACGTAGAGACTGCGCCCACCCGCAAACGAGCTGATAGCGCGCACGGCGGCAAAGGCGCGGCGGCGGGCTATTGTGGGCTCATCACCGGCGCGAATGTGAGCACTCTCGACCACGGTAAGCATGTCTGAGAGTCCCTGTGGCCACTTCTTGAGGATCTCGGGGTCGAGGTAGTCCAGCGCATCGTTGGGGATGCCGAAGCCCAGGTCGAGGTTGTCTGCCTTATGCGAGGTCATCGGGATACCGTCCTTGCCGCTTGGCGTCTATGATCAACGCCTGGAGCAGCTTGTGCAGTTGGTTATCGTCGAGAAAGTCCACGCGGTCCACTTTGAACATGTTCTTGGCCATATCATCGGCGTAGGCCCAGGCGCGGCCAGCGTCAGCCAGCAGGGCTTCGACCTTGTTCATTTCAGCTTGGCGTGAACGCGGCGGGCGCGGTGCCTTCCGGCCCGCTTTCTTGGCGGGCTTCGGCTCAAACCCGAGACGGCGAAACTCATGCATCACACCGCCAACGGTGCGATTTGTGAGTTCTTTGGCACTGCTCACACCTGCGGTTCGTGCGAGGATCGCGCGATAGTCTTCATCGCTTAACCCCAACTGTGCCTTGGCGATGTGGATCTGGGCTAGCTTGCCTTTGCTGATCATGACGACACCTCATCAGGCTTGATCTCAAGGTCTGGGAAGTTCTTTTTTAGATGGCTGATTAGCGTGCGCGGGCTACCCCAGTAGGGCAGAAAGCCAACCACCCGTAGCTGGGTCATGCGGTCGGCTTCCTTCTTTCCGAAAACCTTCTTCAGATCCTTGTACTGTTTCAGCTTCCAAGGGCGACGCTTCATCGGGCGGAAAAAGCGGCCTTCTGGGTGTTTCGGCTCTCCGTTATCGTCAACACATGTCCAGCCGCCTTTCATCCAGCCATCTACAAAGACCTGGATGACCAGCTTTTCTTGGTCGAGGCACTTGCTAAACGTCACCTCATGGCCGCCAGCAAGCACGGTAGCGTTGCCAAAAACGCCCGACAGCTTCTCTTCTAGTTGTTGCCATTTGTTCATGACGACACCTCACCGATCTGTGCGTAGCGGTTGCCGTTCACGCCCTGGTGGAAGCTGACTTTCTTGCCGTCCTGGTAGCCCTGGTAAATGGCTCCATGGTCATGGCTGCGCATGCCCTTGGTGTTATCGCGAGGCTTCATGGTGTCCAGATCTTCCCAGCGTTTAGCCTTGTAGGCTTTCACGATGGAAGTCTCGGCCTCGGTGCGTTGTTGGCGCGTTACCTGTTTAGCGACGGCGTTAATCCAGGCCTGAGCGTAGAGGTCGCCACGACGCACCTTGGTAGTTCTTTTCAGGCGCTTGTTGAGGGTGGCTAGGTAGGCGGTACGGTGGCGCTTTAGCTGTCGGGCCAGCACTTCAAAGGCGTAGCCCGCTACTTCGGCAGCGCCATTTAGGCCGTAGAATTCAACGTTCAGCGCCCACCGCTCACCGTCGTAAACCTGCTGGTAGACCGTCTCAGCGCCAAAGGCTCCGGCTACCATGTGTGCCAGCATGGTGACGTATTTGGGTGGCGTTTTACCCGCGCCTGTTTTAGCGGTGTGGCTGCCTACATCGCTGATGGCCACGTCGTCAGTGGTAACACCGTGCATGGCCATCAGCTTTTGCGCCTGGCGCAGCGCGGCAGCGGCTTCATTGGCATTGCTCGACTTGGCAAGCCGTAGGCACTTTTTGATTTTGTCTAACGCTTTACTGTCCATTTCTTTCCCCTTGGCTGCTCATCAGTGCTGGGCCACCACGCCCGGCAGACGCCCCACGCTGGGGCGTTTCGCGCTGGCTTTTCTAGGGTTCTCCACAGGTGCCGGTTTCGATGATTTGCCCATCTAGCACGGCTGTCGCTTTAAGCTCCTCAAGCATGTAGCTGGCATGTTCTGGTGAGGTCGCGTGCAGGTATCCACTGAACTGGCCGTCTGGAGTCGAGTAGCTAAAACCGAACAAATGCCATTGAGCCCCGTTAACTTCGGTGGTTAGTTCAAGCGTTACTTCTTGTCTTTTCTGTCTCATGCGGCACCTATCATGTGGGTGATGTGGTAGCGGTACTGGATGCCCGCCATGGGGTCTGAGTCCCGTAGATAATCGGTGCGGACGTTGACGCGCGGGCCGTACACCCGCCTTGCGACAGCGAGCGCTGCGTCGCGGTGAGTGGTGCCCGTGGCACGGTGGCCGCGCAGGATGGCGACAAACCCACCCATGGCGGGGCTGACGCGGATGGATGAGGCGTTGGTGATAGCGGTCATGATGCGTCTCCCATCTGCTCAAAGGCCCAGCGCCAGGCGCTGTGCTTCCAACCCTTACGCGGCGGATTGGCCTTGAGCCATTTCTTAGCTTGCGCGGCGGTAATGCCGCGCTCCTGGAGCTTGTAAAAGAACTCGCATTTGCTAGGCATGGCTTACACCCCCGCGATATCTAGGCTGATGGGTTTGTACTGGTCGGTACTGCCGACTCGCTCATAGATACGGATGTAGCTCTTGGAGCCAGTCACCTGGATGGCATCGCTAATGGCATCCATGGCGCGCAGCCAGCGTTTGTCCTGAATGTTGAGGCGGCGCAGGCCGAGCACCTGGCCGGTGCGGATGTTGCCTGCCTGGTCGACGCGGAAGGCGTCCTGAACGATGGTGGCAACCTCGGGGCGGGCGTCTGTTGTCCAGTCCCGCAGGCACTCTTCAATCAGCCCTTTGGCAGCCTGGAGGCGCTCATCGAAGGTGATGTTTTCGGAGATGGCGCGCAGCACCTTGTATTTGCCACAGAAGCTGACCAGCTGGATGTTGCCTTTCTTGCCACCGATCTGGACGTCGTACTCCTGGGCGGAGGTCTGCACAAAGGCTTCGATCTCGCTGAAAACGTCGCTTTTGAAGTCGCGAAGCTGGTCGCGCAGCTCACAAGCGCGGTCAATAATCGAGAGCACCAGCTCATCGCGGAGTTGGTCGATTTCTTTGATTTGCTCTTCGGGCACCAGGCGGCCTTTGGCATCCATGCGGAAGCCGTCGGGTACTTGCTGTGTTTCATTCGCTTGGGTGTTCATGCTTGGGTCCTTTCGGGTGTGTTTAGGCCTGCCGGTAGCGCGGCTATGGGCGATTCGGTCAGCGACTCCAGGCCGCTGCTTTTGTCGATGCAGCGCTGGCACATGGCGGCAACGCGGCGATGCTCGTAGAGGCCGCAACACTCGCAATGCCCTTGGCTGGTGACGGCGTAAAACTTCGGCGTGCGGTTGTAGCGCGCGACGCCGATCACAAAGCGGCTATTCACCAGGCCGCTGAGGATGTGGCGTACCGCGTCGGCGTTCAGGCCGGTGGCGGTGCATAGCTCATCGAGCGTGGCACCGTCGTTGGCCTGTAAATGGGAGAGGACCATGTGGCTCATCAGGCACCTCGCTTGGCAAAGTTGGCACTGCGGTTACGGGCGTTGTGGCGGTTGTGGTGCAGCGGCTCGACATAGGCACCGTTGCGCTGCTGCATGCGCGCCACGGCTCGCTCGGCCTGTTCGGTTTCGGTGCTCCAACGCTCCAGCAGGTCGCGCCAGTCCCAGTCCGGTACCGTGCTTTCCTTTTCAACGGCTTGCTGCTCGGCTAGGCCGGTATCCCAGCGCTGCCAGATGCGAAGCACTGCGGCTTGCTGGGCGGGGAGTAGCGGTTCCGGTTCCAACGCCAGGCGTTCAAACTGCACTGGGTTGGCCAGGTACTGCGCCAGGTTGACGCCGTGGCGGGCCAGCCGCAGCTGCACGAAGCGGTCGGCGTATTGCTCCAAGGTCTCATCGCTGTACGTGGTCATTGGTCGTCTCCCTGGCGTTGGGTTGCGGCGTTGAGCAACTGGCTCAGCTGTTTGGGGCCCCGCGCCTGTTCGTCTTCTTTGGCGGTGCGGCGTTGGCCGTTGGTCTTTTTGGGTACGTTGGCTCCGCGCTCAGCCATGCGCCGGTGTTCGGCCAGCACGTCATCGGTCGAGCGCTCTTGAAACGCGGCAGCGAGGGCGCGATTTGCAGGCGGTTTGGCACCGCTGCGCTTGGCTTCTTCCTGCTGCCTTTCCTGCTCACCGGCGTGGCGGTCTGCGCAGCGGGCAACCACTTCATAGAGGTAGCCGTGGCCGCTTAGCGGCAAGCCGCTAGGCGGGCTTTCCAGCATCTGGTCGAGGGCCATCACCCACACCTTGAGAGGTGCCTCTCGGGTGATGCCTTTGCGCTCGATCACGCCGCTGGTGATCGTGTCTTTCAGCTCGGTCAGCAGCCGGGCGCTCTTGGCGCTGGCCAGCGCTCGGCTGGCAGGCCGGAAAAAGCCGAGGTAGCGGACGATGCGGCTACTCAGCAGCGCGGGCATATCCAGCGCAGCGGCGAGCGCCATGTTGTGCTCGCCCTGGGTGACGAAGGCGGCCATGTCGGCCGTCATGCCGCACTCGGGGCACGTCGCTTTAAGGGTCATTGGTCGCCTCCGTCCTGGTTGTCGGGGTTGTGGGGGCAGCGCTGGCAGTGTTGCCACATGCGCATGGCCATAGGGTTGTGGGTCGGCGCGGGGCGTGCGCGGTAGTCACGGCATTGCTCGGCGCTGATCTTGATCGCAAGCGCTGGGCAGTCGAGGCCGTCGAGCGCTTCCAGTACCTTCTTTTCGATGCTGGCGGTGGAAGGGCTGGGGTAGCGGTTGGCCAGTGCCAACGACACCGCGCTACGCGAGACGCCGATGCGTTCCGCAGCGATCTTGCGGTTGGTGGCGCGCACTTCGTCGGCGAGCAGCACGATCCAGCGCGGCACGTCGTCACCCCAGTTGGAGATGTCGACGGTGCGGGTACGGCGGATGATGTCTTTCATGGCTCACCCCCTTCGGTTTTGGTGACGCGGACGTACACCACTTCACCGGTGTTGGGGTCATAGAGTTGCTTGGTGCGCTGGATCATCGGCGCGCGCGGGCCTGTCCAGCGTGAACTGACCAGCCGGTAGCGGGTCAGCACGCCGGGGGAGCCAGGGCGGACGATGGCGACGTACTCGGCGGCTGCAAGAAAGCGCAAATATTCGTTGGCCGTGGCCTCGGCGATCTCGGTATTGGGCGTTGTGGCGGCGTCTGCCAGCTCGCGGGCGGTGCAGTCGCCGACGATCTTGAGCGTGCGCCACATCTGTTCACGGCCAAGGCCACCGGTAGGTGTGGAGCCGTCTTTGCGCACGCGTGGGGCTTCAACGCCGACGTCTTTTTCAAGCTTGAACTGCACCGGCTCGCCGCTTTTGCGGGGCACATCGAGACGGGCGAGGTAGCCGCCTTTTTCGAGGCCGTTCAGGTAGTCACGTACGCGGCCCTGGCTGACGGCATCCGGCATCAGTAGCGATACGTCGACCGTGGTAATGGCCAACCCTTTGGCGTGCATGTCGCGTAGGGTTTCCCAAATGGCCTGGCGGTCGATGCGTGGCCCCTGGGCGTTGAGTTGGGGTTTACGTTTTGCCATGCCTTAGCCCCTCCGCGCCGGTGGCTGGCCGGTGTGGATCTCACGCTCGCCCCATTCCCGCATGCCAACCATGGTCCAACCGTTGGCGGTGGCTTCCGAGTTGATCTGGTAGAGGTTGACGGCGACGCGGCGCAGGCAGCCTTTAACGCGGTCGTTGACGGTTTCCAGCAGGTCGTCTTCGATCTCAATATCCGGGTAACTTTTGTCGGCCAGGGCGCGCACGTCTTCCAAGCTGGCGGCTTGGGCGGGCACCCATTCCAGTACGCGGTTGTGCAGACGCTCCAGCCGCGCCATTGAGGCGGGTACACGCTCTTCGCCGATCAGGATCAAGGTGCCTTGGCTGGCGTTATAGATGTCTGTGAGGACGTTAGCGGCGGCTTTGTCGATCACGTACTGGACGTCATCAATGATCAGCGGGCGACCACTTCGGCTGAGCTGCTCGGCGATCTGGTCGACCATCTCGCTTAGCGTCTTCATAGGGATGATGCCCATCTCGCGCAGCACGGCCACGACGAATGCCTTTTTCGTCCAGCTTTCGCGGCACTCGACGTAGTATGCGCGATGCATGTTGGCCGCGTAGGCCGCTGCCAGGCTTTTGCCGTAGCCGCTGGGGCCGTACATCACGACCAGACCTGGGAGCTCGGGCGGCCGGTTCGCGGCGCTTTCGACTGCTGCCGCGAGTAAGCCGACGTTGGTGAGTGGTACAATGGTGTTGACGCTCATAGTGCTTCCTTATTCAAGGTTGGGGTGTCATGGGCCGTGGTTCAGACGGCCCGGCGGTTGCGGGTGGGTTGCCGCCCACCCGCATCCACTTCTGCATCCATCACTTTGGCGATGGCTTTCAAATCTCTGTGGTGCTGATAACGCTCATGCCATTCACGGGCGGCTTCGGGCACTTCCTCACCTTTCTGCAACTGTCCATCCAGCTTCTTCCAAAGCCGGTACCGCTCCATTTTGTTGTTGGGTATCTGAAAGCGAGTGCCTTCATCTGCCAGTTGCTTGGCGTAGGCGCGGCCTTCGGCTGCCTGCTTTTCATCCGAGTAGCTGGCGGCGGGGGTAATCGCGCGGATCTCGACGTCGCCGCCGGTGATGGTTTTGGCTTTCTGTGCCAGGCGGTTGAGCTGACCTTTTTCACGCTTCTCGGCGGCGCGCTGGATCATGCTTGCAGGCATTGCGGGGGTGGCGTTGCCGTCTAGCTGGGCATCGCCCAGGTGTTCGCCTTCCAGGGTGTAGACGCCGACACTGCCTGTGTCGCGGTAGTCCCAGGCAACGCGGATCTCTTCGCCGTGGAAGTCGCGCAGGGCGTCCATAAAGTAGGTGCCGCCGTTGATGCGCACTTCGCCGCGATTGGTTTTGCGTACCTCTTGCGGGCGCATGAGCGAGGCGACCACATCACTAGGCGCGGTCAGCGCTTCAAAGCCTTCGGCCTCGGCGTTCTTCCAGGCTTCCATCGGGCTTTGGTGGCGTAGCCTGCCGCTGTCCAGGTCGCGAATTTTGGTAAGGCCCGAGTGCGGGCGGTGGTTATAGACGTCCAGGGCGTCGTTGAGCCGGTCGAAAAACTCCTGGAACGTGGGAATCAGCGCGGGCTTGAGGCCTTGTTTGATGTCGCGGCGGCTCAGCTTGTGCGCTTTAGTGGCGGCTTCTTTATCCATGTCCGCGCCGATATAGCTGTCCATGGTTTTAGCCAACCGCACCAAGATGGTTTTGTGCGGCCGCTCAATGACGCCGCGCCCTTGGGAGTTGTACGGCAGCGAGTGGGTGATGGTGCCGCCCAGGCGGTCGACGACTTCATAAACTGTGGCGTTGTCAAAGCCTGAGCCGTTATCGACGTAGAACAGATTGAACATGCCCGCGCGGCTAACGGCATCGCGCAACGCATCCAGCGTGGCCACAGTCGACTCGGCAAGGTTGAGGGCGAAGCCAACGATCCGGCGCGTTGCCCAGTCGATAATCAACGTGATTTCGGGCCGGAAGGCTTGGCCGGTTAGCGGGTTGATCACCTCGGCGTCGAATGTATGGCCATCGGCCACCCATACGTCGTTGGGCCATAGGCCATCTGTTTTACGCCGCTTAAAGGGCTGCAACGCTTTCAGCTCATGCGCGCCCATACGGCCACGTTCGCGCGCTTCCGGGCTGAGCTTGGCAAGCCACCGGCGCACCTGGTGGATAGACGGATGCGGCGGCGGAGTCTGCTCGACCAGCATTTGGTAGGCCGCTTCTACGCTTGGTTTCTGCGGTTTCTGGTAACGCTTGAGAAAATCACCCGCCCAGGGCGGCATGCTCATATCTGCCTGGCGGCGCTTGGGTGCCAGGCCACGCTCGCCGTGCTTTTTAAAGTCAGCGATCCAGCGTTTTAACGTGCGCTCGCTGAGGTTGCGGGTAGCGGTTTTTCGGTCGTTGGCCAGCACCACGCGCTGCTTTAGGTATGGCGTTAGATCGTCCTCTTTTGCGTGGGCGACTAACGTTTCGATGGCGCGCTGCTGGCTGACCATCCGGCTCATGCGCTCGATCTCGCGCACGAAGGCCACGCGGGCGCTCATTACCTGGCGCTGTGCGTCGGTCAGCTGCTGCTGCCCTGGGCGCGGGTCTTCAGGTGTTGAACCCACGGTGCTGGCGGGTGCGGGCTCGGCGTTCTCCGCCTGTGCCAAAAGCAACGCGTTCTGGGTTTCGATAGGCAGCACGGCGAAGGCGTATTCGTAACCGCCACCGCGACCCATGCGTTTTTGAGCTTCCCAACCTTGCGATGTGGCTTTACGGATAACACCGCTGACGGATTGAGGCATGCCAGGCAGCCCTGCCAGCTCTTTAGCGGAGTACCAGTTCATTGGTCATCCCCCATCAGCCGCTTGAGTTCCTTCATTTCACCTTTGAGCTTTTCGAGCATCTGCTGGCGTTTGCCGTACTCGGCGGCCAGCGCTTCACGGCCATAAGCCACGCGGCCACCCCGTAGGTGAACGATCCAGTCAGTAAAGGCGTGGCTCTGACAGACCTCTTCCAGCAGCGGAATGCGGTAGAAAGGAATGTTGTGGTCGCAGCGCCCTGGCGAGCTCCAGGCATCCAGCATGTGCTTGGAGACGTCGTCGCCAGACAGGCGGCTCATCTGTGCAGCCACTTCGTAGCGGTCGACGGGGCAATCCTTCAGTACGACCCCGACAAGCTCGCTAACCTGGCTTGCGTAGTTGCCACTGCCCGGCAAAGGCACCACGGGGGCAGGCACTTCGAAGATGTCTAATGTTTGGGTATCTTTGACGCGCCTCATGGCTATGCCTCCCGCACCATTTGACGATGCGTCGACACGTTAGAAGCGCTATCCTTGTCGCATAAACGTTTGTGCGGCTTTGCGACAGTAAGCTTTTCAGCACGATTGGGGCGCTCACGGCATGGGGTGCCGTCGTGGTTCCAGCGCTCTGGCCAAACAGCATGGGGGCTAAGCCCAAGCTTTTTGGCGATAGCGCGTTCCATGCGTGGGTAGGGTGTGTACTTCACCATTTGCACTGCATTGCCGGTGACGCCCAGCTCATCGCTTAGCTTGCGCAAGCTCGAACCCTGGCTGCGGAGCTGGTACTTCAGCCACTCCCAGCGCTGGGTAGGATTAGAAGGAATTTGTTGGTTCATGGCGTCACCTCGGTGGCGTTTTTTTGGGGTGTCTAACCTGTCGTTCCCCATAAACATATCGCCACGAACGTGCGCAGTCAAGCACGTTTGTGTTGGTCAAAGTTCAAAAGCGCGCTCTATTCGTAAAACAAAATAATTATTTCTTTTATATCAAACGGTTAATGGAACTATGACGCAGCAGTCCTTAAATGAAAGCGACGCAAAAGTTGAAGCTCTGAACATTGACGAGTTCAGTAAGCGCGTAGTCGTGGCGATAGAAAAGGCTGGTGGTGCTACGAAAATGGCAGAAAAGGCGGGCGTATCTGGCTCAGTGCTACGAAAGTGGCGCTCCGGGAGCTCAGAGCCATCCAGGGTGAACCTCATTAAGCTTGCTGATGCGGCTGGTGTTTCCGTTGAGTGGCTTGCAACAGGTAAGGAGCCAAGGCCAATCGAGGGGAAAGAGGAAGGTTGGTGGACCTCCTACTTTGAAAGATCCAAAGCCAACGGCGGTGAAGAGCCTTCAGTGAACGAAGCGGGGCGAGGCAAAGGGGAATCCATCTTTGAGGCGCACATGGCGCGGAAGGAGAAGGCGGAGAAGGAGTATTGGCAGCAGTCGTTACCCGCAAGCTTCTACGCCCGCCTGGTGCCCACGCTCAACAAGCACTCATCGGATGCGAAGACGATAGAGAAGCTCCTGGATCGTGTGATCTCGATGGTGATGGTGCTTACCGTTGACCTGAAAACGTGGCCCGAGCATATATCCGACGAACATCTTGAACAGCTAGTGGCGATTGCGGCAGCTGCCATCCAGCAAGATGACAAGGCCCGTGCGAACGATGCGTGGTTTTAAAGGGCTTTAGCCTGTGGTTGGCCATAGAGAAAAAGAACAACATTGGCTTCAATGTTAGCATCCCTTTCTCTTTCAAGTTCTTCCTCTGTTGTTCGCTTCTTTTGTTCTTATTTTCAGCCACTTATTTGGCTTTTTAATTTTTCGTTCCACTTTCGTCTTCGTTCCGATTCCCCTGAAAAGAAACGGCCCTCCGCGTTCAGTGAAGCCAATGGTCGAATCTCCATAGGAACAGATGCTTGCATGCATGGCAGCCCGCTAAATGGCTCATTCTTGGCGGTGCCAAAACATGCGCAAAAAAACGCCGCTCCACGTAGGAACGGCGTTTTTCCGATTTGCGCGCCTTTGGCACTGCTGGTGTCTAATCTGCTGGCGCTATATACTGGCTTCCTGTTCGTAACCTTCTGAATCTACGCCGCTAAATTTCGCCGCTCATCCCTGTTTATCCCGCTTTGCTTTTTATAGTCCCACATTAGACCGTTGTGCCATATCTCCTGCTAACCCACAGTTGGTGTGATCAATACCCGGTCATCTCCAAATAGCCGACACCAACATTTTCCTGCGTTTCTGCCTGGCGAATCACGACATCGCCTTCCCAGTAGGGTACCGAAGTGGGCATCCAGCGATTGGGGTGGCGTGCCTCTACGATAAGTTGTAACCCAGCATCGGGCAGCGTGAGCGACCAGCGTGTGGGGACATCTCGGTTGGCGACAGACTGCATTTCCAGTGGCGTTAACGAGACGCTATCAGGCCCGATGATTTGGGTTTGTCCGTCCGCTGAGAGCAAATGCGCGAATAGATAGTCACCCCCTTCCGAGCCGCCGCCTCTTAACCGGTAGGCCATCAGCTTACGCCCATCGTCCAGATGCAGCGAAAACCAGTCCCAGCCGGTTTGTTCCGGGGTGAGCAGTTGGCTGCTCCATTCGCGGTCCAGCCAGCCTTGGCCGCTGACCTCGCGGGTTTCACCGTTGAGCGTGACACGGCCGGTGATGCTTAGGAACGGCTGGCTGTAGTAGCGCGACCCCTGGCCCTCGACGGTTTTCGCATTAAACCCATTCTCTCCGTGCCAGATCAATGGGCCTTGAGCGCTGAGGTTAAGCGTGTAACCAGAACGCTCAGCACCCTCACCGCTGTAGGCCTGTAGGGTAAAATCCTCAAAGTTGGCGTCTGACGGGCTTTCGAGTGACCAGTCATCAATCCAGGCCTGAAACGGCGCCGCTTCGACGCCCGCTTGCCCATTGGTGTGTTCACTGTGGCTGCGCGCAAAGCGCTCGGCGGCAACGTGCGTTTCTCCCCGGGAAATCCCCAGGTGCGCCATCCACACCTGGTCGGCTGCCCATGGCGACGGCTCAGGGCGCTCGTCAGGGGGTGTCAGCGCCTGGCGAAACAGCGTCCATTGAAGACCGAGCGGCTCGCCCTTGTCGTCTTCAAGGTTGGCGGTCAGGTACCACCATTCGATGCGGTAGTCGGGGTGCGACCCGTGATCCTGGGGGAAGCTCAATGGCGTGGACGCATCCGCCTGAGCAAATTCCTCCGCGTTTTCACCCAGACCCGCAAACCCCTGGGGCGCCGCATCGGAAGGGGATTCCTGGCAGCCGATGAGGGTGGCACATGCCATCGCCACGAGCGCAGTCGATAACCGAAAATAATTCATGTGGCCCCCTGGTTTAGCATCGCCTGGGGAGAGGTACGCCACAGCTGAATTGATGGCAGGGCGGCGGCGGCCAAGGCCACGCCCAACGCGGTGATCAGCGTGATGAGTATGTCCCATGGGAAAAGGTAGAGCGGTAGCCGCCAGCCAAATGCCGCAACGTTGATGATTGCCACGAGCGTCCAGGTGATGGCAATGCCCAGCGGAATCGCCACCACCCCGGTAAACAGTGCCAGCCCGCCGAGTTGAAAAAGCGGCAGGAAGGTCAGCGTTTTGCGCGGCACGCCGAGTGCCCATAGCGAAGCCAGCTGGCGCCGTCGTTCTCGCGCCTGGGCCAGCAACGTGGCGAGCAGCGCTAATGCCGCCACGCCCAGGGTGAGACCGTTCAATGCGCGGGTGATGGTAAAGGTGCGTTCGAAAATTTGCGTCGCCAGCCGTTTGATTTCCTGTTGATCGACCATCGCCTCCGTGGATACGTCAAAGCGATCAGTCATTGCCTGTCGCAATGCCTGGCGGTCGGCGCGGTCGTTGACCACCAGCCCTATCGAGGCAACTTCGCCACCGAAGCGCTGAATCAGCACTTCGGTGGGTACCAGGATCTGCTGGCGTGGGTTGCCGTAGTCAGGGTAAACCGCGGCAATCTCAAATGGCCTCGCCCCTTGCGGGGTATCCAGCGTGACCGCGTCACCCGGTACGAGTTGTTGTGCCACGGCCATCTGCTCGTTGATAAACACGCTATTCGCCGATAACGCTGCCCATGCAGTGGGTCTTCCTTCGGTTGTATCAAGCAGCGGCCAGCGGTCGGTGATGGTGGGTGCAGGGGTAATGCCGAACAGCGCAATGCGCTTGCGGGTACCCCGTTCTTGTGCGTCGTCCATCGCCAGCAGGTCGACGCTGCCGCGAGCGGTGGGCAGTGTTTCAGCAACGTCAGGTCGCGCATCGAGCCAATCCAGCATGGGTGCCAAGGTCGATGGCGAGGCATTGACATATAACGGGGCGGCCAACCGTTGGTCCAGCCAGTCCAGGAAGGTAAGGCGAAAGCCACCGACCATGCTGCTGACGCCCAGGTTGGTGGCAAGCGCAATCAGCAACGCCATCATGGCCAGGGAAAGTCGCGGCAGCTGTAGCTGAATATCGGCGACCGCCCAGTGGGCAAGCGGGTGACGGCGGAGCCATCGCTGCAGGAGATGGAGCACCCCATTTATCAGCGGCGGCAGGCATAGCGCGCTGCTCAGCAGTAGCGCGGCAACAAACCCAAAGCTTATCTGCACACCCTGGCCGGGCGGCAGTAGACTAAGCCACAGTACTAACCCCAAGGCGAGAACGGCCACCGCGGCGGCACCCAGTGTCATGCGTTTTAGCTGGCGCTGGTAGGCTAGTCGCCATGCCTGGGATTGGCCCAGTGCCAACACATTGAGGCGAGCCGCCCGCCAAAGCACACCGCTGCCCGCCAGCAGCAGGCCGCCGAAGGTAATCGCCAGGCTGCCCACCCAGTAGTGCCACGGCAGCACCAGGCTGCGATTGACGTCGGCTTGATAAAGTGACGACAGCGTCGTGGCGACATCAGGGAGTAGCTGGCCTGCCAGCCAAATGCCGCTGGCGAGCCCAAGCGCTGCGCCCAGGACGCCGAATACCAGCAATTCAAGCAGAATGGCCATGACGAGCGTGGCGGCGGGGACGCCCAGAGCGCGCAGCGTTCTTAGTGTGGTGAGGCGCTGTTCCATGGCAAGTCCCAGTGCGGCCTGGACGATAAACAGGCCGACGACTAATGACAGCAGTGCCAGGGCGGTGAGGTTGAGATGGAAGCTTTCGGTGAGCTGCTCTGGGGATGCCAGTGTAGCGGCGCGGGTGAGCCGATAGCCTTCGGGCGCTGTGGATAGCGCACCCGGGGCGGTGACCAGTTGGCTCAAGGTGTTATCGCGATCTAGCAAGAGGGCGGCTGCGGCGATGTCCATCACCAGGGTGTTCGGCGGAAGGTCGGTGCGCAGCGCCAGTGGCGGAAGGCGCTGGCCGCTATCTTCAATACTATCTCCAGCTCTGTCTTCAGCACTATCTCCAGCTCTGTCTCCAGCACTATCGACAGCAGGTGTCATGCCTGGCGACTGCTGTCGAGCAAGCCCCAGCAAGTCGAGCGTGTCGGGAGCGAGCCGGGTTTGCCAGGGTGGCGTGATAAAGGCCGTTAACGCGGCACCGCTGGCGCCCAGCGTGTTGCTGCTTGGCAAGGTGAGCGGCTCAATGCCGACGATGGTCAGGCGTTCCCCATCGATTTCCAGGGTGCCTTCCAGCATCGGAGAGACGGGGAAGCCTTCTCGACGCAGTCTCAGGTAGTCCTCGCGGGTGAGTGGCTGGCCATCGCGCCGCGACAGCTCGTCAAGGTTGGCACTGAACAGTGCATTGGCACGGGCATAGCTGTCCTTGGCGGTGGCGTTAACGGCCTGGACGCTGCTCCACAGGGCGCTTGCGACCCACAGACCCAGCAATAGCATGGCTAGCTGCCCTGGATGGCGCCGGTAGTGGGCCAGTAATGTCGCCAGCACGCGCAGGATCATGAAGCGTTATCCTCCAGGCGCCCCAGGTGGAGGTGTACCAGGCGGTCGAGCGGTGCCGCGACGCGAGCGCTGTGCGTCACCATCAATAACGCACAGTGCGTCTCTTTCACCAGATCGAGCAATAGCCCGAGGACCGTATCCGCGCTTTGCTCGTCCAGGTTGCCGGTGGGCTCATCCGCTAGCAACAGGCGGGGACGAGCGGCCAGCGCGCGACCAATCGCCAGACGCTGCTGTTGGCCACCCGACAGCTGCTCGGGATAGTAGGTCTCGCGACCGGAAAGCCCCAGACGCGCCATCAGGTGGGCAGTCCATTCTGCGTCCTCGCGGCCCGCCAGGCGCGCCTGGAGTCGCAGGTTATCGATGACGCTCAGGCTGGGCACCAGATGGAACTGCTGAAACACGAGCCCCAGCGACTGGCGACGCAGTCTGGCGCGAGCAGGCTCATCCAGGGAGGAGAGCGCATGACCGTCAATGCAGATCTCGCCGTCACTGGGCAGATCCAGGCCTGCCGCCAAATGCAGCAGCGTGGATTTGCCACTGCCCGATTCGCCCATCAAGGCCAGGCTATCGCCCTGTTGGAGCGTCAGGTTGATACCGTTGAGGACTGGCAATGTCCCCTGCGGGGTGCTGAAGGTTTTGTGTACCTGATGCAGGACCAGCATGGGGTCTCCTGTTGCCCGCAAAACGATGGGTTATAAAGTATACAGACATTTTACTTGTAGTTTATATGGTATCGATTTTGTAATGGATAGGCTGAAAACTACCGGTGCGTGTGGGGGTGGTAGGTACTGTCTTGAATGGGCTGAATCGGACTGTATACACTGTAAGACCTTCCCTGGATGTACAGGCGCAAAAGAGTGAATTTTTTTCACGTAACCCATGTTATGGGGTGCGCATGTACGACTTGCAGGGAAGCTGAGGTTGTCTACCTTGTGCACTGCAAGATGAGTTACCTGAAATTGATCTGAAATTTAATCATACAAGGAGTGGATTAGATGACAGTCAGCAACACACCTCTCAATGTTGTTAACACACACAAGCAATATAGCGAAATGACAGACATGCCGTCTGCTCAGTTTTCGATGGTCAAGGATCCCTATCCATCGCGGCTGGCTAACGCCCCAGCGTCACTCTGGCAACCGCGCCAGGAGTCAGTGGTGAAAGGTCGGCACTTGTCTGGCCCTCTCAGCCAGGCGCAACTCGACGAGTTCGAACGCAAAGGGTTTCTGTTTATCCCTGATCTGATCGTCGGTTCAGAGCTTGATGAGCTGCGTCGGGAGTTGCGGGCACTAATGAATCATGATGCCTATCGGGATAAACCGTATAGCGTTACCGAGCCGGAAAGTCAGGAGATCCGTTCGCTGTTTGCCGTGCATCTTCTCTCGCAGCGCATGGGTGAGCTCGCCCGGGATGAGCGCCTGGCGGGGGCTGCGCGGCAACTGATCGGCGCCGAGCCCTATGTGCATCAGTCGCGCATCAATTATAAGCCTGGGTTTGCCGGCAAAGGTTTCAACTGGCACTCCGACTTTGAAACCTGGCACGCTGAAGACGGGATGCCCAATATGCATGCCGTGAGCGCCTCACTGATTCTGACAGAAAACCACGAATTTAATGGCCCTTTGATGTTGATCCCAGGGTCGCACAAGAAATTCGTGCCGTGTCTGGGGGAAACGCCAGGAGACAACTACAAAAGCTCACTTAAAGCGCAGGAAGTTGGCGTGCCAAGCAAAGAAGCACTGACGGAACTGGTCGCCGAGCATGGGATTGAGGCGCCCAAGGGTCAGGCAGGTGGCTTGTTGCTGTTTGACTGCAACACGCTGCATGCTTCCAATGCCAACCTGTCGCCAGATCCGCGCAGCAACGTTTTTTTTGTGTTTAACCGTCCGGATAACCGTTGCCGCGAGCCTTATGCAGCACCAGCATCGCGTCCTGGCTTTCTTGCCCACGAACCTGATGACGACGTCCAGTCGTTAACAGCGCCATCCCGGTAAATTAACCCGGTAACCACTCAGGTGTGGAACAATCGCATGGCTGGGGTAGACTGGTGCGCTTGCTACTGTGTGTGCATCATAAGGAGTCACCCCATCATGCGTTTTGTTCCCCAATTTACCGATGGTCAAGCGTTTCCCTACGAGCTGGGCAAGGTTGTGTGTGTTGGGCGCAACTATGCTGACCACGCTAAAGAGCTGGATAATCCGGTTCCCACCCAGCCACTGCTGTTTATCAAACCGGCGACCAGCGTCGTGGATATTCAGCAGCCGTTGTCACCTCCCTTTCAACGTGGCGATGTTCACTACGAGACTGAACTGGCCCTGTTAGTCGGCAAAACCATCAGTGATGCGACGCCGGATGAAGCCAGTGCAGCGATTGTCGGGCTGGGGCTGGCGCTTGATTTAACGCTGCGCGATGTTCAAACCGAACTGAAAGACAAAGGACATCCCTGGGAGGTTGCCAAGGCATTTGACGGTGCCTGCCCGCTGTCGCCGTTTCTACCATTGAGCCGCGAACCAAATTGGAACGCGCTGTCCTTCAAGCTGGAGATTGACGGTGAAGAACGCCAGCACGGTGAGGGGGCGGACATGATTTTCACCATCCCTACCCTGGTCGCAGAGATGAGCCGTCATTTCACCCTGGAAGCAGGAGACGTCATTTTAACCGGGACGCCCTCGGGAGTGGGTGAGCTGCCACGTGGCGCCACGCTGCACATGACGCTGACCGGTGGTTTGGATATTACCACCAGCGTGGTTGAGTGAGCCGCTGACAGTAAAAGGCCACCGACAGCGTCGGTGGCCTTAGTTTTGACAAAGGCGGGTAAGCCAACGCTATTCCAGGTAGGTGTAGCCTTCCAATCCGTCGCTCAAGCTGGCGGCAAAACGTGCCTGCTCGCTGGCGGAAAAACCACTGGTAGCCAACTGTTCAGTGAGCTTTTGCTTCAATACCCGGGCATCGAAGTTCACGTAGGCGAGCACCTCCGCCACCGTATCCCCGGCCTGAGCATTGGACAGCTGCCACTCACCGTCGGGGCCCAGAGCCGCATCCACTGAGTCGGTATCGCCGAAAAGGTTGTGCAAGTCACCGAGAATTTCCTGATAAGCCCCCACCAGGAAAAAGCCCAGCCAGCGCTCATCCTCGGTTGCCCACTCAGGAATCGGCAAGGTGCTTTCAACGCCCTGGCCGTCTACATAGCTATCGATGCGGCCATCGGAGTCGCAGGTGATGTCCTGGATAATCGCTCGACGCGTCGGAGGTTGATCCAGCCCGCTTAACGGCAGTACCGGGAAAATCTGCTCTATGCCCCAGACATCGGGCACTGACTGGAACAGCGAGAAGTTGACGAAGAGCTTGTCGGCCAGCTTCTCCGCGAGCTCATCCATGATGTCGCGATGCGCCCGGTTGCGCGTATCCAGTTGGCTGCGCAGTCTTGCGCACGCGGCCATATACAGGCGCTCGCCTTCGGCGCGGGCATTGATATCGCTGAGCCCCAGCACGAAGCGGTCCTGTAATTCGCTGACCGCCTGGAACAAATCATGCCACGCCTCGACCAGCACGCGAGGTTCCTGGGGTTCTGCCAACTGCTCAAAGACGCGCCATAACGCGGCTACTTGCAGATCATCCTGTTGGGAACGCTCGGGCGGCGTGTCGTCGATACGCTCATCGCCAATCACATTGGTAATCAGCACGGCATGATGGGCGGTTAGTGCCCGGCCGGACTCGCTGATCAGGTGCGGCTGGGGCAGCTTGGCATCCTGGCAGAGCTGGGCAAAGGCACTGACCACGTTGCGGGCATACTCGCGCATTGAATAGTTGGCCGAGCAGTCGCTGCGCGACCGGGTGCCTTCATAATCGATACCCAGGCCACCGCCCACATCGACGGTATCAATCGGGGCGCCCAGGGTAATCAGGTTTTGATAGAAGCGGGCACACTCACGCAGACCACGCTGAATATCGCGGATATTGGCAATCTGAGAACCCAGATGGAAGTGCACAAGCTGCAGGCTATCGAGGGCTTTCTGAGTACGCAGAGTCTCCACGACGGACAGAATCTGGCTGGCGGTAAGGCCAAACTTGGATTTTTCGCCGCCGGTATTTTGCCACTTGCCTTTGCCGACGGAAGCAAGCCGAGCGCGCAAGCCGATACGCGGCGTCACGTCCAGCTCACGAGCCTCTTCAAGAATGACGTCGAGCTCTGAGAGTTTTTCGACTACCAGGTAAACCCGGTGGCCGAGTTTCTCGCCCAGCAATGCCAGGCGGATGTACTCACGATCTTTATAGCCGTTACACACGATCAGCGAAGAGCCGCCCTCCGAGAGGGCAAGCACTGCCAGCAATTCGGGCTTGCTGCCGGCTTCCAGGCCGACACGACCGCGGCCGCGTTCGGCGGTGGCCAGGATTTCCTCCACCACGCGTCGTTGCTGGTTGACCTTGATAGGGTAAACCGCCGTATAGCCGCCCGCATAGTCGAGCTCTTGCATGGCGACGTCAAAAGCGCCGCAAAGTTGCTCAACGCGATCGTGAAGGATGTCGCTGAAACGCACCAGTACCGGTAGGCGTAACCCGGTTTTCTGAAGTTGGCGCACGAGGCTACTCAGCGGCAGTGCCGGCCCCTCGGCCGCGTTGCCTAATGGCCTCACCAGTGCCTGGCCCTGGTCATCCACATCGAAGTAGCCACTCCCCCACTGGTCAATGTTCCAGGTGCGACGAGCACGCTGGGCTGAACGGGTGGTGGACGCTTCGCTCATGAAGATGCCTCGGGTAGTGGTAATGCACCATGGGTGATGCGCGCTTTCAGGATGGTTCGGAAACGGTCGGGGTCATGGGGGGTCAAGTCGTGGGCGGGTGGGTCCACGTAAACCACCAGCAGGCGCGAGAGCCAGTAGCGCAGCGCTGTCATGCGCAGCATGGTCGGCCACAGTGCTTGCTCATCCGCCGTTAATGGACGGCGGGCCTGATACGCACTAAGGATGGCCGCATAGCGTTCGCTGTTCAGCGTACCGTCCCCATTGGAAGCCCAGTCGTTAATGACAATGGCGAGGTCAAACAGCAAGTCACCGGTGCAGCCATTGTAAAAGTCGATAATGCCGCCAAGCTCGTCGCCTTCAAACAGCGTGTTGTCGCGGAAAAGGTCGCCATGAAGCGCGCCCTGGGGCAACTCATCGTGTTGGGCGAAGGCACTTTCGAAGTCATCGACCTCGTCTTTCATCAGCGTCTGGTCATCAGGACTCAGGTAAGTCAGCACCCTGTGATGCATGGCATGTAGCCAATGCAGGTCCCGCGGATTGGGGCGATGCCCGGGGAAGTGCTTTGACACCACGTGCATTCGCCCAAGGGTATCGCCCAGCGCAAGGCATTGGGCCAGATTGGGTGCCTCTGGGTGACGACCCCGCAAGCGCGGAAACATTAGCGCGGGCTTGCCGGCCAAGCTGTGAAGCGCAACGCCATCGCGGTCGTGAACGGTGCCGGGGACGGGCAGACGGTGCTCATCCAGGTAGTCCAATAACTCGACAAAAAACGGCAGCTCGGCATGCTCGCCCTGTTCGAACAGGGTCAATACCAGTTCGCGATGGTCGGTGGTCACAAAGAACGTCGAATTTTCTGTGCCCGCCGCGACGCCCTGAAGGGAAACGAAGCTGCCAACATCAAATTTTTCTAAAAACGTAGCGACCTGTGCGTCGCTAAGCGGAGTGAATACAGCCATGAGAATCTCGCCCAGGTTGCTAAGCCCATTATTGTAGCGGCTTGATGCATCAGTTGGCAGCGTTGTGTCATGTTGAATAACACATGCCATCATCTTGGGTCTGCAGTGTTGGCGCCGAACGCGTATCATGGAAAGTCGATGTCTTACTGTTTGCCAACAATGGAATTTGGTTATGGCCCGTGCTCCGATCGTGCTTGTCGATGGCTCCTCTTACCTGTACCGCGCGTTTCATGCGCTGCCGCCGCTAACCACCTCCAATGGCCAGCCTACGGGCGCCGTGAAGGGGGTGCTGAACATGCTCAAACGGCTGATCAAGGATTATCCCGAAAGCCCCATGGCCGTCGTTTTTGACGCGCCGGGTAAGACCTTTCGCGATGACCTGTACAGCGACTACAAGGCCCATCGGCCGCCGATGCCCGACGACCTGCGCAGTCAGGTCAAGCCACTGCACGAGTGCGTGAAAGCTCTCGGCCTGCCGCTGCTGTGTATTGAAGGTGTTGAAGCTGACGACGTGATTGGCACCCTGGCCCACCATGCCACTCAGGCAGGGCGCGACGCGGTGATCTCTACTGGCGATAAGGACATGGCTCAACTGGTCAATGCCCATATCACGCTGGTCAATACCATGAAGGATGAGACGCTGGATGAGGCAGGCGTTGAGCAGAAATTCGGTCTGCCGCCAGCATTGGTCATCGATTTTCTCGCCTTGATGGGCGACAAGGTCGATAACATTCCCGGCGTGCCAGGGGTCGGGGAAAAAACTGCCATTGGCTTGCTTCAGGGCATGGGCGGGGGGTTGGATACCATTTATGGAGATCTGGACCGGGTTAAAACCTTGTCATTCCGGGGTGCCAAAACGTTGCCCAAAAAACTGGAAGAACACCGTGAGCAGGCGTTTCTTTCTTATCAACTTGCTACCATCAAGATCGATTGTGAGTTGCCCGTGGGGCTGGACGACCTGGACATCGCACACCCAGATCGTGAAGCGCTGGTAGAGCTCTACAAAGAGATGGAGTTCAAGCAGTGGCTGGGTGAGCTTCTTGAAGGCCAGGACGAAGGCGTTGATGACGTCAAGAGCGGCGAGCCCGCGCCCGCAAGCGCCGCCGATGATAGCGTTGCCGCCCCCTGCGAACGACGCGATCATGTGATCGTAGAGCAAAGTGAGCTGGATACGTGGCTGGAACGCTTGCATAACGCTGAGCGCTTCTGCTTCGACCTGGAAACCACCAGCCTCAACTACATGGACGCCGAAATTGTCGGCATTGGCCTGGCGCTTGAGGCTGGTGAAGCCGCCTATATTCCTGTGGCCCATGATTACCTGGATGCCCCGGCGCAGCTTGACCGCAAAGCGGTATTGACCGCGCTGAAACCGCTGTTGGAAGACATCCATAAAACCAAAATTGGCCAGAACCTCAAGTACGATATTTCCGTGCTGGCCAACTATGATATTGCCGTGGCGGGACCGCTGGCTGACACCATGCTGGCCTCCTACGTGCTGAATTCTACCGCCACGCGACACGACATGGACTCCCTGGCGCTGAAGTATCTGGGTGAAAGCACCATTTCGTTTGAAGACATCGCTGGTAAAGGCGCCAAACAGTTGACCTTCAATCAGGTCGCTCTGGAGCAGGCGGCCCCGTACGCCTGTGAAGACGTGGATATTACCCTGCGGTTGCAGGAAACCCTGCGCCCTCAGGTCGAGCGCAAAGGCCGCCTCGCTGAGGTACTGGATCATCTGGAGCTACCGCTGGTGAGCGTGCTATCGCGCATCGAGCGCAATGGCGTGGCGTTGGATGCAGAACGCCTTCATGAGCACAGCCAGCAGTTGGAAACCCGCATCCGTGAGCTGGAAAGCCAGGCGTATGAACTGGCTGGGCGCGAATTCAATCTGGGTTCACCCAAGCAGTTGGGGCAGATTCTGTTTGAAGAACAGAAAATTCCGGTCCTCAAAAAGACCCCCAAAGGTGCTCCTTCGACCGCAGAAGCGGTGCTGGAAGAGCTGGCGCTGGATTACCCGCTGCCCAAGGTGATTATGCAGCACCGTGGGCTTGCCAAGCTGAAGTCCACTTACACCGACAAGCTACCGCGTCTTTTGAACAAAGCCACCGGACGCGTACACACCAGCTACCATCAGGCGGTCACGGCTACAGGTCGGCTGTCATCGTCCGACCCCAACCTGCAGAACATCCCCATCCGCACCGAAGAAGGCCGCAAGATTCGCCAGGCGTTTGTGGCTCGTCCCGGTTACCGTATTGTGGCGGCCGACTACTCACAGATCGAGCTGCGCATCATGGCGCACCTGTCGGAAGACAAGGGCCTGCTTGAAGCCTTTGCCGAAGGGCGCGATATCCACACGGCCACCGCGGCGGAGGTGTTTGGTACGTCGCTTGAGAACGTCTCCGGCGATCAGCGGCGTAGTGCCAAGGCCATCAACTTTGGCTTGATCTACGGCATGAGTGCCTGGGGCCTGTCGCGCCAGCTGCACATCGAGCGTAACCAGGCGCAAACCTATATCGACCGCTACTTTGATCGCTACCCAGGGGTGGCGCGCTACATGGATCGTATTCGCAGTCAGGCGGCAGAGGACGGCTATGTGGAAACCGTAAGAGGGCGCCGTCTCTACTTACCGGAAATCCACTCGCAAAACCGTAACCGTCGGCAGGGGGCCGAGCGTACCGCGATCAACGCGCCCATGCAGGGCACCGCGGCAGATATCATCAAGCAGGCGATGATCGATGTGGATGCCTGGCTTGCAGAGGGCGAGTTTGACGCGCTAATGGTCATGCAGGTGCACGACGAGCTGGTGTTTGAAGTCGCCGAGGACCAGGTGAAGGCCTTCATTGAAGAGGTGCAGACGCGCATGCAGGGCGCCGTCAAACTGAGTGTGCCCCTCATTGTGGAAGCCGAAAGCGGTAACAACTGGGATGAGGCTCACTGAGGCGGTTGAGCTATCGATATGAACCCATGCGTCGCCTGAAGGCGACGCATGGTGAAGAGATTAACTCTCGATGGGTGCGCGCCAGTCGTCAGAGCCTGATGTGCCTGCGACGGTATGCTCCCAATCAATCTTGCGGTAAGACAGGGATACGTCCATCAACTGAGTAAACTCAGACTTGGTAACGTCTTGGGCGTGCGGCATGCGCAGATTGATATCCACAATGGTGGCGTCGGTTAGTGCCGTAGTAAAGAAATGCTCTTGCTTGCCTTCAACCGACGTGCGGTACCACTTGAGCTCGACGTTGGGCAGCATTTCGCCTGATGCCAGCGCGTTATACATCAACGGAACGGCCTTGTTCAGCGCCACGGTAAACACAAAGGGTTTGTGGGCGCGCTGACCGGAAGGCTGGCCAGATTGTGGATCGGTGGGAACCGTTACCACATGCTTGAATTCCTGCACCAGCATTTCATCTTCGTGACCCTCGACATAAATGTTGCCGACCGAGTCCGGTGTGAATGCGCCTGCCGTAATGTTGCCCTGAGACTGTCCTTCGATGCTGATATAACATGGAGTTGGCATAAAACTGCTCCTAGACGGAATAAATAAAAGAAAAACCCAGTGTGGGTGCTATAAGACAGCAACTATCGTGCCTAAACTATATTTTTGTTGTATTTCATATATTTATTTTAATATATATGTAAGGCTATTTTAAATTAGGCAATTTTTTGCCTGGTTTTAAGCAAGTCTTTGCTTCCTCTGGCGGTATCTTGCTCGGTCTTTCCTTGGTGCTTTTTTGTTGTGTTATTTGTTTCTAATTAGCGATCAGATTGAGCTTTACGCGATAAAAGATAAGTTGGTTTGTAAGAAAAAGCGGTTCATTTTTATAAGAGATTGCCGATTCGTTTGTAAGATATTTCTTACATGGAAATTTCGGCTTGGTGTTTTAAAGTCAAATTAGAGGCTAAAAGCGTCGAAGTTCGGTAAAAACAATCAATGTTTGTAATCCTGCTAAGCAAAGGTGGCTTGTCGTTACCTAGTCCCCGGGTTGGCGGGTAGTTGCTAAGTTCGCTACATTCCCGGGATTGATAACCATTCACAGTTGTAGGAAGCCTTTTGCTGGGCTTCGGGGCAGAGCGAACCACCATGGCTAAACAAGGCACCGTCGCGCCAAAAGAGCGCATCAATATCAAGTATGTACCGGCGACAGGTGACCAGCAGGCGGAGACTGAGTTGCCGCTTAAGCTGCTGGTTGTGGGCGATTTTAAAGGCAACGAGGAAGAAGCGCCGATAGAAGAGCGTCAAGCCGTTTCTGTTGATAAAAACAACTTTCAGTCAGTCATGCGCGAAGCGGGACTCACCTTGCAGGCGTCGGTGCCTAACCGTCTGGCCGAAGAGAGCGAAGAGCCGGGCGACATGGCGGTGGACCTGTCCTTCAAATCGCTCAGCGATTTCTCCCCTGATTCGATCGCCAAGCAGGTGCCTGAATTGCGCCAGCTGGTCGAGTTGCGTGAAGCTCTGGTGGCCTTGAAAGGGCCGCTGGGCAATGTCCCCGCCTTCCGTGATCGTTTGCAAAAGTTGTTGGAAAGCGATGAGGCCCGACAGCAACTGCTGGATGAGCTGGCGCTGCTCGATACCCAGGGCAAGGGTGAGTAGCGCATTAGTCAGGTGGATTTTTCAAGCGTGCGTTTCAGCGAATTCGGGGCGGAATGATGAGTAAAGCAGCAAAGCAGCAGACAACGACGGCAGAGACAGAGTCAGAGGATGTTTCGCTTCTCGATCAGGTGATGGCCCAAACCCGCATGGCGCCAGCCGATGAGGGGTATGACGTCGCCAAGCAGGGTGTTGCAGCGTTTATATCAGAGTTGCTTAAAGGCAGTGAAACAACACCCAGTGTCAATAAGTCGCTGGTCGATAACATGATCGTTGAGCTGGATCGCAAGATCAGCCATCAAGTTGATGAAATTTTGCATGAGCCTGGATTCCAGCAGTTGGAATCGGCGTGGCGCGGCCTGAAACTGCTTGTTGACCGGACTGACTTTCGTGAAAACATTAAGCTTGATGTGTTGCACGCCACCAAGCAAGAGCTGCTGGAAGACTTCGAGTTCGCGCCCGAAATCAGTCAGAGCGGCCTCTACCACCATGTGTACAACGCCGGTTATGGCCAGTTTGGTGGCGAGCCGGTAGCGGGGATTATCGGGCATTACGATTTTTCGCCGTCCACCCCTGACATGAAGTTGCTGCAGCACACTGCCGCGGTGGGTGCCATGGCGCACGCCCCCTTTATGTCATCGGTGGCACCGTCATTCTTCGGTATTGAAAGCTTTGAAGAACTGCCGAACATTAAAGATTTCAAAGCCATCTTTGAAGGCCCCAAATATGCGCGCTGGCGCAGCTTGCGTGAGTCTGAAGATGCGCGGTATCTAGGGTTGACGGCGCCACGCTTCCTGTTGCGTACGCCTTACGATCCCGTTGAAAACCCTGTTAAAACATTTAATTACCGGGAAACGGTAAGTGAAGACCATGATCATTACCTGTGGGGTAATACCGCCTACCTACTTGCCGAGCGCTTGACTGACAGCTTCGCTAAATACCGTTGGTGCCCCAATATCATTGGCCCGCAAAGTGGAGGAGCCGTCGAAAACCTCCCGGTTCACACCTATGAAGCATTTGGTCAACTGCAGGCCAAAATCCCCACGGAAGTGCTGATCACGGATCGGCGTGAATTTGAAATGGCTGAAGAGGGTTTTATTTCGCTGACCATGCGAAAAGGTAGCGACAATGCAGCTTTCTTCTCGGCGAATTCTGTGCAAAAGCCCAAGGTGTTCCCTAATACCGCCGAAGGCAAAGAGGCAGAAACCAACTTCAAGTTAGGCACTCAGCTGCCTTACATGTTCATTATCAACCGCCTGGCACACTACGTGAAGGTGCTTCAGCGCGAGCAGATCGGCTCCTGGAAAGAGCGTCAGGACCTTGAGCGTGAGCTCAACACCTGGATTCGCCAGTACGTCGCTGACCAAGAGAACCCGCCGGCTGATGTGCGTAGTCGGCGCCCGCTCCGTGCGGCCTCTATTCAGGTGTCAGATGTAGAGGGCGATCCGGGCTGGTATCAGGTCTCAATGGCGGTTCGGCCGCATTTTAAATACATGGGAGCTAACTTCGAGCTATCACTCGTCGGGCGTCTCGACAAGGAATAATAGGGACGGCAGGTCGATGGCAGCTAACAGCAACGGGGTATTAGGCACTCGCTTGTTCGAGCGCCTTGCTGCACCTCATCAACCGGTGAGGCAAGAAGAAAATGATCGGCTTGAAGATGTCGTTGAGTCGATCAAGCGCCATCTGGTGGAGTTGCTGAACAGTCATCCTGGAAACTGCACCTGCGCACCGGAATTGGGGCTGCTGGATTTTAACGATGCCACGATCGGCGTACTCGATCTGGAGCTCAGCGTCCAGCAGGCGATCCGGCAATGCATTGAGCACTTTGAACCGCGGGTAAAGCGCGTGGATGTTGAGGCGTTGCCCAGTGCAGGCGATCCATTGCAACTGCGTTTTCAAGTCCATGCCACCGTTGCGCTTGGGAAGGCGAGTGCCCAAACCACCATCGATCTGTTGCTTAACAACAAGCGTTATCAGTGTCTCAACTGATGGGCTGAGGGGCACGCATGCTCAATCGCTATTATCGAGATGAACTCAACTTTCTGAAGCGTCAGGGACGGGAGTTTGCACAAGCAAATCCAGGCCTGAGTCGCTTCCTGTCTGAGCGCAGTACCGACCCGGATGTCGAGCGCCTGCTGGAAGGGTTTGCCTTTTTAACCGGTCGTATGCGTGAGAAAGTGGAAGACGAGTTTCCTGAGCTCACCCATTCGCTTATCAGCATGCTGTGGCCGAACTACCTGCGGCCCGTACCCAGCATGACGGTCGTGCAATTTACCCCAGCGTGGCATGCGTTAAGCCATCAGCAGCCCGTTGCAAGAGGCACATCACTTGCCAGTACGCCCGTGGAAAAGACCGCCTGTTTATTCCGCACTTGTCACGATGTAACGCTATACCCGCTAGCTCATAGTGGTGTGAGCGCGCGCCATACCCGTGAAACCTCGGTGGTCGAGCTGGCGATGGATGTGCATAGCGACCAGCCGATGGACGCCATGGGGATTGAGTCGTTGCGGCTGCATCTGGGCGGCGATGCCTATACGGCAAGAACGTTGTACCTATGGCTTAATCACTACCTGACCCGCGTCGAGCTGGACGTTGACGGCTGGCAGCAATCCCTGCCCACCAATGCACTTCAAGCGGTAGGTTTTGAGCGCGATCAGGCGCTATTGCCTTACCCCCGTAATGTGCATCAGGGCTACCGAATTTTACAAGAGTACCTCTGCTTTCCCGAGGCGTTTCATTTTTTCGATGTCACAAGGCTGAACCAGTACTTACCGTCAAAACCCGCGGAAAGGGTCACGTTGCGCTTTGAGTTTTCTCGCACTCTGCCGACGGATGTGCGGGTTCAGGATGAGCACCTGGCGCTTTATTGCACGCCCGCGATTAACTTGTTCAGCCACGATGCCGAGCCGATCGACCTGAGCGGTGAGCATAGCGAGTATCGCCTGCGGCCCAGTACACGCTCACCGTCACATTATGAAGTGTTCAGCGTCGACAATGTTCACGGTTGGGTAGGGCGAGCAGAGACAGACCGGCAGGGCGAGCCTCGGCGTTACGTTCCCTTTGAAAGTTTTCAGCATCAAATTGAGCGCGACCGGGGGCGTGAAGCCCTCTATTACCGTTTACGAGTGCGTGACAGCCTGCGTAGTGATGGCTTTGACCACGATATTGCCTTTATGCGGGGCGACGAGCAGGCACACCTTGAAAGCCGTGAAACAATCTCATTGCAGCTGACTTGCAGCAATCGTGAATTGCCAGAGCAACTGACGGTGGGTGATGTTTGCGTGCCAACTGAGAACAGCCCTGCCTATGCCGACTTTCGCAATATCACCCGGCCGACGCCCGTGCTGCGACCCGCACTGGATGATGGGCTGCTCTGGATGCTGATCTCCAACCTGTCCCTCAACTACCTCTCGTTACTGGAGCGTGATGCCCTGTGTTCAGTGCTGCGAGCTTATGACTTTCGCGCGCTTGTCGATCGTCAAGCAGAACGCATCGCGCAAAAAAGATGGGCAGGCATCGTGGATATCGAAACACAGTCGGTTGATCGACTGCGCAAAGGCATGCCCATACGTGGCCTTCGCTCAGTGATGACGTTGGACCAGGACGCCTTTGGTGATGAAGGCAGTTTGTACCTGTTTGGCAGTGTGTTGGCGCGGTTTTTCTCTCTTTACGCCAGCATCAACTCTTTTCATGAGTTGCATGTTGTTAATCGACATAACCAAGAGCGCTACACATGGAGTTTACAGGCGGGGCAGCAGCCCCTGATGTAGCGCTAACGCCTCTCATTAAGGAGGCAAGACGTTACGAGTTTTTCCAGTTGGTTGAGCTCCTGCACCGTCATCATGGCGATGATTTAGAGCAGGGGCCTGGCGGTAGCGTGCCCTCACTGCAGCGCGTCCGCTTCAAGGCATCGGCTTCACTGGGCTTCCCCGGTAGCGATGTGCTGACCCTGGCGATGAACGAAAGTGGCCAGTACGAGATGAAGGTCAGCTTTATGGGGCTGCAGGGCGCCCAGTCACCGCTCCCGAGCTATTACCTTGAAGCGCTGGCCCATGAGTCAGCGCATCAGGAAGGGGCGGCAGGCGATTTTCTGGATTTTTTTAATCATCGCCTGCTGACCCTGATGCACCGTAATTGGCGTAAATACCGCCACTACGTGCGTTACCAGGATGATGCCAAGGACGGGTTTTCAGCGGCGATTTTTGCGTTGGTGGGACTAGCCGACGGTGATCTGCGCGGCGAGACGCCGATCAACTGGAGCAAGATGCTGGCCTACGCAGGTCTGCTGGCGGGCCGCTCGCGCTCTCCCGACGTGGTATGCGGCATTGTCGGTCATTGTTTTGACCTGGATCAGGTAGAGGTTGATGAGTGGGTGTTGCGTTGGGTCGACATACCCCCCGACCAACGAAGCCGCGCGGGCCTTGCCGGTATGACCTTGGGCGAGGACGTGGTGGCCGGGGAGCGTGTTGTCGACGTCAAGGGCAAATTCGCGCTTTGCTTGCGGGGCTTGAGCCTCTCTCGTTTTAGAGACTTTTTGCCCGATGGTGAGGAGCATAATTCACTGAAAACACTGGTGAGTTTTGTGCTGCGTGAGCCGCTGGCCTATGACCTTGAACTTGAACTGTTGCCCAGCGCTGTCAAACCCATGCGTCTGGGGGATGGTAGTTCGTGTCAGCTTGGCTGGACCACCTTTGTCGACCCAGAAAGCGTTGATAACCCAAGTCGTCGCCGCGTGCGCATCCAAATGACGAGTTAAACCATGAATGCCATTCAGACCGATGCCATCACCTTGGTGGTTGTCAACAGTGAAGCGCTCGAAGGGCGCTCGACGAGCAGTTTCGTCTTCCGTGGCGGCGGTGGCACCTTGGGCAGCGGCACGCACGATAACTGGCTACTGCAAGACCATAGAGGGCGTATTCGGCCCGGCCACGCCGACATTACCAGAATTGACGGGAAATTTTGCCTCATCGATAGCAGTGGGCAAACCTTCATCAACCGCTCGACCTTGCCTTTGGGGCGTGGCCGGAAAGCAGCACTGCGTGACGGTGACGAGCTGCTGATCGGTGAGTACCGCTTGAAAGTGCATCTTGGCGATCGTCAGTCCTGGCAGCCTGGCGCGCACTCGCTCGCGACTCTGGTTGACGAGGAGCACGAAGACGTCACCGTCCATGGGTATGCGTCGCCGGTGGGGAGCCACGGTCCCAGTCGTGAGCAACCACAACGCGAAGATCCTATTGAAGCGCTGGGCGGTGTCATCCCTGGATCGTTGCAGCACGACCCGATGGTGGCACTGGAAGACGATGCTCCCAGACCGGCCATGTTGGAATCGGTCGATACACTGCCCGTTTCCCAGCGCCATGAATATCAGCAATGGGCTCAACAAGAGCGCCGCCACGAAGCGGTGAGCCTGCCAGACATACCCTCTCTTAACGGCCAAAAAACGCACAGGAGCAATAACATGGATGAGCGGCAATTAGATGACCTGGAACGCTCGGTGGGTGAGCAATTGGAAGACCGTTGGCAAAAACCGACGACGCGCTCGCTAAGCCATGTTGGTGCTGACCCATTGCTGCGGGGATTGGGGATTGACCTGCCTTTTCGGGACAGTGAAGAGCAACAAGCTTTCCTGGAAGAAGCCGGCCAAACCCTGCGTGCTGCCATCGACGGGCTGCGGGTATTACAACAGACCCAAAATGACAGTAAGTACCCGCTACGTGACCGGCGCCTGCAACCGATCGAAGACAATCCGCTGCGATTAGGGCAGTCATTCGAGGAAACGGCTGAAACCATGCTGTCGGCGTCCCGCAGTCCAGTACACCTATCAGCTCCGGAAGCCGTGGCCGAGAGTCTGCGTCACCAAGGCCAGCATCAAGCGGCGGTCGAAGACGCCATTGGCCACGCATTGAGCGCCATTCTGGACGCCTTTTCCCCCGAGGCGTTGCTTAAACGCTTTCATGCCTATCGCGGCGCCGGAAATCGTATCGATAACGAAAGTGGCTGGGCGTGGGAAATGTATGACCACTATTACCGAGAACTGAATTCTGACCGGCAGCAAGGGTTTCAAAAGCTGTTTTGGGAAGTGTTTGAGCAAGCCTACGACCAGTCTGTGCGTCGCCAGCAGCGGGAGGACGCATGATTGCGCCTGGTATCGCAAGGCTTGTCGGACTGCTCTGCCTCACCTTGCTGCTGACAAGCTGCGCGTCGACTCGGGAAGCTACCAGTAAAGCCTGGCAGGTCATGAAGGACCCCGACATCCCGGTGGGTTATCCCGGTGATCAGCCTACCAAGGTTGACCTCAGCATGCTGGCGGAACCTGACGTGAACCCTAACGTGGAAGGCGAGGGGACACCGCTTCGCTTTCAAGTCCTGCAGTTGAAAGATGATTCAATGCTAATGGCAGCGGATTTAGGTCAGCTGGAAAGCGACCTGGAAGAAACCCTTGGCACGAATTACCTGGCCCACGACGACTTTACGTTGCTGCCGGAGCAGTGGAAGTTCTACGCGCCCTTCGAGGTTGATGAAAACACTCGCTATATCGGGCTGATTGCGTATTACGCCTCTCCCAATGAGGCGGAATGGAAGAAGGTCGTCAAGGTGAAAAGCCGTGGCGAGCACTATCACCTGCTGGTTCACCTCCGTGACAGCGAAGTTGAGTTAAGGAAGGAGGGATAATGGCCAGCCGGAATCGTGTGGTGTGGAGCGAGGGCTTATTCATTAAGCCTCAGCACTTCCAGCAACAGCAGCGCAGCCTGGAAGGGATGTTGGATACGCGCTTAAAGGGGGTAAGCCATTATTTATACGGCTTTCTCTCGCTGGAACTCAATAATGAATTCCTCAGTTTTGGCCGCATCGCCATCAGTCGGGCAAGTGGCGTCATGCCCGACGGCGTGGCGTTTCACCTGCCAGGCGATGACGTTGAGCCCGCGCCGCTGGAAATTAGTGACGCCAGTATTACCAATCAGGTCGTGTACCTAGGCTTGCCGCTGGCAACCGATGGTATTGGCGAAGTGCGTTGGCCTGAAGACAACTTGCCGGCGCGCTACCGGTTATTGTCGCGCAGCGTGCGTGATCTTCACTCACAGGAGGGCGTGTCCACCGATATCAATGTCGCTCGGGTGTCGCCCCGCTTGCTGCTCGAACGCGATGACCGTAGCGGCTACGCCTGCCTCGCCGTTGCGCGCATTGTAGAGCGTCGCCCTGACGGCAGCCTGGTGCTTGATGAGCAGTTCTTGCCAACGCTGCTCAATGTGCAAGCGGCACCTGGGTTGCAGCGCTTTGTGGGCGAGATGGCCGGGTTGATGCGTGAGCGCGCGCGTAACATTGCCCAGCGCCTGTCAACCCCGCATCAGGCGGGCGTCGCTGACGTCTCCGATTTTATGTTGCTGCAACTGCTTAACCGCGCCCAGCCGCGTTTTCAGCACCTCGCTCGGTTGGGTCAACTGCACCCTGAGCGACTTTACGACACCATGCATGAAGTGGCCTGTGAACTTGTCACCTTCACTGACGAATCACGGCTGCCCCCAGAGTGTCCTGCCTACGACCACGATCACCCGGAAGGCGCCTTTCATCCGTTGATGAAAATGCTTCGCCAGGCGCTGTCGACGGTGCTCGAACCCCGTGCCGTGGCTATCCAGCTGCAGACACGACGCTATGGCCTGCTAGTGGCGCCGCTGTCTGACCTTAGCCTGATCGAATCTGCGGAATTCATCCTCGCCGTGCGCGCCGACATGCCCAATGAACGGCTACGCAAGCTGTTTTTACAGCAAACCAAGGTGGCGAGCGTCGAGCGAATCCGCGATCTCATCAGCCTTCAGCTACCCGGCATTCCGCTTGAGCCGTTACCGGTGGCTCCCCGCGAACTGCCCTATCACGCTGGCTATAGCTATTTCCAGCTCGACCGCCAAAGCGAGGCGTGGGGCATGCTCAACGGTGCCAGCGGCTTTGCTTTTCACGTCGCCGGTGAATTTCCAGGGCTGGAAATGCAGTTCTGGGCTATCAGGAGTTAAACCATGCAGCAGCTTGCCACCGATTCGCACAGCTTGAGCCGTTCCCAGGCACCTAATGACAGCGTGCGTCATGAGGATCTAATTAACGAGCGTGGTTTGGAGCATTTGATTCATAGCCACGCCGAGCAGCTTGATGCCGATGAGGATTATTGGTTCCGCTTGCGCGGGCATAACCTGAATCCTTTGGTTGATGCGGCCAGCAGCCTGCTGGGCATGGTGGTCAGGGTGCGGCAACTGGATGAAGCGGGCGATATTGAGCGCCTTTACCGTCAGGTTGTCGATGAAATCGCTGCCATTGAAATCGAACTGACCGAGCAGGGTTATGACCGAGCCACGCTGCTCGCCTATCGCTACGTGCTGTGTTCGTTTATCGATGAGGCCGTGATGGGCATGCCCTGGGGGCGGCAAAGTAAATGGGCCGAACACTCGCTGTTGACCCGCTTTCATAACGAAACCTGGGGCGGTGAAAAAGTGTTTTCGATTCTTGCCCGCCTCCAGCAAGAACCCCAACGCTACCGAGACATGCTGGCGTTCATTTACCTGTGCCTGTGCCTTGGCTTTGAAGGTCGATACCGGGTGATGTCTCACGGTCGTGAAGAGTACGAGCAAGTTGTCAGGGCCTTGGGTGACCAGCTAAACAGCCTCGAGGAGCCAGGTGAAGAAGCGCTAACCCACCCCCTCGATAATGTCGTGCAGGGGCATCAACGCCGTTCAACGCATTTCCCTACCTGGGGCATCTTTGCGTTGTTTGGTATCGCCATGGTCGGCGTTTATTGGGGCTTTTCCTGGTCGCTGGACCAACAGGCGGCACAAATTACCTCGCTACTTAATCAACTTTACCGTTAGGAGAAACCATGCTCAGGGTAGAGCTACCAGCGCTCATTGGCCGTCTTAATACGATTGCTCGCCAAGGGCTAGAGCAAGCCGCGTTGCTGTGTGCGCAACAGCAGGCGCCCGAGGTGACGGTGGGGCATTTGTTGCAAGCCATGCTGGATCAGCCGCTGTGCGATGTGCGCATCATATGTGAACACCTGGATATGGATATCGCACCGTTACGTGCGCAGTTGGCGGAAGAAACACGCCCACCCCGCGAGGTAGAGGTGGCAACGCCGAGCTTTTCACCGCTTTTGGTCGAGCTGCTTCAAGATGCCTGGTTACTTGCCTCCACCGAGTATCAGCACCCAACCCTGCGAAGCGGCGCTGTATTTACCGCGCTGCTGCATAACCCGGAACGCTACCTGGGGGCAGGTGTGGTAAGGCTGCTGGCCGACATCAACCGGGAAAGCCTGCGCCGTCACCTGGATCAGATAACCGCGCATTCAGCCGAAGCTCCCCAGGACGAGGCAACGGGGTTTCCACGCCAAGTACCCGCTGACGCTGACGACAGTGCGCTGGCCCGCTTCGCTACCTCACTCACCGAGCAGGCGCGACAAGGCACGCTCGACCCTGTATTGGGGCGCGACCCTGAGATTGACCAGATGCTCGATATCCTGGGGCGTCGACGCAAAAACAACCCCATCGTAATTGGCGATGCCGGGGTCGGCAAAAGTGCTGTCGTTGAAGGTCTCGCGTCGCGCATTGTGGCCGGCCAGGTGCCTGCGGCGCTTGCCGATGTCGAGCTGCTCACGCTCGACCTTGGGGCCCTGCAAGCAGGGGCGGCTGTCAAAGGTGAGTTTGAAAAACGGCTTAAAGCTGTCATTGACGAGGTTAAGAACGCGGCGCGCCCCACGCTGTTGTTTATTGATGAGGCGCATACCCTGATTGGTGCGGGTAACCAGGAAGGCGGTGGTGATGCGGCCAATTTGCTCAAGCCAGCGCTGGCGCGAGGGGAGCTGCGCACCATCGCCGCCACTACCTGGCGGGAGTACAAGAAATACTTTGAAAAAGACCCGGCGCTCTCGCGGCGCTTTCAACCCGTTACGCTGTCTGAGCCCAGCGTCGATCAAGCCCTGGTGATTCTGCGGGGCTTACGGGATGTCTATGAACAGGCCCACGGCGTACTGATTGGCGACAGTGGCCTAAGAGCGGCAGCGGCCCTGTCCGCTCGCTACCTGGCCGGTCGGCAATTGCCGGATAAGGCGATCGACGTGCTGGATACTGCCTGCACGCGCCTGGCACAAACGCTTGATACACCGCCGCGAAAGCTTAGCCATTTGCAAAGCGAGCATACCGCAGCGCTGCGCGAACGTGATCAGCTAGCCCGTGAAACGCTGCTGGGCCGAGACGTCGACGTATCACGCCGTCAGGAACTCGACGAGCGTTTAGCCAACCTCGACGATGAACTGGCGACGCTGGAAGCGGCCTGGGGCGAGCAGCGTGAATGTGTCGATGCCATCGTCGCCTTGCACCGCCAACTACTCGATGACGGCAGTCATGCTGAAGACCCGCTTTCCTCTTCCCTGCACGCCGAGCTGGCGGCGCGTGAACAGCAGCTAGCCCAATTGCAGCAGACCTTTACCCTGGTCAACCCGAGCGTTGAAGAAGCGCAAGTTGCCCAGGTGATTGGCGACTGGACCGGCGTGCCGGTTGAGCGGATGACAAGCGATGAATTAACGCGTTTGACCGCGCTACCTGCCTACCTTGGTGACATGATTCAGGGGCAAGACGCTGCCATTGAACGTATCCACCGTCATCTACTGACCGCGCGTGCCGACCTGCGTCGCCCTGGGCGGCCGCTGGGTGCTTTCCTGCTCGTTGGCCCCAGCGGGGTCGGCAAGACCGAAACCGTGGTACAGATCGCCGACCAGCTGTATGGCGGTCGCCAGTTTCTTACGACGATCAACATGTCCGAGTACCAGGACAAGCACACAGTATCCCGCCTTATTGGTTCGCCGCCCGGTTATGTCGGTTTTGGTGAAGGTGGGCTGCTGACAGAGGCGATTCGTCAGCGCCCTTATTCGGTCGTTCTGCTGGACGAAGTGGAAAAAGCCCACCCTGATGTGCTCAATCTGTTTTACCAGGCGTTTGATAAAGGCGAGCTGGCGGATGGGGAAGGCCGGTTGATCGACTGTAAGAACGTGCTTTTCTTCCTCACCTCCAACCTGGGTTATGAAACCATCGTCGCTCACCGTGATAACCCCACGGCACGCGACGATGCGCTCTATCCGCAGCTGGCCGACTTCTTCAAGCCGGCCTTGCTGGCACGTATGGAAGTGGTGACTTACTTACCACTAGAGGGCGATACCCTCCGTGCTATCGTCAATGCCAAGCTTGCCACCCTGGCGGCGCGCATCCGCGAACGCCACCGTCAGGTAGACGTGACACTGGATGATGCACTGGTCGAGGCGATCTGTGCTCGGGCAACGCGCAGTGAAAATGGGGCCCGCATGCTGGAGTCGGTGATCGACGGCGAGTTGTTACCGCCGCTTTCCCGTGCACTGCTTGAGCGGATGGCGCGTCGTGAAAGCGTGGCTAGCGTTGTGTTGGGAGTCGATCCTGATCACGGCAGCTTTACGGCGGAGGTAGCCTGACACCATGACGTCTGCTGCCGATGCCACATCCACTGCCAAGAGTGCGTTATCAGCTGAACTGGCGGCTATGCCATTGGCATTGATGCTGGTGGAAAGTCGCTCAACGTCGATGTTGCGCCAGCGAGCAGCCCAACTGCTGCAAGACCAACTGGGGCTGGCATCGGCCGAATGCCTGTATATCGATGGCAGCGGCCGCTGGCTGGGGCGAGATGGCGATGAGGGGCAGTTTGATTGCAGCGATTTCAATCACCCCTATGCCCACGTCATTCGCAGCGGCAAAGCGTTGACCCTTAGCGTCGCCGATGCACGCACACGCCTGGATGATGCCACTTTCCAGCAACAGGTGGCCGCACTTGGCGCAGGCTCGTACCTGCACATCCGCCCCCTGCGGGCGGCGGACAAAGGCCGCGAATGGCTGGGGGTGATGGTATTGGTAGGCACCCAGTCAAGGCTACGCAGCCTGACGGAAGACCCCGGCATGGTGGCGTTTGATGCCTTGTTGTGCCGTGTATGGGCCCGATTGGCCCGGGAGCAGGGGGAGCGTCAGCGCTCACGCCTGCTGCAAGATTCGCTTGCCAAACTGAACGATGGTGCCCGTCGCCAGGCACTGGCTGATCAGCTCGCCGACGACCTGCTGGGTCAGTCGTCAGCCATGCAAGCACTGCGCCGGCATGTGGTGCGTGCGGCCGAAACAAATCTGGCAGTCCTCCTCCAGGGTGAAACCGGCACGGGCAAAGACCGGGTGGCTCGGGCTATCCATCAGCTTTCAGGACGGTCAAAAGGTCCCTTCATGGCGATTAACTGTGCCGCCATTCCCGAAGCGCTGCTTGAGTCAGAGCTTTTTGGCCATGCCAAGGGGGCTTTTTCCGGGGCCGACCAGGCCCGCGAAGGACTCATCAGCCAAGCGGATGGAGGCACGTTATTCCTTGATGAAATTGGTGATATGCCGTTAGCCCTGCAAGCCAAACTGTTGCGTGTGCTGGAAAGCGGCCGCTACCGACCGCTCGGGGCCAGTGAGGAACGCTGCGCGAATTTGCGCCTGGTGGCGGCCACGCATCAACCGCTGCGTGAACAGATTCGTGAGCAGCGGTTTCGCGCAGACCTTTACTACCGGTTAGGCCAGTTCCCTCTTGAATTGCCACCACTTTGCGAACGGCGCGACGATATTGCCACGTTAGCCCAGTCCTTTATTCGCGACTTTTGTGAACGCGAAGGACGGGACGAAATGGGCATTACCCCCGCCGCACTGCGCCTGCTGTATCGCCGCGATTACCCGGGCAACGTCCGCGAACTAAAAAACGTGATTGATTATGCCTGCGCCATGACGCCTCAGGGGGCCGATATCGACGCTTACCTGTTGCCAGGTGAACAAAGCGATCAAGCCTCATCGGCATCGGAGGTGACGGAAGACGCTGGGTTCGCACTACCCGATGACATTGATGACCTGCGCCAAGCCCTGCGCGATGTCGAGTCCGCCATTATCCGTCAACGCTTGCGGCGGTTCGGGGGCAATCGTGCCCAGGTAGCAGAAAGCCTCGGTTTACCCAAGCGAACCCTGGCCCATAAATGCCAGCTATTAGAACTGGATACCAAATGAACACGATGTTGTTAAACCGCCACGTCTTAGCCGGTGGTTTGCTTTTGCTATTGACGCTATTAAGCCACCCCTCCCGCGCGGAAGGGTCCACAGCGTTGCTGGAAAATGCCCGGGCATGCGCCGAGGAGTCCTCCCGTTTAGAGCGCCTGAACTGCTACGACGCGCTGTTTAAAACGCCAACGCCAAGCGTCGACACCAGCGAATTGCCCGCGTTATGGCACGCCATTGAACGCCAGGAGGCGGCGCGCTCCGGCGACGACATGGGGTTGATCATACGCGAAGCGGGCAGCGACGTGCTGATCAGTGTGCCCGCATTAGGCACCACACCGCCCAGGCCCATCATGGTGATGGCCTGTGAAAAGCTGATTACCCGGTTTCAACTGCATATGCCGGTAGCCATAGATAGCGCCCGAGTGACGCTTGAGCTTACCGGTCATGGAGGCGTTATTGAGCAGCAGTGGCGGGTTCGTGACGGTGGGCAGGTGATTAGCGGCGGCCGCGGTTTGCCTGCCATCGATACCCTTCGCCAATTACTTAGTGCAGAGGAACTGACATTACGCAGTGATGAGAGTGCCTTGGACGGGCTGCGCTTTGATGTATCAGGCCTTCGTGAGGATATTCAACCACTGCGCAATGCGTGTCGCTGGTAAAGGAGTCACTCAATGCGCATCACCGTTGAAGATCATCTAACGCCCGTGTTGGCTCCGCTGAACGTTAACGATGAAGGGCACCCCGTCGGCGAGCCGCTGGAAGACACCAATGACTATCTGGCGCTCGATGAAGAAATGATGAAGGTAGGCTCGTTGCAGCATGCCCACGTTGACTGGGACACCGCTGAAACCCTTGCCGTGCGGATGCTGAGCGACAAAGGCAAGGACCTAAAGGTGTTGGGGCACTTAGTGCATTGCCTGCAGCACGGCGGGAATGGCGTGCGATTTGCGCTTTCGCTGCGGCTGCTTGCCCGCAGCGTTGACCAGCCCTGGTGGTCACAGGCTTACCCGTTCTCGGGCAGCCGGGGTGCCAAGCTACGTACCCGTTTATTTCAGCAGTTCACCCAGCGCAGCGTGAAGTTGGTGTCGAGCCTCGATTTTCACAACGCAGAGGATGAATTTGAGGCCTGTCAGGCATCGCTTGAAGAGCTCCAGCAGCAAGCAGAAGCGAACGCGTTGCCCGGGCAGAATCTGGATGAGCTGAGCCGACAATTGCTTGCCCAACGGCCGACAGCATCAACGTCCGCTGCCGAGACAACGCCGTCGGACAACACGCTGCCTGACCAGCCTGATGCGAATAGACAGTCGGCGACGACAACGCAGCCCTCTTCAGCCAAAGCGCCTGAGCTGCGCATGGAAGCCGGAAACGAGCGCTCGAATCGCCAAAGCTTGTTGAAGATGGCCGATTTCCTGCTCGAGCAAACCCCCGGAGAACCTTTGGCCTATCGATTGCGTCGTTTCGCGATCTGGGGCGCGATTCAGGCACTTCCCAATGCCAGGGAGGACGGTAAAACCGAACTGGCGCCTGTTTCAGCTGACCGGGTTGCCGATTACCGCGACGCGATTGCGCGGGGAAGCGATCACGACCTGTGGGAGCGTATTGAGAACAGTCTGACGTTGAGCCCTTATTGGCTGGAAGGCCATCGCTTGAGCGCAGGGGTTGCGAAACAGTTAGGGCACCCCCGCTGCGCCGAGGCGATTCGTGAGGAAGCCCAGCGCTTTGTGGAGCGGTTATCGGGTATCGACACCCTGGCCTTTAATAACGGGGTGGCATTTATTGATGATGAAACAAAACGGTGGTTGTTCAGCAGTTCGCAGGGTGCGGGAGCATCAAGCGACGGTGGGGAAGCTTGGCAGGCAGGCTTGCAAGAGGCTCGCGATGCCATGGCGGATGGCAATGTCGGAGCCGCGTTAAAAGTGCTTGATCAAGGATTGAGTCGTGCCCGCTCGCCACGTGATAGCGCCTATTGGCGTTTGGCAAGCGCAGATTTGTTACATGAAGCGGGACTGGAAAGTCTGGCTCAGCAGCACTACCGAACGCTTCACCAAACAGTCACGGCGCTGGCGCTAGAGCAGTGGGAGCCGACATTGGTCTCGCGGCTGGAAGCCGCACTCAATGCATCGCACTGACGATATCGTTAATACAAGGGACGAGGGATAAAGGCTAATGTGGTCAACGTTAAAATCAAAGCTGGGCCGCTGGGTGCCGGGCCTATCTAGAGCACAGACCGCGCACAATAGTGCCAAGGCCAAGAGCAACAAGGCAAAAGGACTGTTACGGCTTTCAACGCTGCTTTGGGCGCTGCTGGTGGTGGCGTTATTGATTGCCATTTGGTGGCTGGGGCCACGCTGGGAGGTCTTTGGCGTAACGCCCCTGGCCCCGCTGACCAACCGCTTGCTAGCGACGTTGGCCATCGTCACCGTGGTCGTCGTGATCTGGGGGGTACGCCTTGCACGGCGGTTACGCTCGTTGAATGACGAGCGTGAGCAGGAAGAGGCTCGCCAGCAAGACCCGGTGATGCTCCAGGTGGAGCGTCAGGAAACGGCACTCAACAACGTTCTGAGTGAAATTACCGCCAACCTGGGCGGGGGTGACAGTAGCCGATACCGCTTGCCCTGGTATCTGGTCATGGGGGTAGAGAATGCCGGCAAAACCAGCCTTATCAACCGCTCTGGCCAGAACTTTGCGTTGACCCATGTGATGAAAGCCTCGGGTCAAAGCACCAAACAAGGGCATCTTGGCTTTGACTGGTGGATCGGTGACCAAGCCGTACTGATCGATCCTGACGGTGAATTGCTCACCCAGGGCGCGATGGAAGGCGGCGAGCCCCAAGCGCTTCAGAGTCGGTTGTGGGACCACTTTGTGGAGTGGTTGGAACGTAATCGTGCCCAGCGGCCACTCGATGGCGTTGTTCTGGTGCTTGATCTCGCTCGTTTAAGCCATGCCCAGGTCGCCGTGCGCAAGGCCTATGCGGCACTGTTGCGCACCCGGTTGCGTGAACTCATGGAACGTCACGGCACACGACTGCCGGTGTATGTCACCTTCAGTAAAATGGATTTGCTGCATGGTTTTGACGACTTTTTCCGGCATTACTCCCGCGCCGCCCGCAAAGCTCCGCTGGGTTTTACGTTTACCCCTACCTCAATGGAAACCCAAGGGAAGTGGGAAGCCGAATTCGAAGCCGAGTACGACGAAATGCTTGCGCGTCTGAACAAGCAACTGCCCACCATGTTGTCGGAATGCCGAGACCGGGAAGAGCGCGAGTCCGTATTCCGTTTCGTGCGTCAACTGGCCGGGCTTCGCGATGTGCTGCTGGGCTTTTTGACCGAGTCGCTTTCCAGCGATCGTTTCTCGACGGCCGCCATGGTGCGCGGTACCTACTTTACCTCGGTCTATCAGCAGGGAGTGCCCGAAGACCCCTTCGTGGGTGCCGCTGCTCGCCGCTATGGCATGGATGAAAGCGTTCAGCCCGCTCACCGGGCGACGCGCAGCGCCCTCTATTTTACCGAGGAACTGTTCGAAAATATCATTTATCCCGAAGCGGGGCTGGCGGGTGACAATGCCCGCGTGACCCGGCAGCGTCGCCGCACGCGCAATATAAGCCTGGCGGCCTGCCTGATCATGGGCGTGGTCCTGGTGGGGGGCTGGACGCATTTTTATCAGAAAAACAGCGTCTCCTTATCTGCCGTGGAAGCCCGTGCCGAAACCTTTCTGGCCACTGATCCTGAGGCTTTCAGAAGTGATGATCCCACCGGTTATGAACTGCTGGAGCCGCTTGATCGTTTACGCAGCGCGCTGGAAACCTTCGATGAATACCGTACCCATACCCCGTACCTGGCAGACATGGGGCTGTATCAGGGGCATGTCATCGGTGCTCAGGTAGAGCGTGCCTACGTGGCGATGCTTGAGCATCAATTCCTGCCCGCCTTGATGATCGGCATCATGGATGACATGAACCGCGCCGAGGCAGGCAGCAATGCAAAACTCGCCCTGCTGCGCGTGCTACGCATGATGTCCGACGCCAGCGGTCGTCAGCCAGACCGGGTGATGCGTTTCATGGCTCGGCGCTGGCAAGGCGACTTTCCCCAGCAGGGCGCGGTCCAGGAGCGCCTCCTGGATCACCTTGACTTCGCCATGGCCCATACCGATCTGGAAGGGCATATCGCGGATGGCAGCCAGCGAGCCAAGCAGGCGATGGAGCCACTCAGGGGCAGCCTGGTCGCCGCTCAGGAGGAACTGTCACGCCAGCCGATCGATGAGCGCGTGTATGAGGCATTGAAAACAGCGGGAAGTCGTGAAGGTGACCCCTTGGATCTACGGCGGCGTGTGGGCACGCTGTTTGATACCGTTTTCATGGCTCGCAACGACAACCCGGACCATGTGACGCTACCGTATTTGCTCACGCGTGAGGGTTTTGAGAACTACTTTTTACAAGAGTTGGAGCATGCGACTGAGTTAGCGCTCATCGATGCGTGGACGCTGGGTCAGCGCGACGACATCAACTTCAGCGACGCTGATAAACAGCAGTTGAAAACCGCCCTGCGTGAGCACTATGTCAGTGACTACCATGTCAGCTGGCGCGATGCCCTGCGCGATACCCAACTGGTTCCCCTGCCGGATATTCATCAAGCCATTGTGGTGGCCGACGCCCTGGTGGGTGCCAAGCGTCCACTGGATCGTTTGCTATCGGCCGTTGAGCACAACACAAGCCTTTATCCAGAGCTTCCAGAAGACGATGAAAAAGCGCGTGAGGCATTAAGGCACTCCCCGCGCTATGAACTCGCTGCCCAGATTGAACAGCCTTTCACACCCATCAATCAACTCAGCGAAGCCCGCGATGATAATCCGTCTTCACTAGAGGAAATCAAGGCGGCTGTCACTGAGCTACGCGACTATCTGCTCGATATTGAAGAATCCGGTGACGCCGGTCGTGCTGCCTTTGTGAACGTGCGTGATCGTCTATCGCTGCGGGGTGACGACCCCATCAATAACCTGGAAAAAATAGCCGAAAACACGCCTCAGCCGGTGGGTGGCATGCTGCAGGATTTGGCCGACCAAAGCTGGCAGCTATTGATGGCCAGCGCCACTCGCCACCTCGAACGCCAATGGCTTGATGATGTCGTGGCACCCTACCAGGAGCGGCTGGCCGGGCGTTATCCCCTGGTACCCAATGCAAGCCGGGACGTGTCGCTGAGCGACTTCGAGGACTTCTTTGCGCCCGACGGCACCTTGGATGCTTTCTATCAAGATAACCTCAAGCCTTTCATTGAGGGCGCCCCCGAGCATCTAGTGGATGCCCAGGGTAATTCGATACTGCGTGACAGCGTGCATAGCGCGGTTGACCAGGCCGAGCAGATTCGGCGTGCTTACTTCAGCCGGGATGGTGCCCTGGACGTTGAGTTTGCCCTCGAACCCATCAGCCTGAGCCCCGATAAACGGCGAAGCGTGATTAGCGTGGATGGCCAACTGATCGAGTATGCCCATAGCCCCAGCCAGCGCGTGTCGATGGTATGGCCCAACTCGCTGCGGGGTGGAACGGAGAGCCGTGTCACGATGGTGCCCAGTGAGGTCAACCGCTCGCCTCGCAGCATGACACGGGATGGCGCCTGGGCATGGTTCCGCCTGCTGGAACAGGCCGATATCACCAACGTTGGCGAGCGTGAGCTGGAACTGCGCTTCAACGTTGACGGCGGTACGATGCGCTATCGCCTGTTTGCCAACGGGGCGCCCAATCCCTTTACGCGCTCACAGGTGACAGGCTTCCAACTGCCGTCAGCACTCTATGCGGAGCGAGATAACGATGCTTAAGCAACTTAAGCAGCTGTTTACCTCGGGTAATACCCGGCCCGCTTCGCACCCTGCGCGTCAAGGTGTGAAGCGTGCCCGCCCGTTAGAGTCGGCGCGCGATGAGGATATCGATAAGTTTCTCGAAGCGGTCTACCAGGCAGATGCCAAGGGGCATTCGCCCTGGGTGCTACGTGATAACAGCGTGCTTGAAACATTGCGCCGCGCACTGGAATTCACCGTTCACCGTGGCCTATGGCTCCAGCAAGTGGAGGGCCAAGTGATGCATTGGCAGGGGCGCCTGCTAGCACTGCATCTTGGCGAGGGCCCCCCGCTGGGTATGGTACTTGCCTGTCGGCCCGATGATGAGGCCGCTTGGCAGCTGCGGTTTTTCTACATCAGCCAGGAGTGGAAAGGCAGTGGTCATGGCACGCGGCTATTGAGAGCCGTACGCCGCAGCTTGAATGGCGTACCGCTGCAAACACGCCTGCCGGTTTCTTGCCACTCCGCCATCGATAGCCTCGAGGCAGCGGGGTTCAGCCGCCAATACGTAGATGCCTTCGACGTCGCCAGCTATGAAGCGCCTGCCATGTGGGATGAATGAGCGGGATAAATGAGCAGGGCGACCAAGCACGAATAAGCAGGATTGCAAAAGGAGTAGCGCAATGGGCCAGAAATTTGTACTCGTCGGTGACATGGGGACCGACCACGATGGCTTTCCACCGACACCGGTCACTGCAGGCAGTGGCACGGTGGTGATGGACGGCAAGCCAATCGCCCGCGTGGGTGACCCTCTGGCACCACATGACAAACCCGACCATCCGCCACACCCACGTGCCATCGCACAGGGTTCAAGCACTATTTTAATCGATGGCAAACCGGCTTCACTGACGGGCCACGCGGTGGATTGCGGCGGCGTGGTGATTGGCTCTGGCTCAGGGGAGGGCAGTTGATATGACAAGCACAGGTCTGCAATTCACCCTAACGCTCCCCGGTGTTGACGACATCGCGGTGATTGACTTTACCCACCGCGAAGCGCTCTCCCAGCCTTTCGAGCTGGCGCTCAACCTGGCCAGCCGCGACGGCAGTCTGGATGCCGCCGACCTCCTGGATCGCGAAGCCACCCTGACCATCTGGCAGGACGGCGAACCGCTACGCCGGGTGCACGGTATTGTCAGCGAATTTGGCCGGGGCGACCGTGGCCACCGGCGTACCTTCTACTCCCTGTTACTGCGCCCGGCACTTTGGCGCCTCTCGCTGCGCCACAACTCGCGCATCTTTCAGAAAGTCGACCCGCTCACCATTATCAATACCCTATGCGACGAGCGCGGCATCCGGGACGTAGCCTTTGCGGTCACCCGCGAGCTTGCCGAGCGCGAGTACTGCGTGCAGTACCGTGAGACTGACCTTGCCTTTATCGAGCGCCTGGCCGCCGAAGAAGGCCTGTTTTACTTTCATGAGTTCGAAGATAGTGCCAACGGCGCCCATCGGCTGGTGTTTGCCGATGACCCGCAGGTACTGACCCATCTCGGCGAGYGCACGTACCACAGCCGTGCCGGGGGCACTGCGCCCACGCGCCATGTACGCAAGCTTAGCCACACCGCCCGGGTGGCGAGTTCGTCCGCCACGCTCAAGGATTACAGCTTTAAAAATCCCGCCTACGCTCAATTGCACGACCACCTGGGGCGGGACGTCGAGCAGCACGGCCAGCAAGTGGATTACGAACACTATGACTACCCCGGCCGCTACAAGCAGGACGCTTCCGGCGAGCCGTTTACCCGCATTCGACTGGAACAGCTGCGCCGTGAGGCGATTACTGCCAGCGCCGAAAGCGACCTGCCCGAGCTCGCCCCCGGCCTGCGCTTCACGCTGACCGACCACGACACCGACAGCCTCAACCGCGACTGGCAGGCCATTAGCGTTACTCACCACGGCGAGCAACCCCAGGCGTTGGAAGAGGACGGCATCACCCAGGGTGATGCAAACGGTATGACCCGTTATTACAACCAGGTCACGCTGATCCCCGGCGATGCGCCCTGGCGGGCCACGCCAAATCCCAAGCCCCGTGTCGACGGCCCCCAGGTCGCCTTTGTGGTCGGCCCCGACGGCGAAGAGATTCACTGCGACGAACACGGCCGGGTCAAGGTCCAGTTCCCCTGGGACCGCTATGCCGAACCCAATGAAACGGCAAGCTGTTGGGTACGGGTCGCTCAGGGCTGGGCAGGCGGCGGCTACGGCAGCATCGCCATCCCCCGCATTGGCCACGAGGTGATTGTCTCGTTTCTGGAAGGCGACCCGGACCAGCCCTTGGTCACCGGACGCACCTACCACGCGGTCAATACCGCGCCGTACCCACTCCCCGAGCACAAGACCCGCACGGTGCTGCGCACCCAAAGCCACAAGGCAGAAGGCTTCAATGAGCTGCGCTTTGAAGACGAAGCGGGCGAAGAGCAAATCTGGCTCCACGCCCAGAAAGACCTGGAGCTGCTGACGCTCAATGATCGCACCGAAGAAATCCGCCGCGACAGCCACCTCAAGGTGCACAACGACCGCATCAGCGAGATCGATAACGACGATCACCACACGGTGCATAACAACCGCCATACGAAGGTCGACGGCGACGACCACCTGATGATCGACGGCACCCGCCACGAAAAAGTCGGCCGAGCGCAGCTGCTGGAAGCCGGGCAGGAAGTACACCACAAGGCCGGCATGAAGGTCGTGATCGAAGCAGGCGCCGAAATCACCCTCAAGGCCGGGGGTAGCTTTCTGAAAATCGACCCCAGCGGCGTCACCATTGTAGGTCCACAGGTCAAGATCAACTCCGGCGGCAGCCCAGGCAGTGGTAGCGGGCAAGCCGCGCAGGGGCCGCGGTTGCCGGAGGAGGTGGAGGCCGCTCCTCAGTTCACCAGAGTTGAGCCGCCACGACAGGACGCCGCACTTAGACAGGAAATGGCATTAACTCAGCCCTGCACGCCTCTGGATAACCAGGAGTAAGGCATGGAAGGGTTGCGGGCCATTTCGTCTCCAGTGCATGTCAACGACCACTGGCTAAATCGTTATCTGGTACTGGACGGCCTCCAGCTGGAGCCGTTGGAAAGATGGCTTTATGAGCAGGTTGAGTCCCCTACTTACGAACCGCTTTATTTGGGTACGCCGCTGGAGGGGTGCCGGGGCATTTCGCCGTGTTTGGTTCAACTTCAGGATAACGATCCTCTCTGGAAGCGCTTTCTGGAGAGTGGCGTGGAGGGAAAGTGGGGATGGGGGTTCGCAAGCTCAGCCGGGTTTGACGAGCTGCTACAGCACTTACGATGGTTACTCTTCGTTGAACACCCATTGGAAGGGGAAAAAATCCTGCGAGTGGCGTCGGCGGATGTCATGAGGCTTCTTCTCAGTGCGGAAATGTCACCCCAGCAAAGTGAATTACTGGGAGATATGGAAACCGCTTGGTTCCCGGTGAATAAGCATGGCGAGGTGAGCTGGTATGAGGTTGCCAATGAGCGTACGGAGCGTTCTCAGCGCGAGGCAAGCTTTCAACTGCAGCAGGCACACCTAGATGCGCTAAGCCACATTGCTTGGGAGCGCTTTGCTGAAGAGCTGTCTACTCACCTTGACACCTTTTTTTCCTCTGGCGTGTTTTTGAGTGCGCATGGTGGCTCCCACCTTGCCGCAGAAAGAGTTATCCACCTGACGAGAGAATTGGGATTTACGGGTCGGCGAGCACATTACTACATGGCCAATATTCTGGGCGCGCATGGAGAGCAGGCACTGGATGATCATGTCATGCCTGATATGGCGGCCTTACTTCAACGACCTGACCAACGAGCGCCAATGGAACGATTGAAAGCCGCAGCGGAGGCGTCTTCGCGGCTCATGAATACGGAGAAACAAGTATGAGCGACTCCATGACGGAAGCGCAGCGCGTTGCGGAAAGCCAGCCAGACAATGATCCAGGCCAGGCGCAGGGGCAATGTCCATTAACGCGCACCGATCTTCAATTGGTACCTGTGCGATACGCGATTGCCGAAGCCGATGAAGCGGATCTTGCGGCTGCGCTACCAGGGTTTTCTCCAACCCATGAGGGTACGTTTCGCCGCTCAGGTATTCGACCCATTCGCAGTGGCTGGCTTTATCTTGTCCACAGCCTAATGCCCGATGAAGTACAGGTGTTCAAGGTAGAGCCAGACGGAAGTGGCGACCCCGTCGTCATCAAGCGAGAAGGCTCGGTACAGGTGCTCTATAGCCCTCTTGAACTGACACCTCTGCATGTTTCCATGTTGCGCCAGGAGGCATTTCGCGACTTGGTCATGACCCGCGTAAATGTAGGCGCTTATTGCCCAGGGAATGGTACGTCACACCTACTCAACCCTGACGATATAGCGAGTGCTTTAGCCGATGACGTCGGCGACCATCGACGTATCCCGGAGGCCCCCGAGCCATCAGGTGAGCAAAACCAGTTGGATACAGGTAGCTATGCATGGTGCGAGGCTGAGGAAAGCGATAAAGAATGGCAGCTTGCAGGGGCCAGTAGCATAGTGGCGGCTATAACGAGCGAGTATAAGCAAGATAGCGCTTGTTTAATCATTGAAGATATCCCCGGGCGGTTAAAAGATTTATCGCAGGCGTGGGCATGCCATGCCGAGCAGCAAGGGAACTGGCATGATAACTACCAAACCGAAAACTTTGCTGCGCGCACGATTGATGGTTTTATGCGCCTGGATTTTTCTCCACATGCCGCTAATGCGGGCCAAGGCAATATTCCTGAATGGTTAGGCAATGCCGAGAATGATGACCAAGCTGATCTACGCGAATTGGCAGATCTATATGAAAAGCGCCGTGAAAGGGAAGAAGAAGTTGCTGCAAGTTCGGGCGGGCACCCCGGTTTTATCGGGGGCGCATTACAACCTATTGACGAAGATATTGATGCCCTGAGCGAACACCTTGCCGAACGGCTTGGCACGGAGTCTGAAGCGGTAAAAGCGTTTGTCGAGCAAAGCGAACAGGCCCACTTTAACGAAGTGATTGGCGGAAACTACGCTTTAGCCCCCCATGGCATTGTCGATGTTATTCGTCAGCAGGAATTGCAAGACTTTCTAACGTATGCCAACGGGCTTGAAGAGGGTTGGCAAACCGCTTATCGGGAGATAGGGCAGGATTTGGCTGGCTTATTACCTGTATGGCACAACTATGCACTGCTGCTGGATCGAGAAGACGAATTACACATCAGCTTCACCAGTAAGCTGGAACATTGCGCGGTGGAAACCCTGGCCCTGTGTGGGCAAGGAGACTTCCTGTCTCAACACTATATGGGGGATGTTCCCACCACGGCCCATCTGCTCCACTTTCAGCCGACTGACACCTTTATTGAGACCTTTCTGACTGAGCTGGGAGGCCCGCAAAAAGCCTTAACGCAGGCGGCGGCACTGATGGCCGCCGCTGGCGCGTTAGGAAACTACCAAGCATGGCAGGGCACTATCGAGCAGCAAACAGGTCTGCGTTTTCGTAGCATCGCGGGTCTTAGCGACGAAGTCGCTGCAGATATTGCCGGAGAGGTCTATTTCAAAGAAAAGATGCTCGGTGAAGCGGTGATCAAGACATTGCTGGATGATGCGCAGCAAATGGAACTACCACAACGCTTTGCCAATATGGCCGGCATGTTACCCGAAGGCCAGCGGCTGATGTTTGTTGAGCGCCTGGGGCTGCTGGAAATGGGCTGGGACATACCCGACCAAACGGTGCTAGGGAAGTTACAGCAAGCCATCACCAAGGCAGAACGCTCCTTATCACAGCTTCGGCGGTTGGAGCAGGAATTGGAGCGCTATTACCAGGAGCGGGAGGCAGAGATAAAACAAGCTTCCAGGCGAGGAACAAGCCAAAGCCATCGCCGCGCAGCTGATCAATACCACGCCAACAATATCCGCAACAAAGCCTCGGAAATCAAACAGCAACAGCAGTTGATAAGCGAGGCATTAGACGAACTGGCAGAGCATAGTTTCCCCGCCAATGAAAACGGTACGCATGCGCTAAAAGTGGGCGGTTTGAGCCAGGTGGCGACGCGAGCCGCGCTGGCTGAGCGCACTGCGCTCAAGGAGCTTGCCCACCAGCCCCATGAGACGATGCGCAGCACGCTAGATACCCTGATACGTAATGAGCAGAACGAAGTATCGGTAGCCCGGGCGATGGGGGTCTTGGTGAACGGAAGTTTGTCGGCCTTGGGCGCTATTGCTGCATGCGTGGCTATGAAAGAGTTGTTGCAAGCAGAGCGAAGCCATGAGCGGTTCCTTGAATATCTCGGCAATACTGTAGCCCAAGGACTTGGTACTGCTGCAGCCCTGCTGGCCATACGAGAGATATTAGTCGATGCCCGCCATCGCAAACTCTATGAAGGTCGTGCATTCCAACAAGTCGCCCAGGCAGAACTGAGGGCCGCAGCAGGCAGCCCTGCACAGTTGGAGCGCTGGGCGCGAGTGGCAAATAAAGCAATGAGTGCTGTTGCTCTAGTTGGCGGGGTGGCAGGTGCATTCGAGATGCTTAGACAGTCTCAAAAACTTGGGCGAGCTGAGACGCAGTCTGAACGTTTAGCCACTCAGGTGGCGCTGCTAGGTGCTACGGGTACGGCGGGTGGGGGCTTATTCTTGGGGAGTATGGGTCTCATGGGCAAAATATTGGGTGCCCCCGCCGCCCAGTGGCGGCTATTGCTTCTGAAATTTGCCGGACCCGTAGGCTGGTTTGTTGCTGCCAGCACGCTGCTGCTGGTCGCTGGGGACTTACTGGCCAGCCGCTTTTCGCTGAGCCCGGTACAGCGCTGGTGCCAGCGCTCCTATTGGGGGCAACGCAGCGAATATGAAGGCCTTGAAGAACACCAGCAGGAACTGGGCAAATTGAGCGGTAGTGATCCGGTAGTAGAACGGCAAGGGGTGGCAGCACCGCATGCAGGCCCAGGGCCTGGTCCCGCTCCCAGCGATCTGGCTTTCCGTTTGACCATGCCAGGCGGCCAGCTAGCAGACGAGGAAACCCTCTCTTTTGGGCTCTGGGGCGTTCCAATGAGCGGTGCTCATCAGGAACTCACCCGGGACGTCCTGGCCTATTCGCATCAGGCCTCTGAAAGGAACGGCACAGATGTCACCTATCACTTTGCCCCCGAGGTGCTGAGCCAGTTCCACTTTGTTCGATTGGTAGTGCGCTTACGGCTCAACGGCGAATCCTCCACCCAGGTCTACGAGTTGCATCGCCGTGGCCGCTCCCTGACTAGCGAGTGGCGTAGGGTGGAAGCCCTGACGGAGAGTTTTTTCAGTAGCGTTAAAATAGGTACTTGGCCCAGCATGCCGCTTACCCCCTGGGCACCCTGAACAAGGATGAAGCATGTTTAAAACGACTCCCAATAAAGCGTTGCCCCCCATGCGCGCAGGCGAACGGGAAAGCCGCGCCGGCGGGGAACAGTACTGCCTAAGCCCCTTGCCGCTACCGGTAAATAGTGAGTACGCCATGGATGTGGCGCATATCGATGCGCGCCACGATAAGGTCACCATGGATATTCGCCTGGGTGCCAGCCCGGATAGCATGATGACGGCAGGGCATATGCTGAGCGTGGGCGTCACCGCCATAATGATAATTTTTCTTATCATATGGGTGGGCATCGGAGGATTTCCTCCTAATCCTCAGTTTGCAGCCGCATGGGGGGGGGGACTCTATACCGTTTTCCTGTTTGTGTTTATGCTCAGCATAGTCTGGATGAATACACTACTCAGGCGTATGCCTCCCATTCGTTTAAATCGTCAACGCCGTGAAGTGGCCTTTGTGGTTGACCCTCCAGGTCGCTTTTGGCTTCCCGCTCCTCATAATCTATGGGTAGTCTCTATCATAGGGGCTATCGCTATGGGGAGTGGGTTAATTGTAGTAGTGGAATTAGCTGAGTGGCTTCGAGGTTCCGAGGATTTATTTCCGCTTACAGTCTTCATCATCCATACGTCCTCCATGGCTTTTCTCTTCGTTTACCCCCCCCTTTACGATCTCATCTGCCGACTCTGCAAGCGCGAGCGGCGCACGGTGCTGGTGCCTTGGGAAGATGTCGTCGCAGTCTGTGGGTTTAACCCCAACCTGGGGCCTGGGGCGGTCACTGGCTTTGGCTGGAACTTTGCGCTGCTGCCGCCCGACCCGGAGCGCCCTGGCTACACTCTGCCTGGGGCGGGCATTATCGTCAGTGTGGGCGGGCTGCCGGGGGCGTTGGCCCAGTGGGAGTATATTCGTCGCTTCATGGAAGACGGCGCTGATGCTATTACGCCTGCAGCCCGCGAATGGGGCGTGGAGTGGTACGACGCCTACGTGGCCCGTGAAAAAGCTGAATGCGAACGCACCAACGACATGGCCCGCTGGCGGCGCTTTCGGCGCAAGCGGCTATGGGAGCATGCTCGCTTCGCTCACTGGTACACCGAGTACCGCATGAAGCACATCCTGCCTAAAGCCGTGCCCCGTGACTGGCTAGCTGAGTGGTCGAAGCCCTTACCCAAATCCCAATGGGCTAAGCCTTCCCAAGCCGTGAGTGAACTGAGTGAGCACTTGCGCGCCGCTTATCAGCGCGGCGAAAAGTTCGTGGAGATGGGTGATATCGAGAAACGCTTTGGGGTAGCGGCCCCAACTGCCGTACAGGCCCCTTATCCGTCATATCCGTTCCGGTCGAAGGCGGAGCGGGCATAATCGCCGTATGTTTAAAACGACTCCCCAAAACGCGCTACCGCCCATGCGCGCAGGCGAACGGGAAAGCCGCGCCGGCGGGGAGCAGTACTGCTTGAGCCCCTTGCCACTCCCCGTGGACAGCGAACACGCGGTGGATGTAGCCCATATCGATGTGCGTCACGATGACGTCACCATGGATATTCGCCAGGGCGCTAGCCCAGATAGCGTGATGACGGCAGGGCATATGTTGAGTGTAGGTGCCGTATTCATGAGCGGCTTTGGTTTACTACTATTAATAATCGCCGTTGCTAAAAATTCTTTTTATAACATAGCGTTTATAACTTGGGGGGGGGGGGGGGCTCTATTTCGTTTGTCTCTTTGTGTTCTTCGCTGGCATCGTAGCGGTTAACTTAGTATTAAAGCGCATGCCGCCTATCAGGCTAAATCGCCAGCGCCGCGAAATGGCTTTTGTGGTTGATCCTCCCAGCCGCTTTTGGCTTCCCGCGCCTCATAACCTTTGGCTCATTTCTATAGTTGGCATAGCTGCGAGTGCCTCTGGGTTCATGGGCATCATTGAAATAGACAAGTGGCTAAGCGGTGCTCGGGAAAGTTTTCCGCTCGGCTTTATGCTGTTGCATATTGGGGGGCTAGCCTTTTTCTTCATTTACCCACTGATGTATGACGCCATCTGCAGGCTTTTTAAGCGTGAGCGGAGTACGGTGTTAGTGCCTTGGGAAGACGTGGTTGCAGTATGCGGCTTTAATCCTAGCCTGGCCCCAGGGGCAATCACCGGATTTGGCTGGAACTTTGCGCTCCTGCCGCCAGACCCAGAGCGCCCCGGTTACACCCTGCCCGGGGCAGGTATCATCGTCAGCGTGGGCGGGTTGCCGGGGGCTCTGGCCCAGTGGGAGTATATTCGCCGCTTTATGGAAGAGGGCGCTGATACCATTACACCCTCCGCCAAGGAGTGGGGCGTGGAGTGGTACGACGCCTACGTGGCGCGTGAAAAAGCTGAATGCGAACGCACCAACGACATGGCCCGCTGGCGGCGCTTTCGACGTAAGCGGCTATGGGAGCATGCTCGCTTCGCTCACTGGTACACCGAGTACCGCATGAAGCACATCCTGCCTAAAGCCGTGCCCCGTGRCTGGCTAGCTGAGTGGTCGAAGCCCTTACCCAAATCCCAATGGGCTAAGCCTTCCCAAGCCGTGAGTGAACTGAGTGAGCACTTGCGCGCCGCTTAYCAGCGCGGCGAAAAGTTCGTGGAGATGGGKGATATCGAGAAACGCTTTGGGRTAGCGGCCCCAACTGCCGTACAGGCCCCTTATCCGTCATATCCGTTCCGGTCGAAGGCGGAACGGGCATAATCGCCGTATGTTTAAAACGACTCCCCAAAACGCGCTACCGCCCATGCGCGCAGGCGGGCGGGAAAGCCGCGCCGGGGGCGAACAGTACTGTTTAAGCCCCTTACCACTGCCTACAGACAGCGAATACGCAGTGGATTTGGCCCAAATCGATGTACGCCACGATGAAGCCACTATGGATATTCGCCAGGGCGCAAGTCCGGATAGCATGATGACAGCGGGGCATATGCTGAGTGTAGGTATGACTTGTATGAGTGGGTTTTGCTTAATACTTGTTCTGGCAACCCTTATGAAAAACACGATGCAAGAGGTAGCATTTGCAGTATGGGGGGGAGGACTGTATGCAAGTTTTCTATTCGTCTTTACTCTGGCAATTCTCTGGCTCAATACGTTATTCAAACGTATGCCGCCCATTCGGTTGCACCGCCAGCGTCGTGAACTGGCCTTTGTGGTCGATCCTCCAAGTCGTTTCTGGCTGCCAGCTCCTCAAAATCTGTGGCTAGCGTCGACGGCTGGCCTGGCGGTGACTGCCTCTGGGTTTATGGGCATCATCGAAATAGGCGAGTGGCTGCGCGGTGCTCGCGAGAGTTTTCCCTTTGGCTTTTTGCTGATGCATGTTGGTGGGTTTGCCTTTTTCTTCGTTTATCCCCCTCTTTACGATCTCATCTGCCGAGTCTGCAAGCGTGAGCGCCGCACGGTGCTGGTGCCCTGGGAAGATGTCGTCGCAGTCTGTAGGTTTAAACCCAACCTGGGGCCTGGGGCGGTCACTGGCTTTGGCTGGAACTTTGCGCTGCTGCCGCCCGACCCGGAGCGCCCTGGCTACACTCTGCCAGGGGCGGGCATTATCGTCGGCGTGGGCGGCCTACCGGGGGCGCTGGCCCAGTGGGAGTACATTCGTCGCTTTATGGAAGAAGGCGCTGATGCTATTACGCCTTCCGCCAAGGAGTGGGGCGTGGAGTGGTACGACGCCTACGTGGCGCGTGAAAAAGCCGAATGCGAGCGTACGAATGACAGCGCCCGATGGCGGCGCTTTCGGCGCAAGCGGCTATGGGAGCATGCTCGCTTCGCCCACTGGTACACCGAGTACCGCATGAAGCACATCCTGCCTAAAGCCGTGCCCCGTGACTGGCTAGCTGAGTGGTCGAAGCCCTTACCCGAATCCCAATGGGCTAAGCCTTCCCAAGCCGTGAGTGAACTGAGTGAGCACTTGCGAGCCGCTTACCAGCGCGGCGAAAAGTTTGTGGAGATGGGGGATATCGAGAAACGCTTTGGGGTAGACGTGCCTAAGGCACCTCATGCGTCTTACCCCACTCTGCCCTTTAGATAAAACGCACGACCGACATGAGCCATAAGCGAACCCAGATAAGGACATCATGATGCAAAAGGAAAAGTGGCCGTTGGACACGATGGCCGTTCTAACGTGTGAGCAATGTGGCCATCAATGGTCGGCTAATTGGAAAAAGGCCAAAGCAATTCAAGATGAACGCTTGTCGGCTTGCCCCCAGTGCAACCGTCAGGGGGAGTTAAGCGAAGAACAGCACACGACTCTTGCGGCTCATTTAGACAATGTCGAGAAGGTCACGAGCAGAGGTTCCACAAGGGTGATGTTGGCAGGTTTAGCCGCCTTCTTAATCGGTATCGGTAGTTTTTTGGGGCTAGTGCCAATTGGCGTGGTCATAGTCGTCATGATCCCCGCTGTGTGGATGATGTTTTCTTCCTCGTCTGAAGCGAAAAAATTAACGCCGATCAGGTTTGCTTTGTCTTCTCCGAAAAGTGAGAAGAAAGCAGATTTCCACCATTGAGCTAAAGGCGCCTGCTTTACCAAGCTATTTATTAAAGCGATATAAAAAGCGGAATTAATGGGGGCATACCAAGGTCCAGTTCCCCTTGGACCGACATCATTCCATCTTCAGTAGCACCCAAGTTTAGAGCCCGCAGTGACTTTATCTTTGTCACAGCGAGTTGCGCGGCTGGCTCTATACCAGGCCCAATCAATCTCAGCTCATTTGCTCAAGCCGCTGTGCGTAACTTGATATCCAGGTCAATAAAAACCAGCGACGTACTAAGGTGCTTCCCTGCCCCCAAGGCAGGCAATCGACTCGTGTTCGGCGACCACGCTTTCAAGGGATTTGCATAACGCCTGAAACGCCTCGCTGGAGTGTCCGGGGCGTTGGTGGAGTTCAATTTCGACATGTCCCAGGTTGGGGAGGCCTTCTTCTTCGGTCACTATCCGGCAGCCCGGCGGCACGCTGCGTGGGGTTTTAACGGTTATCGCCAGTCCATTTTGCACCGGCACGTTGATACCTGTCGGGGATTGGCTGACGTAGCGAAGCTCCCAGCGGGTCTCATCGCGGCCCAGCGCAGATAACGCATGCGCCCTGAAAATGCAGCCCTCGGGATTAAGGGCCAACGGCAGTGTTTGCCATTGCGAAAGTGAGACGTGGTCGGCCATGACCCACACCATCGGCTCCCAGCCAAGCAAGTGACCGGATTGAGTGGGCTTGTGCCTTACCGAGAGCACCACGTCTAATAGCCCTTCCTGAAACCGCTTGACCAGGGTGTCGCTGATATCGCAATGCACTTCTAACTGAATTTGCGGAAACTGGGCCGCAAAGCGTGGCAGCAAGTCGGGCAGGTAGGTAGCGGCCTGTTCTTCCGAAGTGCCCAGCCGAATAAGCTCGCCATGCATTCCGCCCTTCAAAAGATCCTTGGCCTCATCTTCGAGCTTGAGCATATGGCGCGCATAGGGAAGCAGGTGTTCCCCGGCGGCCGTCAACAGAACGCTGCGGCTGGTGCGCTCAAAAAGCGCTTGATGCATCTGGTCTTCAAGCCGCTTGATTTGCAGGCTCATCGCCGATTGAGTTCGATGCAGCACCTTCCCTGCTGCGCTAAACCCTTGGCATTCGGCGACGGTGACAAACGCACGTAGTAAGTCTGTGTCCATGATGAATGAGCCATTTAAATGGGTGTTATCTTAACTATTCATTTCTATTATGGAAGAGCCTTCACTAGCCTGTCCAGATAGGCTTCCAACGCGACAGGAGCGTGACCCCATGACAATAACCGCCGCTAAACAACCCGTGAATGCCCTCGAAGGGCTGATCGACCTTGAGCGCTACCCGCTCAATGAGTTGTCATCGCCGGCAGGAAAAACGTTTATCGCCGATTGCCGTCGCCAACTCGAAGAAGATGGCTGTGTGGTGCTTAAAAACTTTGTTCCTGAAGCCGCATTAGCTCGGCTTGAGCGTGAAACTGAACGACTATCGCCAGACGCCCACTACAACCAGACCGAGACCAATCCGTACAACAGCGACGGTGACGCATCGCTACCCGCCACACACCCCAAAAACCGCTTTGATGATCGGACTAACGGCTTTGTCGCCGGCGACCGCATCGACCATGACACCATTATCCGCCAGGTGTACGAGAATCCCGAATTTCAGCGGTTTATTGGTGCGGTTGTGGGTATCGATGAGATCCACCAATACGCCGATCCCCTGGCCGATCTGGTGGTGAACGTGTTGCGCGAAGGCTGTCAGCACCCCTGGCACTACGACACCAACGAGTTCATCGTCACCATGATGACGCGGCAGTCCCACAGCGGTGGGCGCTTTGAATATGCGCCGGGGATTCGCAACCCCGAGGGTGAGAACTTTGCTGAGGTGGAAAAGGTGATCGATGGTGATCGCTCTCGCTTGAAAGCGCTGGATCTTCAACCGGGCGATTTGCAGATTTTCTTTGGCCGCTATTCGCTCCACCGCGTGACGCCCGTGGTGGGTGACAAAGAGCGCCATACGGTGATTTTCGCCTATGCCAAGGAGCCTGGTTTCGTGGGTCGTCCCGAACGTGCACAGCGCATCTTCGGCCGCATGGCGCCGGTCCATGAGCAGATTCTTAAAGATGGCATGCAGCGCAGCGATAGCCTGGCAGATTAAAGCCGCGTGGCGCTCATTCCGTTCCTGATACCACTCCCAACGCGAGATATTCATGAGCATTGTCGAAAGCGAAAGCCTGACTGATAACGAGCCGGATCACATTCCCGTCGTGCCTTCGGCGCCCATGGCCAACGGCGACAGTATCCCCACGGCGTTTGACCCCAAGCAGCTGCGCGCCGGACGTCTTGAGCGCCTGCGCGCCATGATGGCGGAAGAAGGGTATGCAGCGCTGGTACTGTTTGACCCGAACAACCAGCGCTATGCGACAGGGTCGCGCAATATGTTTGGTTACTTTTTGCGCAACTCCACGCGTTACGTCTACGTGCCGCTGGAAGGGCCCATTATTCTGTTCGAATATCCTGGCAGCGCGCATGTATCCACCTGGCTTGAAACCATCGATGAGGCGCGAACCTCCAAGGTAGTATGGTCGGCGGTGAACCAGCGTGATGGTATGTCATCCGACCCCTTTGGGGTGGAGATTGCTGAGCTGATTGAAGAGCATGGCAAAGGCAACAAAAAGGTCGGTCTGGATCGCTGTGCATTGAATCTGGCGCGGGCATTGGAAGCCCAAGGGCTCGATGTGTATGACTGTATGCAGGACACACTGCACTGTCGACGCATCAAAACGCCCGAGGAAATCGCCTGCCTGGCGCAATCGATGGCCGCCAGTGAAGCCGCTGTCGCCGAAGTCGAAGCGGCGATTAAACCGGGGGTTACCGAAAACGAGCTGTTCGCGATCATGTACGGCGAGGTGATCAGAGGCGGCGGTGAGTTTATCGAGACCCGTCTGCTTTCCTCAGGGCCGCGCACGAACCCCTGGTTTAACGAAGCCAGCGACCGCAAGATTCGCCCGGGTGAATTGGTGGCGCTGGATACCGATACCATCGGCTGCCATGGCTACTACTCGGATTTTTCGCGCACTTTCCATGTCGGGCCCGGCAAACCGACGGCCTATCAGCGCGAGCTTTACGGTATGGCCTACGACCAGGTGCAACATAATATGGGCTTGCTCAAGCCGGGCATCAGCTACAGGGAAATTGCCGAGCAGGCATGGAAAATCCCCGAGCGCTTTATCGACCGCCGTTACCCGTCGATCATTCACGGGGTAGGCATGCACGGCGAGACGCCGCTGGTCGCCCACCACATGGATTTCGACCGTTTCTCCAAGGACGGTATTCTGGAGCCTGGGATGGTAGTGTCGGTAGAAAGCTACATTGGCGAAGTCGGGGCTGCCGATGGCGTCAAGCTGGAAGAAGAGGTGCTGATCACCGAGACCGGCATTGAGCGGCTTTCCCGCTATCCGTTTAACGACGTGTTATTGAACCGCGAAGAGTAGTCGCTTGATCCAGCCGCTGGCGACGCCTCAACGTCGCTAGCGGTATCCCGCCATTAACTCTCTCACCAGCGGGGTGTCGGCGTCGCGGTGGGTGGGCAGTTCAAAGCGCGCCTTGGCAATCGCGGTGCGTGATAGATCCGCGACAATCAGCGCTTCTTCATCATTGGCCTGTGCCAGTGTCTCGCCACTTGGCCCGAGAATGCGCGAGCCGCCCCAGAAGTGGCTGTCGCCTTCCGGCCCGAAGCGGTTCGCCATGATCACGGGCGTGCCGTACGTCATGGCATAAAAGCGTGTATTCAGCGCCCAGTTTTCTTCGTTGGAAAAGTCGTCGCTGACGATGCCGCTGGCGGAGTTGATCGGCGCACAAAGCACCGTGGGGCGGGCGAGCAGGGCTGCATGCACAAGCGCCGGGTTCCATAAGTCGGCGCAAATCAGCTGGGTGGCTGACCAACCCGGGCAGATATCCGTGTGAGTGAGCTCACTGCCATGGGTGAACCACTTGCCTTCCTCAAGTCCTCCATAGGTGGGCAGGTTCAGTTTTCGATGCACGGCGATAAGCTGGCCGTGCTGAAAGATGGCCAGCGCGTTGTAATATTCACCAGGGCTTGCCTCTTCCACGAAACCGACGACGACCTGCATCGGGCCGCAAGCCCGGGCCAGTGTTTGCAGGCGCGGGTCTTCCAGCGGCATTGCCACCTGCATCACGTGGTTTGCCAGGCGATAGCCCGTCAGTGAAAGCTCGGGAAACACCAGCAGTTCGACATCGTCGTGCTGGGCGTCGGCAATCAGTGCCAAATGGCGCTCAAGGTTGTCATTCACCTCGCCAAGCGTGGTATTGATCTGGGCGGCGCCGACGCGAAGGGTGTTTTGATAATGCATTGGGCTTCCCCATTGAAAAAGCCGCTCCATAGGAGCGGCTTTGCTGTGATGGCAATTGGCATTATGCCAATGCTACCCACGAGCGACTAGAGCAGATCATTCTCTTCGAGAAAGCTCTCTGCCACGTCTTCAATCGACACGCGCTCGACATCGACACGGGCGTTCAGCTCGGCCATGGTGGCGTCGTTTAATAGCGCCGACAGGCGGTTCATCTGGTCGGCTAGTTCAGGGTTCGCTTCAAGGGTTTCGGTGCGTACCACCGGGGCGAGGGCGTAGGCCGGGAAGAAGCCCTGGTCGTCTTTGAGGACGTGAAAGTTAAAGGCGGGGATACGCCCGTCGGTGGCGAATACGAGGCCGACGTCGACTTCTTCATCGCGCAGCGCTTGATAGACCAAACCGGTATCCATGCGGCTCACGTCGCTGCGACCCACGCGAAAGTCATAGGCTTCCATGAGCGGCCGCCAGCCGTCTTCACGGGCGTAGAACTCGGCGTTAAGCGCAAAGGTCAGGCCTTCTTCATTGTTGACGGCGTCGGCCAGGTCGGAGAGCGTTTCGATGCCGCGTTCTTCGGCGTCATCCTCGCGCATAGCGAGCGCATAGGTGTTATTGGCATCCGACGGTTCAAGCCAGGTCAGGCCTTTTTCGGCATCGAGTTCTTTCACCCGCTGGTAGGTATCTTCAGGGCTCAGGCTTTCGGTGATGTCGTTATAGTTGATCAGGGACGTGCCGGTGTATTCCCAGTAAAGATCGATCTGGCCGTTTTCCTGTGCTTGACGCAAAACGGCGGAGCCCATGCCGGAGCGGTTATCGACGTCGTAGCCCAGGTTATCCAGGTACTGGGTCGTCATGGTGGAGAGAATCTGCTGCTCGGTAAAGTTCTTGCCGCCAACGCTGATTTCGTTGGCATTAGCCAGCGAGATGCCGCTGGCAAGGGCAATACTGGTCAGTGCGGTAGTTAATGTTTTCATCATCGATTCCTTCTTTTGTTAGTGAAGCGTCAGTCACGGTGATCATCAAGCGCGGCCGGGGTTGACCCCGCGGGGGACAACGAGGAAGGCAATGATCGCAATCAGCGCATCGACCACGATCGCCAATAGCGCGGTCGGAATGGCGCCCGACAGCATCATGACCGGGTCGTACAGATCAATGCCGGTAAAAATCAGCTCGCCAAGGCCGCCCGCGCCAATCAGGAACGCCAGTGGCACCGTGCCCACATTGATGGTGAGTGCGGTGCGCATGCCGGCAAAAATGACGTAGAGAGCATTGGGTAGTTCGACTTTGAAAAGCCGTTGCATGGGGGACATGCCAATGCCTGCCGCCGCTTCCATCAGTGCCGGGTTAACGCCCTTTAAGCCGGCATAAGTATTCCGGGTTATCGGCAGCAGCGTGGCCACAAACAGACCAAAAACGGCTGGCACTGTGCCAATGCCCAGAAAGCTCATCGATAGCGCAAGGACGGCCAGGGTGGGGATCGTGGTGCCCACGTTGAGTATCTGCATCAATGATTCGGCCACTCGGGCCATACTCGGGCGAGAGAGCACAATACCGAGCGGGATGGCAACGAGAATGGCCAGACTGCCTGACATGGCCGTCAGCCAGATGTGCTGAACCGCCAGATACTGAACATCGGGCAGATACCAGATAAAGTCATCGATGACGCCACTGGACTGACTCCATACACCGGCGAAAAAAATAGCCACCAGCACCAGTGCCTTAAGCGCCCCTTTCATGGATCGAATCGGCATGGTTACTCCTTGATGGCCGGCGATGGCGTGCGGTCATCCCCCTGGCGAGCGCGATATCTCGCGCCTAAGTGGCTGGTCATGGCGCGCTGGGTAATTTGCCCGCACACCGTCCCTTCGTCGTTGACACAGGGGAGCCAGGTCTGGTCGTGGGCAAACATCAGGGATGCGGCTTTACGCAGGTCGTCGTCGAGACCCACAACGGCCGGGACGGCCTGGAAATGATCACGGCAGTAGCCCTTTGTGGTGCGCGCGACAGAGCGGCTGACAATCCCGGCGGGCTGCTTGCGGTCATTGACCATCAGAATGGCGTTTTGGTAGCCATAGTTGTCGATTTTGGCCAGCGCGGCTTCCAGCGTATCACCGGGCGATACCGTGCCGATTTCGTCGGTGACAATCTCGCGCACTTTAACCAGGTTCAAACGCTTGAGCGCCCGGTCTTCGCCCAGGAACGATTCCACAAAGGTGTTTTTGGGCGCTGCCAGCAAATCATCGGGCGTGGAGTACTGAACCAGCTTCCCTTCCCGGAAGACCGCCACGCGGTCACCCATTTTGATGGCTTCATCAATATCGTGACTAACGAACATGATGGTCTTGTTGAGTTCTTGTTGCATCTTCAGGAACTCGTCTTGAATGACGGCCCGGTTGATCGGGTCGATGGCCCCAAACGGCTCGTCCATCAACATGACCGGCGGGTCAGCGGCCAGCGCGCGGGCGACACCAATGCGTTGCTGCTGGCCACCCGACAACTCACTTGGGAAGCGTTTCAGAAAGGCATCGGGTTCCAGCGCGATCATTGCCATCATCTCGCGGGCACGCGCCTTGTATTTGGCCTTGTCCCAGCCCAGCAGCTTGGGCACGATGGTGATGTTTTCCTCAATGGTCATGTTGGGAAACAGGCCGATCTGCTGGATCACGTAGCCGATATTGCGTCGCAGTGTCTGGGTATCGAGGCCGGTCGTATCGTCGCCATTGATAAACACTTTGCCAGAAGTGGGTTTTACGATCCGGTTGATCATTTTCAGTGTCGTGGTCTTGCCGCAGCCCGATGGCCCTAACAGGACGCATATTTCGCCCTCAGGCACTTCCATATCGATATGGTCAGCGGCCACCACCGCGCCTTTTGGCGTATCGAACACCTTGGTCAGGCTGTCAAGTCGAATCATAGGGGTGTCTCTTATAGTAGAAATGACATCAGAAAAGCGGCCTCAGGTCGCGTCGGCCTGGCGGCTCATTCCCTTGGGCGTCAGGCGCTTTTGGACATACAACAGTGAATAGTCAACGATAATCGCCAGTACGCTGACGGCAACCGCGCCGACGATCAGCTGACGGGGGTCTGACTGTGAAATGCCACGGCTGATGAAGGTGCCCAAGCCACCTGCGCCAATATAGGCCGCAATCGCCATCACGCCGATATTGAGCACCACTGCCGTACGAACCCCGGCCATGATGACCGGTATGGCGAGCGGGATCTCGACTAAACGGAGGCGTTGATTGGGGCTCATGCCGATGCCTCTGGCCGCTTCCCGCAACGCGGGGTTCACGTTGTTTATCGCTGTGTAGGTATTACGAATGATGGGCAACTGGGAATAGAGCAGTACCGCAATAACGGCAGGTACGTAGCCGATGCCGTGCCCAATCAGCGATAGCACCGGAATCATGATGCCAAACAGTGCGATTGAAGGGATGGTGACGATAATCGAGGCCAGATACAGCACCCCTTGAGCCAAGCGCTCGTTTTTGGTGATCGCGATGCCGATCGGCACGCCCGTCAATGTCGCTATGCCCACGGCAACACCGACAAGGGCAATGTGCTCTAACGTTCGCGACAGCAGCAGGCCCGCACTGCCCAGGGCATATTGAAGTATTTCCAAGCGCAGCCTCCTTATTATAAAAATGAATAATGGCCAGGGCATGGTCCGTCAGGAGGCATCGCTCCTGCTTGCCTGTATGGAGGGGTTCAGCTTATCAAAAGGATGGCGTGATTATCGGGAATTGGCATGACGATGCGAAATAGGCTGAATTTGCGGTTTTTATATAACCCGGCACGATCCAGGTTCAATCACGCCTCAGACTGCTTGCTCAGCCGCTGTTCGAATTCATGGGCGGGGATCGCGTGGCTGAACCAGAATCCCTGGCCCCAGCAGTTGCCGTCTGACATCTCTAGTACGCGTTGAAGTCGCTGAGTCGATGAAAGGCGTCTCTGGAGCCTAACAATAACTTGTGTTTTGGGGGGAAAGCAGAAATGCAGTTTGCGCCCAGCCTGGACCCAAGGCTATTGTGAACGGTAAGCACAAAAAAAGGCAGACCAGTAAATAACTGATCTGCCTCTCGAAATATTGGTAGCGGGGACCGGATTTGAACCGATGACGGTTATGAGACTGATGATATAAGGACAGCTATTTTGTCCTTAAATAGCATAAAATTGCTTAAAACCTTATGATAGAGCGGTTTTCGGCAAATGCCGCTTCTGGACGTAAGGTGCATTAATGTCACAAGAGGTCGTGGGAAATTGTCACAGCAAGCAGCTGGAAGCGGTGACCGTCAGTCTCGGGAAGCGGTATCGCAAGCTAGTAGCATGGGCGAATCAAAATGACTTGCTGGATGTGCTCCAGGTTATTTATTACGCGCTGGGGCTAAGCCCCCGCAATGATGCGATTTCCAATTTGGTACGAGAGTTCTCACACCCTGAGTCGGTCGAGGTTCTGTCTGTTTGGGCGGGCGACCCGGTCGTCGACGAGCTGAAACGGTTTGTTGATACATTTAGTGCTTCTCACCACATTTCTCGTGAATATCCTGTCGCGGCCCACGTCGGTGATGTAGAGCAAAATAAGCGTCAGTTTCAAGAAGGTGGAGTCACAAATAAAACCTTCCTGATCACGTTGATTACCAATCCCCAGGCACCAGCAAGTAACGAACAGCTTTTGCTTTGGCGTCGCCTATTGCGCTTGTGGCTGGTCGTACATGCGTCGCATCGTATTGCTCATCAAAAATGTATCGCGGATCGCAATATTAGCGATGCGGCGAGATTTATGACTCTCGGCCCCTACGATGAAAAGTGGCGGATGATAGACACGTTATTGCGGCGGTGCCGTAATTTTGTGGGGGATCACGAACCTACGCTGGAGCGTGTTAACGACGCGTTCATTTTTGCTGTCAATGAAATACGGCTAGATTACTCAGACAGCAGAGCGGTTAATCGTTTTTTTAATTCGATTACCCGTATTGCGCGCAACGAAGTGGCTCCCATCAATAATGAAGCCACGGCACCGCTATTAAGTATTGATCGATTTGTAAAGCCTGCTGTCTCGGTAGTCCGACACGTTGAAGAGGGCGAAGACACCGAATATCAGTTTTATGCCTATCAGCCCGAGCCGGGATCGGAGCTAGATCCAGAAGAAGATGAAGGCACTTATGTTGCAACAGTTGATCCTTCAGAGAGTAGCGCCGAGCAGCGATTGGCGAGCCGCAGCTATTTTGTGCAAACGGCGGAAGCGTCGCATTTCTTGCCATGGAGTTGGGAAAAGCTTTTACCACCAGAGAAAGAGATTTTGCTGGGCTGGATAGACCAGGGGCTTTGCTCCTCTGACCCAGTCGATCAGCTCGGTGCCGTGATGGTTTGGCTGTCAGTCCGGTTTTCGCGTTCCCTTCATTTTACTGTGCAATTTCGGATTGATGATGCCCACGGAGATGAATGGACGTTGGCACAAGATTTTTCCTCTATTGCGCGGACATCTCCGCGGCGGGCGAATGCTTGGCAAGGTAGTGGCAAAGCAAGTGAGTATATCCGCCCGTTAGAAGAGACGCTTGCCATTGAGCTACCTGTCCAAATAACCAATGTTCTTCAGCAGAGGGCCAGCCAGATAAAAACCTCTCTGGCTATGCTAGGCGATCTATGGGAAGACGCACTCCCGCTGGAGCGTTGGTTTTATCAGCAGGCACAATTACATTTTCCCCGCGTAACGAGCGCTAAGCTGGCACATGTTTGGGGGCAGGTTGTGTTTGATAACGCTCAAGATCCGCATTTGTCGCGACTATTAACCGCTCACCCCAATGCGGGGCTGCCTGGTGCATCCAGCTATGCAACATGGGATATCACCGCTATCGAAACAGGGCTGGCTCTGCCTCTGACCGCTTCTAGACCTTTTCCGCCCAGCGTCAATCTCATAGGTAGCCGCCTTTCGCCGATAACGTCCTTATTGCGGCAAGAGATAGTAAAGGCTCGAGCTACCGTCGAAGTGAGCGCAGAAGCAGGGTTCATTCACTACCATAATGCACTGGCCCAATACTGTGTGATGGGGCTCTATGCAGCTTCGGGTGGCCGATTCCTCAAAGATCCATTTGAGTCACTGCAGCATTTTAATATCTCAGCACGCTGCTTATATCTGAACGATAAAATGGATCAGGGACGTCGAAGCAGTCGCGTGGTGCCACTGCCCACTCGGGCCATCGAGCTTGTGCAGTGCTATATCAACCATTTGCAGTCACTGGCTACAGCGCTAGTTGATGTCAACACTGCGCTAGCTGATGAAATACACAAAGCACTGGCAGGTGAGGGCACATCTGCCCTTCCGTTTTTCTTCTTACTAGATGAGAGCCTGGTGTGGAATTCCATGTCGACCATGGATTTACCCAGTGTGCCCTTATTTCAATGGCCCTTGCCCAGCAATGTGTTCCGCCATCGCTATGCTCAACAATTACGCTATTTAGGCGTACCCGCAGAAATAGTAGACGGCTGGATGGGGCATGCGGAACGGAGTGTGGCGACCTACGGGGACTACTCGCCGCGTTGCTGGAGAGACGATGCTGACGCCTATGCTAGTGCCGTCGAGACCGCGTTCAATGACCTGGGGTTCTCGCTTCCGGCTGCGCCTTCGACACTACCTTCGGCGCCTCTTAAAGCCCCCGGTGGTGTTGGTGACATTCAAAAAGCATCAACCACGCGGCTTTTTGGGCAACGCCTACGAGAAAAAGAGCGTCGTCACACGATTAAACGTGAACACGAAAGAGCTTATGCGGATATTGGCGTTTATTTGGGGAATAGGACACTGTCAGGTATTCAACAAGCAGACGTCGATACGTTGGTTCAGCGCATGCTGCACCGGAATAATTCAGTCATACATCCTTATGCGTCACTACGCCTTTCGGTTTTGCTGCGACGCTTGGAAGAAGCAGGTAGTCGATATCAATACGTCATTAACAAGCGCGTCGCTGAAGCCTCAGCAGAGAAAACACTCGTAACGGCACAAGCTGTTAAGGCCATTTCGTTATTACCGAGCCTTGAGCTTTGGGCAGAGAGACTTCGTAAAAAGGGGCTGAAAGCGCAGTTTTCCAAGCTCGGTGCGCTGAGCGTCGGCGCGTTGTTGTTATGCTTGGAAAAGCGCATCAGCTATCAACGTATGTTGTTTGATGTGGCACGAGGGCGAAACTACCGACTTATTCAGCATCGGCAAGATTATCTTCTGGAGTATAGTGAAAGCCTAGACGTGACGAACCACCGTGCCCCCGTTCAGCGGCACCGAATTAGCTATAAAACGGCGTCTTTGTTGGCGGCCGGGCAAGGCATTCAAAAAGAGGTCGATCTCAGCCAAGTCAGGTTCCCCGACAATTTATTCCCTCCTCCAGAACCACTGAAAGCAGGCTTGCCGAATGTAACGGAGGCCAATGTTCAAGCGGTATTGTCCACGCTGAGTGGGCTGATTAGCCAAGCCAATTTACTGACGCTACCCGGCGTGGTTGCTGGGGCATTAGCAGGGCGTATACCCTCGACAAGCCTACCGTTAGTCGATGAATTGCGCATTCGAGATGGCGTAAGGTTAGCGTTTCCTTCCAACAATGACGCGCTCGACAGCGAAGAGCTGAATTTATCGACTAATGTGACGCCTGGCTGGCGGAATATCAGTAACGTCGAGCAGCAAGAAAATGCGAATCGGCTTTATGCTGAGGTGCAAGACGTTTTAAAAGGGTACACGAAACGGCAATCGCGACGGGCGTCGTCACAGCTTGACAAGTTATCTAAAGGATACGAAAGGCAGGTGAGTGCTTGCGTCATACTGCTAGTTCGTTGGATAAGCTTCCTCATGCGGCGGGGCAAAGTCGGAAAGCAAAACGACTATGCACAAAGCTCATTAACGCGCTATTTCTCTTCATTAAAGACGGCATTCGCTGAGTTTGGCTACCAAACAAATCTAGTCGATCACGATGAAGAGGAAGTGACGGCGCTTTATGCGAAAATGCTGACATTTGTGGAACTGGCATCCCAAGATGCAACATATTTTAGCCATCGGTTACGCGATTTTCATTCCTGGGCTGAAACGTTCGGAGTGGCAAGCCCCGACTGGCAAGAGCTATCAGTAGAGGATGATCGGCGCAGCGTGCGTCCAGGTATGTTGGTACAAAACGAGTACTTAGGGTGTCAGACTGCGCTACTCGCGAAATGGAAACACCATAGCGATGAAAAATTTTTGCTACTAGGCTTCGTGTTATTACTCACTTTTCGCTTTGGTTTACGAGCTCAGGAGGCGATTGGACTCCAGCGTAACGATTGGTGTGAGTATCAAAGCACACGTTGGGTACTGGTACGCGATAATCCCCAGCGTAAACTAAAAAGTCCGTCGAGCCGCCGCGCGGTTCCTTTGCTTTTTGCACTGGATGAAACAGAGGAAAACATCCTCCAGCATGTTTTTAGCCGTTTTACCTCATTGGCAGGTAATGACACAAAACGACCTATCTTGTGCGAGATTTACGAAAGCCAGACGCGGCTGATCTCTTGGGCGCTGCAGGTCAGTCCGGTTTTAATTCAGTTGCTTCGTCATGGGACATCAAGTGACGGATTGACGCTGCACCACTGTCGGCATGCTTTTTATAATACCCTTGCGCCTTCTTTATTCGGTATGCAAACAGCGCTAACCCGGTCGGTCACTGATGGTATCGATGCGCGAGCAATACGCCAACAAGTATTGGGCGCCAATCACTCCGTATCACGTCGTAGCGGCATGGCAATGGCTAGGTTGATGGGCCACCAGCACCCGCGTATTGGTTTGTTGAACTATAGCCACTGTTTGTTTGACTGGGCTGATCAGCTAACGCCAGTGCGTCATCAGCGGGCAAGAAAAATTGCTGGTGTTCTACACACTGACGACTTGTTGCGCCTCAAAGCCCCTGAGCTTGATCGAGTCGATTTTACCGTGCGGTATGAAGAGTTAAGCTTCATGACTCTCTGGAAATTGCTGCGGCTTGTAGGGCTGGGCATGAGCTATGAGCGTGCAGGACGACAAGTGAATATCAGACCAGAAGACGTTGATGTGATTGCAAAAGTAGTTCGTAAAGCCGAATCACATATGCGGTTCAAGCTTAGAAATAGTAGTGATAGCTGGGTTAATGGAGAAAGCCATCCCCATATTTTATTAAGAAGCTTAGGCGAAAAAGCATGGCGCCGTTTTTTTGAACATATTGAAAAGATAAAGGACAGTGACTTAGTTGATAAAGGTGACTATGTGAGCTTAAGTGAATTGCCTTTTTTAATTAGTAAAAATCGCCAGCTGTTAATTAGCCACGAACAGCACCTGAGGCTAGTTATGAAGGCGTTTTTACTTTTTGGTGTGCCTAGGAAGGATATACAAGTCGCTACTAGGAATATACCAAAAGCTATCAGTGATGCATTAAAAGAAAATGGGTTGTATAAAAATGAAGCTGCCAGCGGCTTCCAGATCGACCCGTTTCCCATTGTGGTAGCGGGCGTATTGGATCGTCGCCAGCAATACGCTGCCCTTCGCCTCAATAGGTTATCGGTTGGCATCGTGCGCAATAGCCATGAGCTAGCCGTTGCTATTTTGGCATGCGGCCTTTTCGGGGCAATAGCCCCCAATACTAGTTAAATAGTTGTGAGCACTCTATGAACCGAGCTATCCAAGCTAAATTGCGGTTATGCTAATCTTATCGTAACCGAAGGACTGGTTGCCCAGTCGACTTCACCCAGCGTTGCCAATGACCCGTAAGCGATCTATAGCCTGATGGGAACAGCCAAGGCTAACGGTCGCTCGTCTGAAGCGAACTTGAATAGACGGGACTTGTGATCACATACAAAAATACCGCCTTAAGAGTAAGGCGGTATTAGCAAGTACTGCTTACCAGTTGGGACGATCTAGGTCAGATCCGACACCGGTGCTGAAGGGCCGTTCGTTTTCACAGAGGAGATTCCAGCATCCCTTGAGCTTGTCGAGGAGTACATCTGACTTGCCCCGATAATTTGGCCATTAGAAGCCTTGAGAACAAAATAAGGGCTTCCGCTGGTCGATGTTTTCCGCTCGTAATACTGGTCAAATGGACTATGTTGTCGAACTGAGTCGACGCCGTTCTGGGCACCAGCTTTGTTTTGGTACCCCTCACTTTGCAGAATGATCTCGCCATTTCCTGCTTTAAGTCGAAAATAGTACTGTGAATTAAGAGTGCTACGGAAAATTTCGTATTTAGCGGACATATTAACGTGTCTCCTTTCGAACGCCTTTAAATGGACGGTTATCGGATTTTACATCCATGAAACGCCCGGTCTCGGTACTGCGCTTCACCCATGTGCCGTTGCTCATTTGAGTTTGAGATCGTTGGCGTACTGCGCCTACTCGCTTGTTGTCGCCATATGGACGATTGACTGCCATGACTGCTCACCTCTTTAGATCAGTCGTTTACATATTCGCCATACAGCAGTAGAATGCCCGCCGTTCAGAGCTGCTCTCTACTGCCAATGGCAGTTCAGGTGCACTAATTAACCCGATCAGCACAATGTTGTTCGGGTTTTTTAGTGCACATCGCCAATGGTAATCAAAATGATGCGAGTCGTCAATATGATCGCTAGCGTCAATATTGTTTGCACCTAGGGCGTGCCCATCCTATATTGGGATAGGTGTGAAGGTAGACCGCTTGGCTTTAAGTACATTAGGGAGAGGGGATATGAACATAGCGCCATTTGAAGGCGTCCCTGGTCAACAGCTGGAAAGGTTAGCGCATATTGAGTTTTTGGTTTATTTCACCGGGAAAGTCACTCGCAAAGACATCATGTCCCGGTTTGGTGTGAGTTCAGCGGCAGCCACCCGCGACTTGAGCACCTACATTGATAGCGCTCCAGATAACATAGTGTATGACCCAAGGCAGAAGCATTATGTGGCAACAAACAAATTCCAGTGCTTGCTGCCTCTCTCGGCGGAGAAGTGTCTATCCACGCTTACCAGCGGTTTTGGTGACGTTATGGATGGTCTTGAAGACTTTCGCTGCGCCTATCACATCGTCCTTGAAGAGCCTGAGCTAGATATTACAGCCACGTTCTCACGGGCCATTTCGTTGGCTAGGCCAGTGGAAGTCGAGTATGTTTCTACATCGAGTGGATTCTCAACCCGCGTAATCTGTCCTCATTCGTTAATGAATAATGGGTTGAGATGGCACGTCCGTGCTTATGACAGGAAAAGAGAAAAATTCTCGGATTTCGTGCTGAATCGAGTGATATCCACTAAATTGCTTTATAAAGATGTGTTTAATAAAAATGAGGTGTTGGATAAAGATGTAGACTGGGTTGAAGAGGTTGAGTTAGTTATTCAGCCCCACCCACGCCTGCCAAAGAATAGCCAGTGGGCAGTAGAAAAAGAATTTGGAATGGAAGGTGGCTTACTTATAAAGAAGGTGCGAAAAGCACAAGCAGGCTACCTTCTCAATAGTTGGAATGTTGATTCGACTATTGGGGCTGAACTGAAAGGTCGTCACGTTTTTCTCCACTTGAAAAATGCTAAAGCCCTCGAAAAAATGAAAATTGATAGTCTCTTTTTAGCACCAAGTTTGGATTAGGATCGGGCTGGCCAAGGAGTTAGAGGCCGCCGTAATACTGCTGAGTGATAAGTCGGCTCGGTTTCCGACTCAGCTAGGTATTTTGCTACTGTTTTCTACCGGTTTGGCCGGGGCCGTGCAGACAGCATTCGATCTCGGTATAAATGAACTCCGCATGTTGGTGCTTGGTTAATAGGACCATATCCAAAAGCTTATTCCGTATCGGCGTAGATGACCCGCTTGGCGAAGTTGATCTGTACGGCTTCGTTGTAGCGTTACGGACGCTTGGCTCCGTCGCCGATTTACAAGAGGTGTACTGAGACCCCAGTTGGCCAGCTCTCAGGGAAATCGACTACTTGCTCTTTGACCCTAGTTTTACTATTCAAGCTACACCAATTTCGTCCAGTGAGTCTCTCGTTGCTATTGCTCGACCCATTCTCAAAGCGGTTTTGCAGTATTCGAGCTTAGCATAACCCTATCGCTGTATTATTAGGTAAGTTCAAAACCTTCCGTGTCTAAGAGGTTGTCATCTATCTCCAGCGTATCAAGCGTATATGTCGATTTTTGACTCATTGTATCTGTCGTTTTCGTTGCTGTGAATCGAACAGGCATATTTTTAAAAGCTGCCTCACTAATGATTGTAAGAAGGTCCGGGTGAGCCACTTTGAATTTACGGACATCTCCAGTTTTTTGTAAGCACTCCTGGACTGTCAGAATATATGCTTCATTCCGGCTGTTTGAAAACCCATCGGCTAATCCAGCCCCGTCAATGGAGGTAGACGTTGTAGCCCGTTTTTCTGGTGTCATAAATTCACTATCAACGCATAGAAGAGGAGTGTTCTCTGGAGCGTCGATTAGGCTAAATCCATCTGGGATTTTCGTATTTCCCCATTTGGTTAAAAATAGCTCTTGTCGCTCGTCTAAAGCTTCAACCTTTTCTGCATCTAGCCAAGGCACAGCTTGCTGTTCTTGAAATAGATCGCCGTCTGGCAGCATTTTTTGAACGATATGGATAGCTAACGATCGAGATTTTTGTATTATTTCTAATGTTGTTTTTTTATCCAGTGAGGCCTCTAGAAAGAAGACGACACCAGCGTTTTTTGGGGTGTGGTCTGTTCCGAATATGACATGGTCATGAAGAATGGAGACGCCGTATGTGGTGCCGATTTCATTGTTAATGGTTGAGGAAACATAGCTGACAAGTTTGTTTATCGCAGGGTTGCTAATTTTGTCTTCATAATATTCAAGGTGATTCTCATGCACGCTTTTAATGGCGGCTGAGTTGGCGGCAAGGATGAATATTTGGTTTTCTTTTAACTGCGACACGACTTCCCCTTTATCGTTTTACTGGATGTGTAATGGTGTAAACTGCTAGCGCTATAGTCTAGGTAGCTATAAATACAAAATCTTACCTGATGTTATGCTAAAATGCCTAGTAAATTTTTCATAGCTTGGGCGAAAACGGCCTGTTTAAAAGAAAGGTGCTTATTATCGTAGTCAATAGTTTTAGCCATGGGAAAAGGTGTTTGCTCTTGGTAAGATAAATTGTGAAAAGAGAGTGATCTTTGGGCGTTTACTGAACGTGGCCTGCTTGACATCTCTCCCGCAGTTGGTTCTAGTGACGAACATAACGCTCATCGGTTTAGCTGTTATCAGCTGAAATTAGCAGCGATGTATTACAGTTTTAAAACAGCGCTGGACGATGCCTAGCTAGCATCGGATTTTTTTATAACGTATAGCTCCATGGTGTCGAATGGGAGTCGTGCGTTTGTAGAGTGTAACGTTTATTCGCCGACACAAAATTTTAGCTTTCGTTACCTTAAAGGTCGTTCTTCTCCTTTTTTAGATACTCCTTAGCCTATCTTCTATGATTGCGGCTGGAAAATAAATAAATCAGTAAAGAGCAAAAACGAGATTAAGCATAACCACCTTTGCGGATGTGGGTGAGGTATGCGATTACGTCGTTAGCCCTGCCCCGCATAATCAGTTGTTCGGCTGTCAGTCCCCCTAGGGCAGAAATTGTATATGTTTGATACCACGTCCATGCCCCGGTTCGAGAGCCCGCCCAAGGTTCGACCAGGTCCAATATGGTTTGAGTTAGCTTTGCTCGTTCCTCCCCGCTTTGGCGGTCGCGGTAGCGGGCCCAAACCAAGCCGGCCCCAAACAGAAGTAGGGCGGCACACAGGATGCCGATAGGAAGAAGAATAGCCAAAACATCAGGCGATAAAGGCTGCATTTGTAGACTCCTCTTCGATGTTTGGGGTGAGCCTTATGACTTTTTTAGACGATACCTAGTACTACTGTGTCATAAATAGATATGTTATCAATACGTATTGTGTCATCTGTATAGCGATTTCGCATGATGGTTAACGACGCACTTCACGACCGCTTCGAGACGTATCTTGATGAGTTAGCCCCTCGGCTAGGCCATGCTGATCGGGTACAGGGGTTCCAGAATTACTGCCGTGGTTTGATGCTGCCGCTGGAACGTAAGAGTATCGAGCCCATCGCCGCTAGTGTCGATCCAAATAACGTTCAGGCCTGTCATCAGTCCCTACATCACTTAGTGGCTCGCTCTGGATGGTCTGACCGAGAGATGCTCTGTGGCGTGGCGCAGCAGGTGCTACCCTATTTGCTCCCCCCCGATACGACGCCTTTTTGGATTATCGATGACACCGGTATTCGCAAGAAAGGACAACATTCGGTAGGCGTTAGTCGCCAGTACTGCGGCGAGATTGGTAAACAGGACAATTGTCAGGTGGCCGTTAGCCTATCGGTGGCGACCGAACAGGCCAGCCTGCCGGTCGCGTGGCGGCTCTATTTGCCAACCTCATGGACAGAGGATCCGGCGCGCTGTCGCCGTGCTGGCGTGCCAGAAGAGATCGAGTTTGCCACCAAGCCGGAGATCGCCCTCCAGCAGGTGCGCGAGACACTGGAGGCCGGTATCACGCCTGGTATCGTGCTAGCCGATGCAGCTTACGGCAAGGTGACGCCTTGGCGAGAACAACTTGCGGAATGGGGCTTGAGTTATTGCGTTGACGTGCCGGAGGGGATCAGTGTCTGGCCGCCCGGCAGCGAGCCTCTGCCCCCGCAGTGGTCCGGCCAGGGGCGGCCACCGACACGGTGGCAGCAGACCACGGAGCATCACCCCGTGTCGGCACAAACACTGGCCGAGTCGCTGGATGCCAATGACTATCAGGACATCACTTGGCGGGAAGGTACCAACAAGCCGCTGTGCTCCCAGTTTGCCGCTGTCCGAGTGCGTGTGGCGCGAGGCCAGCAAAAGCGCGAACCGGAGTGGTTGCTGATCGAGTGGCCTCAAAGCGACGCTGTGCCAGCGAAGTATTGGTTAAGCAATCTGCCGGAAGATACGTCACTGACCACCCTGGTGGCGACAGCGAAAGGACGTTGGCGCATCGAACGAGATTATCAGGAACTCAAGCAGGAGTTTGGGCTGAAGCATTACGAGGGGCGCAACTGGCGGGGGTTTCACCACCACGCCACTCTTTGTACGGTCGCTTACGGTTTTCTGGTCATGGAACGCCTACGTTGTGGGGATCAAAAAAAAATCAGACCATGCCAAGCAGTTGCCGTACCCGAAGGCGACTGGTCGCGGGGTCATAAAACGCGCACAACGCCACGTGGTTAACTCCATCGCTACCCTGCGATGGGAGCTACATCAGGCGATCATGATAGCGCTAGGTAGTAGATCACGATGTTTATGACACAGTAGTACTACTGTGTGTGGTTCGTTGACGGTTGAGGCCACTCTTGGGTCGCGCTCGCCCTTTGACGCGCGTATTCACGAGGTACGTGGCCAGCGTGGTCAGATCGACGCCGCGGCAGCCTATCGTCACCTGCTCGGCGATGGCAGTGCCATTGGCGATTCTCATGCTGACTGCGACAAAGTTCAAGATCCATACTCTTTGCGCTGCCAGCCCCAGGTGATGGGGGCAGCACTGACCCAGATTCGTCATGTTGCCGAAGTGTTGGCAGCCGAAGTCAACGCTGTCTCAGATAACCCGCTGGTGTTTGCTGAGAGTGGCGACATCCTTTCCGGGGGCAACTTCCACGCTGAACCGGTTGCCATGGTCGCCGATAACCTGGCGCTGGCCATCGCTGAGATCGGCTCGCTGAGCGAGCGTCGCATCTCGTTGATGATGGACAAGCACATGTCCCAACTGCCACCTTTCCTGGTTGAAAAAGGCGGCGTTAACTCCGGGTTCATGATCGCCCAGGTGACGGCGGCAGCCCTCGCCAGCGAGAACAAAGCACTTGCGCACCCTCACAGCGTTGACAGCCTGCCAACTTCAGCCAACCAGGAGGACCATGTCTCCATGGCGCCGGCGGCTGGCAAACGACTATGGGAAATGGCCGACAACGTGCGAGGCATCCTTGCCATTGAGTGGCTCTCTGCCTGCCAGGGGCTCGACATGCGTCACGGCTTGAAGAGCACTGAGATGCTAGAGCAGGCCAGAAAGCTGCTACGCGACCGGGTTAGCCACTACGATCAGGACCGCTTCTTCGCGCCTGATATAGAAGCTGCCAGCGACTTGCTAGCGTCCAGAACGCTGAGCCACTTGCTCTGCTCTGGCATCCTGCCAAGTCAACACTAACTAGCATCTCCCTCCCCGCGGCTACAGGCTTCGGGGATTACCGCATTCAATTCCAACGACAAGAGTAGCTTTTTTATGAATGCTATCGTTTTGGCCATTTTGGTGATGGTCAGTCTCAGTCTTGCCCGAGTTTCCGTCGTCTTTGCTCTCATTGTCGCGACATTGGTAGGTGGCCTCTATGCTGGCATGCCAATCAACGACATTCTCAATGCCTTTAACGACGGCCTTGGAAACGGTGCTACCGTGGCGCTGGCTTATGCAGTGTTGGGGGCTTTTGCTGTCGCGCTCTCTCGTTCGGGGATTACAGAAGTCATGGCCAATCGGGCTATTCGCCGCTTTCATATCAACGAAACGGGTAGTAGTAGGCGCATGGTGACTTTTACTTTGCTGGCGGCTCTGCTGGCAGCTGCGGTCAGCTCTCAGAACCTTATTCCAGTGCATATTGCGTTCATTCCTGTGCTGGTGCCGCCGTTACTGAAGCTGATGAACCATCTGCAGCTCGACCGCCGACTTGTTGCCTGCGTGATTACGTTCGGCATTACCGCCCCCTACATGCTACTGCCAGTAGGGTTCGGCGCTATCTTCCTCAATGACATTCTGCTCACCAATCTCAACGAAAGCGGTGCCGAATTAGGGCTGGAAGTAACACGCCAGATGGTGCCCATGGCCATGGTGATTCCCATTGGCGGCATGGCATTAGGCCTTGCTGTGGCTGCGCTGTTTAGCTATCGCAAGGGCCGTGACTACGAAGATCGCGATTTGGCGCATGGCGAAGAGTCCCCCGCCGAGGCGGCCCAGCACCTCAAACTCTGGCAGAAGGTGGTATTGGCTATCTCGCTTGTTGGCACGGTAGCAGTGCAGTTGTACACCGGTTCGATGGTGCTCGGCGGTATCTTCGGTTTTGCTCTGCTGTCGCTGAGTGGTGTTTTTCGCTGGCATGAGCAGGATGGCATCTTCACTGAAGGTATGCGCATGATGGCTTTGGTGGGCTTCATCATGATTACCGCGGCTGGCTTTGCCAGCGTCATGCAGGCAAGCGGTGAAGTTGAAGCATTGGTGAGTAGTTCCACTGACATCATCGGTGACAACAAGGGGCTGGCGGCGTTGGTCATGCTGTTAGTGGGGCTTTTCATCACCATGGGCATTGGTTCGTCATTCTCGACGATCCCTATCATCGCATCTCTTTATGTACCGCTTGCCCTCAACTTCGGCTTCTCGCCCCTGGCGACCGTAGCCCTTGTGGGAACCGCCGCAGCCCTGGGGGATGCCGGTTCTCCAGCATCAGATTCAACGCTAGGCCCAACCGCCGGTCTCAATGCCGACGGCCAGCACGACCACATCTGGGACAGCGTGGTACCGACCTTTATCCACTACAATATCCCACTCATTGTCTTTGGCTGGGTCGCTGCGATGATGTTGTGAAACTATCGTGACTTCTGCAGCAGCGATCCTGCTGGCGATGGAATAGAAGAGCCGGGGCTGGTGATCCAGCCCTGGTTATGGCTCTGAAGCAGAAACAGGGAGAAATGGCGATAGCAGTGAGTCAGGGCAGCACTATGTCGGATGGGTTAGGTGTTTCACTTGCTTATTGATACCGCCCGGTTTCGAATATTCTGCGACTCTCCGCTCATGTCGAAGAGCCGTCACAGAATGTTGGCAACGATAAGTATGAGAGTTGCGCTGAATGCCCCAAGAGCCAGCAGTACCAACAAGCCGTCATGCACGACGAGTGCCAGTCCTAGCGCCAATAACGCCAGACCAGCGGCCGAAGATGAAAATGGCACCAGCTCCATAAATGGCATGCAAAGTCCGACGACGATGCACAGTGAGGCAATCCCATAGCTACCGCCGTTACGAACCAGAAATGTTAACCTCGGTTTGAGAACGCGGTCGATGCTGCGTGCAGGCTTGTTGAGCCAATGGAGCGCTTTTTGAAGCTTGCGGCGCTCGATGGAACGGTTGAGAATAAAGTGTGGCAACCAGAACTGTTTTCGGCCGATGAGCATCTGTACGGCGATTAGCAGCACGAATGACCCCATGAAGATGGACATGCCGGGTAAACCGCTTAGCGGCGAAAACAGCGTGATACCAATCAGCATCAGCAGCGGCCCAAAAGAACGCCTGCCAATCGACTCGACAACCATCCCGACTGAGACCTGGTCGTTGTCGTGCGTCGATTGACTAACCCGGTCGATTAGTTGTTCAAGGCTTTGCAGTGGTTGGGTCATCAAAGGTTTCCATTCCATGTAGAAGTCAAGCGCCCGACGCACTGCTTCGGGTGACTAAAAGTGTATGAGAAGCTGGGACCACTTTACTGATCGCAGAATTCCCCAGACCCTCAAGATAATCTGGCCTCAAAGCAAATTAAGCTGTCGCTAGCAAAACGTCATCGGGAAGAATTGATGGCTGAACGGGAGGGCGAATCATTCCAAACTCAGTCATTACCTCTCTTGAAGAACAATACGATTCCGGCCCGCAGCTTTAGCTTCGTAAAGGCCGTTGTCGGCACGTTTGATAGCGGCCTTTAAGCTCATTTCGCCACTGGCGACGTGCGTTACGCCGAAGGAAGCGGTGATGGCAATGGTAATCGGTACGTCGTCTTGCTCAAGGGGCACTTGAGTCTGCTCCACGGCAACTCGAATGCGCTCTGCCACTTGCCACGCTTTCTCCAACGGAGTGTCAGGCAGCAAGATGGCGAATTCTTCGCCGCCTACACGGCACAGAAGATCTTCATGGCGCAGCAATCCTTTAATGACATCGGTAAAGCGTTTAAGCACTTCATCGCCGGCGTCGTGACCGTATTCGTCGTTGATGCGCTTGAAATGATCAATATCAATGGCGATGAGAGAGATAGGCGTCTGGTGCCTTGAGGCACGTGATATCTCGACGCTGGCCTGCGCTTGTAAGTAGCGCCGATTGTAGACGCCGGTTAACGGATCCGTCATGGCCTGGGCGCGGAGCTTTTCTTCCAGTTGCTTGCGCTCGGTAATGTCAAAGACGGTGGCGTTTGAGTACTTGAAACGATCTTTTTCCAGATACCCGACGGCTTGAATGACCACTTGGCGCTCCTGGCTATCGGTGGCTATCAGTGTGCATTCTGCCTCGCCCTGGCGGCCTGCTTTTACGTCCTGAAAGGCGGCATCAAAAGCGGACAGTGAATCTGGCGAAATAAAGTCGCGATAGCAACGCTTGCCGATAACATCGCGGGTTAAGCTCAGCCAGTCGAGTTCGGTCTGGTTCATTTTAAGGATCACGCCATCGGCGTTCAGTGAATGGTAACCACAGGGGGCGTTTTCATACAGATTGCTGACTTCGGTGGCTTGCTGCTGTGCCTGACGACGCAGCTTGCGCTGTTGGTGACTGCTTATTGACCAATAGATGCCCAGCGCCACCGCCGTGGAGTAGGTGAGCAATAAAAACCAGACAACGATGGCTTCATCTTGCAGCAGCGACTTCCAGGTGGGGGTGGGTAGGCTAACCCCCAATACCCAGGGGAGAGTGTCGTCCTGGCTAAAAATGCGTCCTGTTAGCCCCTCGTAGGCTTCGCTACGTATATCCAAACGCTGAAAACGTAATAAATGGTCGCCAAGGGTGAATGCCCCTTTGTCTTGCTCGGTCACAGGTTGCCATGGTTCGGCGGCCAGTTCGGCGTAATTGTCACCAAACCTGATCATCGGCAGGCGCTGGCTGCCTTCCGTGAGAAGCCAACCGCCCTGGGCATCCGCCAATAGAACGCCCGCCTCGGGATCAATGAGCATGGCCTGTTGGACGGCCTCGGTGAGGTGCTGCCAGTTAAGGCTCAACAGGACCATCCCCTGGCGTTCGCCTTGATCGTCAAAAATAGGGGTGGCGACATTGACGACCGGGACCACTTCACCACTGAATAGCTCGTATTGGAGGTTGTGACCGGGTGGGGAGATGTAGAGATCTCGGGCAGACAGCTTACTGGCGGCTTTGAAATAATCGGTACTGGCATGATGATGGTCAGTAAAGCGAGGGTCGGAGGTAATCCCGACCGGGGCACGCAGGACTTCGTTGCCCTGATTATCGATCAGTATAAGCTTGGTGTAGCGCGGGTAGTGTTCGATCAGCGTCGATAAAAAACCAGTCAACTGCGCCGACGTCGAATTGTCGACGTCTTCGTCGATCTCGCCTGTCATGTGAGCCTTGATGACCGGCATCTCGGCAACCGCGAGCGCGTAACTGAGCGTCTCGTTAATATCGCGTAACAGGGTATCTTTGCCCACCTGCATAATGGCGCGAGTTTCTGCACGGATGCTTTCCTGGCGGGTTTCCAGGTGCACACGCAGTACCGGCCATAGTGTGGCGGTGACCAACATCAACGGTAAGGTTACGGCCATCAAGAGGCGCGCGTAAAGGCGCTGTCGAGTCAATTGTGATTCCTGTGATTATTTTAAAGAGCTATCGTCTTTAATATATAAAGTATACGTCAAGGGCCGATAATCTGATATGCGAGAAAGCCAGCATGCCGGGGCTATTTAATCGTTTGCCAATCGTTGCGGAAGAAACGTCAAATGGCCGATAAATCGCTTTTCTTTCCAGTGTTTAAATGTACTGAACGTGAGCATTGTTATGCGTCTTAGTTACCATGGCCCGACACCCGAAATGGTAGGGTTTTTATTGTTGCCACAGTTTTCCATGATGGCTTTTTTTGCGGCAGTCGAGCCACTGCGTATCGCTAATCGCATTGCCAGCCGCCCACTGTTCGACTGGACCTTGATTAGTGCGGATGGCGGGCCAGTAACGGCGTCCAACGGCATGACGCTCATGGCAGACCAAGCGACCCGAGAGGTGCATCACTTGCCATCCCTGGCAGTATGCAGTGGTTTTACGCCCGAGGCGCATCTCACTCGGCCATTAATGGCGTGGCTTCACCAGTTGGATCAGGCGGGCTGCTGTTTGGGCGGCATTGATACCGGCGCGTTTCTGCTCGCCGCCACCGGGTTGTTGAAACGCGAACGGGTGGCGCTGCACTGGGAGAGTCTGCCGGCTTTTCGCGAACGCTTTCCGGGTATTGATACCACCGATGAACTTTATGAGCTTGGCGAGCGGCGTTTTTCCTGTGCGGGTGGGGCGGCGGCGATGGATATGGCGCTGGAGGTAATCGCGCGACGGCATGGCGCGAAGCTGGCCATCGATGTTTCCGAGCAGCTTATTCATGACCGGATTCGTACCCGCAGCGACCAGCAGCGCATGGCACTTGTCAAGCGGTTAGGTACCCACAACCGGCGCGTGGTCGAGGCGGTGGCGCTGATGGAGCAGAACCTTGAAGAGCCGCTCACCCTTGAAGAGGTGGCAAACCGAGTAGAGGTGTCGGTGCGTCAGCTACAGCGACTGTTTGAACAGGAATTGAATGCCACCCCGCGTCAATGGTACTTGCAGCTGCGCATTAAACGCGCAAGGCGCCTGCTTGCCGAGACCGATCTGGCGGTCTTGGCGGTGGCCGTGGCCTGCGGGTTTAGTTCGTCGTCGAGCTTTGCGCGTGCGTTCCGCACTTATTACGGCGTTTCGCCACGGCAGGTACGTTATTCTGACACAGAATAAAGACGCCAGACGCCTGAAAGTCGCTTAATGATTAATAAATGTCGCCTTGTGGTTAGTAGTGGAGTGGGAGCCGCGCATACTGGCAGAACCTAATCAACAAGAGGGTTTAGCCAGATGCCGACCACTATCAAATCAATGTCGTTAAAAGCGGGTTTTTTACTTACTGCGTTGACCGCTACACCTGCTATGGCGGAACTCGACGAGCTGCGCTTTGGGGTACCGCCGTGGCCAGGTGTCACCGTGAAATCCGAAGTGGCGGCCCAACTGCTCGAAACCATGGGTTACCAGACGCGGCAGCAGGATCTAGCCGTGAGTGTCATTCTTGAAGGCTTGTCGAATAACGATCTTGAGGTCTATTTAGGCGGCTGGTACCCCGTGCAGACCGATATGGTCGAGCCGTTGGTGGCTGACGGCAAAGTTGAGAAAGTGGTTTCGAACATCAGCGGTGCCAATTCCGGGCTGGTGGTTCCCCAGTACGTTTATGATGCTGGCGTCACGACGGTCGCTGAACTGGCAGAGCATCACGACCGGTTTGACGGTGAAATCCAGGGTATTGAAGCGGGAACTGGCATAAACGAGGCGATCCTCAACGCCATCGATAACGACCTTGCCGGCTTGGGCGATTGGCAGCTTCGCGAAAGCTCGACCTCGGCGATGCTTGCCCAGGCTGAGCAAAAAATGGCCGATGAGGAGTGGGTGACGTTTGTCGGCTGGGAGCCTCACTGGATGAACGTGAGCTTCGACTTGGCCTACTTGGCCGATAGCGACGACGCGGGTGTGGCATCAATTGAAAGCACCGTATGGACCATTACGCCGGCCAGCCTGGCGGACGAGGCGCCCGAGGTTCACCGTTTCCTGTCGCAGTACGTGATCGATATCGAGGACCAGAACGAGTGGGTGCATGAGTACAGCTACGAAGAGCGCCCGGCGGATGAAGTCGCGAACGAGTGGATAGGCAACAACCTGGATACCGTTGCCCAGTGGCTGGAGGGCGTTGAAACCCGTGAGGGCGAATCCGCTATTGAGCAGGTGCGGGCCCAGTTCGGCTCTTAACCAACAAGGCGATGCTTGAGCGCATGGCAAAACGCCTGCCATGCGCTGCCCATATTGGGCAGCTGTGATTGGGCGTGCAGAGCGCCGTGTACCATCTGCGGCGCACAGCGATAGCCTATTGAGGCACCCGCTTCCTGCCAGTTAGCGACTGCGGTTTCGATGGGCCGAGTCAGCGGATCGTGTTCGACTGTCAGTACTTCGATGCCCGTCGCAGGTGGCGCAAGATCGCGCTTGGCGGCGCTGATCTCTGGGCAGCGTTGGCGAAGGCCTAGTATATCGTCGCGTGAGAGCAGCGGCGCATCCTTCCCGAGACACCCAGGTGATAGCTCGCCAACCGTTGGATAGATCAACCCAAGCGGTGGGGCCTTAATCAACGGGTGGGCAAGATCGATAGCCAGACGCCCGCCTGCGCTGTCACCTACCAGCGCAATGGGCTGTATCGCTTCGAGCACCGTTTGGCAGTCTGCTAGCATGGCAGGGTAAGCGACTTCAGGCGCAAGCCGGTAGTTGACGCTTACCACTTCTCGACCCAGCGCACGGGCCAGGCTGGCGGCGGGGCCATGGTGGCTTTCGATCGAGCCGATGGTAAAGCCACCGCCGTGTATAAACAGCACACACCCCGGTAGACGATGCCTGGGGATAAAATGGCGAACATCGATACCATCAACAGTGCCGTCTTTAATCCGCATACCGGCCGGATCAGAAGGGGCGAAGGTTCGGCAAAGAATGTCATAGGCGTGCCGTGCCCGGGGTAATGGCAGCGCTTCCATCGCCTCCAGTTGTGCACTAAAACGTTGAATAAAGGCATCTATATGCATAGCGTTTGCCTTTCCCGCATGACCTATCCTGTCTTGTAACCCCTAACGACGTATGCCGATAGTGCGCCCTGCAAGCTCCGGCCACAGGTCTTTATTAGCCTGAGGAAGCTTTGCCACGCAGTTCTCGACCGGCTTTGGAAATGCAAGGGGGTGTCCTGTCGCTTTTTCCATGCCCATCAGCATCTGTTCGCTGGAAGCGAGCAGGTTGTCTTCGTCATCGAACATGGCGAAAAACACATGCAGGCGTTTGGCATCGCTATCCAGTAGCGTCAGGTCGACACTTAACGGTTGGCCTTGATGTGCCTCGCGGCGATAGCAGAGGTGGGTTTCCAGCGTGTAGATCGTGTAGCCGTAGTGTTCCCGGCCTGCTTCGTCGAGTCCTATCTGGTCGATCAGCGCTTCACAGGCCTGGGAGAAGACGCGGGCGTATGCCGCGTCGTTCATATGCCCATTGTAGTCGACCCACTCAGGGGCGACTTGGGTTTCATGGATGATCATTAAATGCGTCCTTTTAAGCCCTCGGCTTCCGGCCAGTACTTGTGGACGACCTCAAGCAACTCGACCAGAAAGTCATCGCGACGCTTGTCCAGTGTCGCCACCGAGCGCCCCGCGGCTTGATGTTCACAGCCTTCTACCACTTTATCAATCAATTCGTCGGTAAGTTCCGGGGCTTCAAGCTTGGTCCAGGGCAGTTTTAACGCCGGGCCGAACTGTTCCAGCATATGCCGCATGCCTGGCTCACCACCCGCCAGGTGGAAGGTTAAAAACGTACCCATCAACGGCCAGCGTAGTCCACAGCCGTAAACCACGGCCGCATCAATCTCTTCGGTGGTCGCCACGCCATCGTTGACCAGATGCAATGCTTCCCGCCACAGCGCTTCCATCAAGCGGTCGGCGATATGGCCTTCAATTTCACGGCGAACCACCAGCGGGCGCATGGCGAGTGACTGATAGCGTTCCTGGGCAGCGGCAATCTGCTCGGGCTGAGTGGCGTCACCCCCCACAAGTTCCACCAGCGGCAGTAAATATACCGGGTTGAAGGGGTGGGCGACGATCACGCGTCCGGGTGTCTTTTGGCACTTTTGCTGCAGGTCGGTGGGCTTGAAGCCGGAGGTTGACGAGCCGATGATGACGTCCGGTTCGGCAGCAGCGTCAATGGCCGCTAGGATTTCTTGCTTAAGCGGTAGACGCTCGGGAACGTTTTCCTGAATCAGGTCAGCACCGTTCACGGCCTCTTCAATCGTCGCTACAAACGTTAGCCGCTCAGGGCTGGCATCAGGTGCCAGGCCGAGCTGGGTTAATGACGGCCAGGCGTTGTCGATAAATGAACGGGTGCGTTCCGGCGCTTTGGGGTCTGGATCGAAAGCGACGACCTCCCAACCCTGGGCGAGGGCGCGGGCAATCCAGCCGTTGCCAATCACGCCGGTTCCAATCACGGCTAAACGGCTCATGCATCACCTCCTGATGGATGGCGTAAGCTCAGGTGGGCGCGGGTTTCCGCAGGCGTCATGACCCGGGCGCCGAGGTTCTCGATAATGGTTGAGGCTTTCTCCACCAGTTGGCCGTTGTTGGCCAGTACGCCTTTCTCCAGAAACAGGTTGTCTTCCAGGCCAACTCGGGCGTGGCCACCCAGCAGCACCGCCTGAGCGACCATGGGCATCTGATGGCGACCAATACCGAAGGCCGCCCAGTTGGCGTTATCCGGCAGCTTGTTACGCATGGCCAGCATGGTTTCGGTGTCGGCTTCGGCGCCCCAGGGGATGCCCAGGCAGAGTTGATAGAGAGGGTCATCGTCGATCAACCCCTCTTGCTGAAGCTGACGGGCAAACCAGACATGGCCCAGGTCAAAGCACTCAAGCTCTGGTTTGACGCCGGCGGCTTGCACCAAACGAGCATGTTCGCGCAGCCAATCGGCGGGGTTCACGTAGACCATGTCGGCAAAGTTGAGGCTGCCGCAGTCCAGGGTGCACAGCTCAGGGAGCAGCTCACCCACCGGTGCGTGACGTTCAGCGGGCGTCTGTATATCGGTGCCTGGGCCGCCGCGGGTGGGATCGCTTACATCCGGTATCCAGTCGCCGCCGCCACCGGCGGTGATGTTCATGACGATATCGACATCCGCCTCTCGCACACGCTCCATCACCTCACGGAATTGCTCGGTGGAATGGCTGATGCCACCGGTTTCCGGGTCGCGCACGTGGATATGCGCGATGCTGGCCCCGGCGCGGGCAGCCTCGATGCAGGACGCCGCGATGGCCTTGGGCGTAATGGGTACATTGGGGTTTTTAGTCGTGGTATCACCCGCGCCGGTAACGGCGCAGGTGAGGATGACATTGCGGTTCATGGCGCGCTCTCTAATCAGCGGTTTATTCGCTGACTAGTGTGTCGCGGTGGATAAAAAAAAGTTGTCGTGAAGCGTCGTTCACTATACATAATCTGCCTAAAATACTTGGCGCGTTTTGTCGCCCGCCTTGAATGCGCGGTCAGGCGTCAGGCTGATCTAAAAACCGCCCCGCACCCTTCAGCTTTCTTCTTGCCAGGCAGCGCCATCAGGGAAACGGTGTCTGGCAAGCGAGTCGTCATGCATGGTGATGCTATAACCGGCGGCAGTCGGCACCTGGTAACGGCCTTGGCGAACGACGACCGGATCGACGAAGTGCTCGTGTAGATGGTCGACGTACTCCAGTACCCGGCCCTCGAGGCTACCCGACACGGCGATATAGTCGAACATCGAGATGTGCTGGACGTATTCGCACAGCCCAACGCCACCAGCGTGTGGGCAGATCGGCACACCGAACTTGGCGGCCATCAGCACCACCAGGATGACCTCGTTCAGCCCGCCCAGTCGCGCAGCATCGATCTGGCAATAGTCGATGGCGTCGGCTTGCAGGAGCTGCTTGAACATCACCTTGTTATGACAATGCTCGCCGGTGGCCACGCCAATCGGCGCGACACGGTGACGTATCTCGGCATGGCCCAGGATGTCATCCGGGCTGGTGGGTTCTTCGATCCACAGCGGGTCGTACTCCGCCAGGCGGCGCATCTTGGCCACTGTCTCATCGACTTCCCATACCTGGTTGGCATCCATCATCAATACGTTGTCCCAGCCGATCTCCTCGCGCAACAAGGCGGCGCGCCTTGCATCTTCGTCGAGATCGCCACCGATCTTCTGCTTGAAGTGCGTCCAGCCCTCGGCCAGGGCCTCGCGAGCCAGTTGGCGGACCTTGTCGTCGGTATAGCCGAGCCAGCCTGCCGAGGTGGTGTAGCCGGGAAAACCATCACGACGCATTTCGGCTTCCCGCTCGGCCTTGCCGGGTGCCTGCTTGCGCAGCAGGGCAATGGCTTCTTCCGGCGTCAAGGCATCGGTGACGAAGCGGAAGTCGAGGCAGCGAACGAGCTCTTCAGGACTCATGTCGGCGAGCAGTTTCCACACCGGCTTGCCTTCGCGCTTGGCCCACAGGTCCCAGACGGCGTTGACCATGGCGGCGGTGGCCAGATGGATCGCACCCTTGTCGGGGCCGATCCAGCGCAGTTGGCTATCGCCGGTGATCTCACGCCAGAAAGCACCCATGTTGGCGGTGATCGTCTCCAGCGAGCGGCCCTCAAGGAGTGGAGTGAGTGAGCGAACGGCGGTGACCACGATCTCGTTGCCGCGGCCAATGGTAAAGGTCAGGCCATGGCCCTGGGGGCCGTTGTCGTCATCGGTGTGCAAAATTACGTAGGTGGCTGAGTAATCAGGCGCGGCGTTCATGGCGTCCGAGCCGTCGAGCGAACGGGAGGTCGGAAAGCGTATGTCCTGGACCTCAACGCGAGAAATGGTGGTCATGATGGCGTCCTCATGGTCGTTGGCATTGGTGAGTAATGCGAATGGCTAAGAAGGTGAACTGGCATCTGGCCAACTTTCACCTATCATGCAAGCAATGTCATGATGTATGAAAGGTATGCCATAAACCCTAACGCAACCTAATGGCGATTGCCACACGATAACCAATCAGGAGTGCAGCATGTTCGATGAAATGAAAGGCAAACGAATACTGGTGACCGGTTCGAGTCGGGGGATCGGCGCGGCAGTTGCCAGGCGGCTCGGTGGACTGGGGGCGCGCGTGGCGGTGCATTACCACCGCAGTGAAGGACCGGCCCAGGCGGTCTGCGACGATATCCGCCAGGCGGGCGGCGAGGCCTTTCTGATTCAAGGTGATATCAGCCGCACGAAAGAAGCCACCTCGATTGTCGATCAGGCGGCGGAACAGCTGGGTGGGCTCGATCTGTTGATCAACAATGCCGGTGATATGCAGGGACGCGTCAGCCTGGACGAGATGGATGATGAGTATTACGACAGCGTCATGGACCTCAACGCGCGTTCGGTTGTCATGGCCAGTCGGGCGGCGCTGCCTTACCTGCGCCAGGCCGGGGCTGGCAATATCATTCATACCGGCTCGATCGCAGCGCGTAATGGCGGTGGCACTGGCGCGGGGCTCTACGCTTCGGCCAAGGGCTTCGTCACTACCTTGACCCGCAACATGGCCAAGGAGCTCGCCGGCGACAAGATTCGTGTCAATGCCGTGGCGCCTGGCGTGATTACCACGGATTTCCACGCGCGTCACTCCAACGATGCCCAGATGGAAGCCGCCCGGGCCACGATCCCTCAGGGGCGTCTTGGCAGCGCTGAGGATTGTGTTGGTGCCTACCTGTTTCTGGCGACCGATGCCCTCAGCGGCTATGTCACCGGGCAGATTATTGAAGTCAACGGCGGGCAGTTGATGCCATGAGCCGCAACAGGCAATACGACATCGCCATTACCATGGGGGACCCGGCGGGTATCGGCCCCGAGATCATCTGTCGGGCCGTCGCTGACATGTCGCCATCGGCGCGGGCGGGCACTTTGTTGGTTGGCGATCCGGCGATCTTTCGACGTGCCGCGCAAACCATCGGCAGCAACCTGGATTTCGCGCCTTTGGATATGGCCGACGCCGATATAGATCGTGTGGCAGTCGCGGTGGTGGAAGCACCTGCCGATGCCGACATTCCCGACGGCGAGATCAGTGCCGGTGCCGGTGACATGGCCTTTCGCTGCATCGACAAGGCCGTGGAGCTGGTGCAGAGCGGTCAGGCCGGAGTGATTGTCACGGCGCCGTTGAACAAGGCAGCACTGCATGCGGCCGGTCATTATTATGATGGCCACACCGGCATGCTGGCGGCGCTAACCGGCGCGCCCTCATCGTTCATGCTGTTGGCCTCCGAGCACTTGTCGACCCTGCATGTGTCGACCCATGTATCGTTGCGTGAGGCCATTGATCGGGTAACGCCCGAGCGGATCATTGCCACCGTCGAGGCCGGTGACGAGCATCTCAGGTCGCTGGGAATGGCCAATCCGCGCATCGCGGTGGCCGGACTTAATCCGCACTGCGGTGAGGGCGGTATTTTCGGTGACGAAGACACCCGCTGTATTGCACCGGCTGTCGAGACCCTCAAGGCGCGTGGATTTGAAGTAAGTGGCCCGATCTCCGCCGATACTGTTTTCTTTCGCGCGTCGCAGGGCGAGTTCGACCTGGTGGTTGCCCAATATCACGACCAGGGGCATATCCCGGTCAAGCTGATTGCCTTCGACACCACGGTGAATGTCAGTCTTGGTTTGCCGATCCGGCGTACGTCTGTGGACCATGGTACCGCCTTCGACATTGCCTGGCAGGGCAGGGCGGATGCGACCAACATGGGCGCGGCGATTGCGTACGCGCATCGGTTGGTGGCTGGAATGAGAGCTAACCCAAATGGACGTGAATGAGTGCCGCGTCGCCATTGTCGCCGACGACCTGACCGGTGCGCTGGACGCCGCGGCACCTTTCGCCCAGCGCGGCGCGACGACACGCGTGGTCGTGGTATTGGAGAGCCTGGAGGCTTCCCTGGACGCGTGGCAAGGGGCGCTCCCTGACGTGATCGCGGTGACAACCGAATCGCGCCACCTGATGGCATCGGCGGCGGCCGAACGCGTGACCCAGGCGACCCGGATACTCGCTCGTCTGGCTCCTGCTGTGTGGTTCAAAAAAATCGACTCGACACTGCGCGGCCAGGCAGTGGCTGAGAGCCTGGCGATGCACCGGGCTTGTTGTCGACGGCTGTTGCTCGCTCCCGCCGTTCCTTCTCAGGGCCGCACGACCTGCGATGCCCGAATCCTCGTGTACGGCCAACCCCTCGAAGCAACCGACTTTGCCCGCGACGCACGTTCCCAGCCCCCCACTGGTGGCCTGGATGCTCTGTTCGCTGCCGCCGGATTACCCCTGGCGCGCCATGTTCCAGGTCAGCGACTGCCGATGGCGGACAGCGTGGCCGATGCCGAAACAGATGCCGACCTTGATGACTTGGCCGGTGGGGTCGGCGACGAGCCGGGGAAGTGGCTGGCGGTAGGTGCTGCGGGGTTGAGTCGCGCTCTGGCTCAGGTCATGTTCGGTGCGGCGGTGCCATTGGACCATGCCCCTTTTGTCGGCATCTGGATGGCCGTCGGGTCGCGCAGCGAGCGAGCCAGGCAGCAGGTGGCCGCGCTGCGTCGTGCCGTGCCCGAGCTTCCTGTCATGACGGACATTGACGAAGCGACGGTTGAGTCGCCTTGCCTGTTGTTGATGCCCGATACAGAGGCACCTCCGCGTGGTGCCAACGAGGTGGCGGCAGCGCTTGCCGACGCACTTGCCTTGGGTATGCTGGCGGCCAGGCAGCGCCTCTACCTGGTGACCGGTGGTGATTGCGCCAGTGCGCTGATGAAAAGGCTGGATGCTTGCTATATCGACGTAGCGTGCGAGTGGGAACCAGGAATGGTACTGGGCTATCCGCAGGGCAATCGGAAGTGGCCCTTGCTGACCAAGGCAGGTGGCTTCGGCGACGAGGCGTTGCTGGTGCGCTTGTTAAGATCCCTGGATTGAACGTCAATCCAGAGGTTGCATTGCTCAGAATTGGCGACTAGATTGGATTATGATGGTATGACACGTATACAAGAAGTCCATCACCTTCACTTTCAAATCACCCAACAACCCAACTCCCCAATCATCACGCTATGGAGCAAAATAAAATGGGTAACGCCAACTTCCGACTCAAAACCTTCCATCGTCTCGCCTCCGGCACCCTCCTGCTGGCGGGCATGACGGCAAGCGGCTATGCCTTCGCCGAAACGCTCAATTTTGCCCACGTCTACGAGACATCCGAGCCCTACCATGAGTGGGCGCTGTGGGCGGCTGATGAGATCGAGGAGCGCACCGACGGCCGCTACGAGATCGAGGTTCATCCCGCCTCGTCGCTAGGTAAAGAGGCCGATATCAACGAGGGCCTCCAACTGGGTACCGTGGATCTGATCTACACCGGCAACCAGTTCGCCGGGCGTTTTTACGGCCCCATCGGTATTGCGGGAGCGCCCTACATGTTCCGCGATTTCGATCACTGGCGTGCCTATGCCGACAGCGATCTTTTCGACGAGATCGCCCAGGGCTACCAGGATAAGACCGGCAACGTGCCATTGGCGATGAACTACTATGGTCGCCGTCATGTGACCTCCAATGAACCCATTAACGAGCCGGCGGATATGGAAGGCCTCAAGATCCGCACGCCTAATGCGCCGATGTATATGATGTTCCCTGAGGCCGTGGGTGCCAATCCGACCCCTATCGCCTTCGCTGAGGTCTATCTGGCGCTTCAACAAGGCGTCGTGGACGCCCAGGAGAACCCTCTGCCGACCATTCGCGCCAAAGCCTTCTACGAGGTGCAGGACTACATCAACCTGACCGGCCATATCACCGACTCGCTGATCACCATTGCCGGTGGGCCACTTTGGAACCGCCTCTCTGAAGAAGATCGCGAGATTTTCCGCGAGGTCTACATGGAAGCGGGTGAGAAAATCACTGAAGACATCCTCCAGTCCGAAGAAGATCTCGTTGCCTGGTTCGAGGATCAAGGGGTGACCGTCAATGAGGTCGACATCACGCCATTCCGCGAAGCCACCGTGCCGTACCATACCGGTGAAGATGCGACCTGGGATCAGGAAACCTACGACCGCCTTCAGGCGATCGGTCAGTAAGCCTCTTCTCATAGCCGACACGCCATCCCCTGAAGGGGGTGGCGTCTTCTGCGGAGCTTGCAAATGACAATCGATAAATGGCCTGCCGAGACATCCGACTTTCAGATGGAGGAAGACGATACCTTTGAGTGGCGTGACTATGGGATTGAGGATTACGCCACCCTGGTGGTGTTCTGGCTGCTGGCGCTGGATGTATTCATGCAGTTCTTCAGCCGCTACGTATTGGGGAATTCGATCGCCTGGACGGAAGAGATGGCTCGCTATCTTTTGGTGACCGTGGGGTTCATGGGAGGCTCCATGGCTGTCCGTACGGGTACGCATATTTCCGTCGAATTTTTCTATCGCTATATGCCCGGCTGGATGAGTCGGCTGCTTGTGACCTTGGTGGATGTTGTCAGTATTGCCTTCTTTGCCACCGGCGCCTGGATCACCTGGAAGCTCGCCGACCGGACCACGGCGTTGATGGCGTCCGTCGATATCCCCAAGAGTTTTCTCTACTACCTGGTGTTGTTGGGGTTCATCTTGATGTTGGGACGGGCTATCCAGATGGCGGTAATTCGCTGGCGTGACCGCAATTCCTCGCACCCTGACGCCCCATAACGACCACTTTGGCCGGAGCTTTCCCCATGTCCCATTTCCTGGCTATGCGCCCTCGAGGGGCGTTGGTTTCACCCCTGATCGCCGCCCTTGCGGTATCGGGTTGCTTGACCCTGGCTTTCTTCGGCGAGTATTTGCTGTTCCTGTTTGCCGCTCTGTTCACCATGTTGCTGCTGGGCGTGCCGATTGCCATCAGCCTGGCGGGTTCCTGCCTGCTGTATGTCTATCTCACCGGGCGCGTGCCCGATGTGGTGGTCGTGCATCGAATGGTCAACGGCGTTGACAGCTTTCCGTTGTTGGCGATCCCGTTTTTCATCCTGGCCGGCAACCTGATGAACAATGGAGGTATCACCAAACGCATTTTCGATTTTGCCAAAGCGTTGATGGGTTGGATGCGCGGTGGTTTGGGCCATGTCAATGTCGGCGCGAGCATCGTCTTTTCCGGCATGTCCGGTGCGGCGGTGGCTGATGCCGGTGGCCTAGGGACTATCGAGATCAAGGCCATGCGCGATGCAGGCTACGATAAGGAGTTCTCGGTGGGCATTACAGCCGCCTCCTCGACGATCGGGCCGATTATCCCGCCCAGCTTGCCGATGGTCATCTACGGTGTCATGGCGTCGGTCTCCGTCGGTCAGTTGTTCGCTGCCGGGCTTATTCCAGGTCTGTTGATGGGTGTGGCACTGATGGTGATGATCACGATCATGGCCAAACGTCGCGGTTATCCCCGGGATTCGGCATTCTCGATTTCGCACCTATGGACGACGTTCCGCCGTGCTTTCCTGTCCCTTTTGACACCGGTGATCATCGTCGGTGGCATCATTTCTGGTGTCTTTACCCCTACCGAGGCCGCCATCGCGGCGGTGGTCTATGCGCTTTTCCTGGGCGGGGTGGTGTATAGAATCCTCACCTGGCGTCGCCTGATGAAGGTCAGCATGGAAACCATCGAGACGACAGCCGTCATTCTGCTGATTGTCGCGGGTGCTTCGATCTTTGCCTGGATCATGAGCAGCAACCAGGTAACGCAGCATGTCATGGGACTTTTGGGCCCCTTTGCCGATAATCCCATCGCTCTGCTGATTATCATCAACCTTGTGCTGATCCTGGTTGGCTGCTTCATGGAGACCATTGCGGCTATCACCATCCTGGTGCCCGTTCTGTTGCCGGTGGCCGTATCCGCGGGTGTAGATCCGGTGCACTTTGGCGTGATCATGGTGCTCAACCTGATGATCGGCCTGCTGACGCCGCCGGTGGGTATGGTGCTCTATGTCTTATCGCGGGTCTCGAACATTTCCTTCGAGAGTTGCATGCGCGGCACGCTGCCGTTTCTCATTCCGCTGGTGATCTCGCTGCTGCTGGTGACCTTCATTCCAGCGATTTCGCTGTGGCTGCCAACCCTGGTCTACCGTTGAGTTTGACGAAAGGAGCTGAGTGTCGATGACATCCGATTCGCCTGATTTTCGCGTTGCCGTTACTGATCTGGAACGTTTCATCGATCGTATTCTGCATCGCGCGGGAGCCGATGTGGCCTCCGCCCAGGCCGTGACTCGCGCGCTGGTCACGGCTTCGCGCATGGGGACGGACAGCCACGGATTGCGGCTACTGCCGCACTATATCCAGGCCTTGCAAGGTGGGCGTATCAATGGTCGCCCCGCGATGCATTTTACCCAACCCCTGCCAGCCACTGGGTATCTGGATGCCGATGACGGCCTAGGGCATTTGGCGGGCTACACGGCCATGGGGCATGCCGCTGACATGGCCGAAAAAGTGGGGCTGGGCGCGGTGGCGGTGGGTAATTCATCCCACTTTGGCGCTGCAGGTTGCTATGCGCTGGCGGCCGCTGAACGCGGGTTGATCGGTATGGCCTTCTGCAACTCCGACCCTTTCGTCTTGCTGCACGAGGGACGGTCGCCGTTTCATGGCACCAATCCGATTGCCTTTGCGGCACCGGTCAATGGCCAAGCTCCCTACCTGCTGGATATGGCGACCAGTTCGGTGCCCTGGAATCGCGTTCAGCAGTACGGCGCCATCGGTCGTGAACTTCCGGACCAGGTCGCGGCGGATGCCGCGGGTCGCGTGACCCGCACGCCAGCCGACGTGTCAGCGTTGTTACCGCTGGGCGGAAGTGATTTCGGCTTCAAGGGGGCAGGGCTCGGTGGCATGGTCGAGATATTGAGTTCAACGCTTTCGGGCATGCTTAACGGTTTCCGTCTTTTGCCAATGGGCGGGCCCGATATGGCGACACCGCGGGGAGTAGGTCACTTTTTTCTGGCGATGAACCCTGATGCCTTTAATGAAAATGCATCCTTTGAGACTTGTCTACGCGAATACCTCGAGGACCTGCGTGCTCAGCCCGCCAACGAGGGGGCTGAGACACTGGCACCTGGGGACCGGGAGTGGCGATGCCTTGGCATGCGGGATGCTAATGGCATCCCCCTGGACAGGGCTAACCAGGCCGCTTATGCCGCGCTGGCCGAGCAGTTCGATGTTGAACCGCTGACGCCTATGCGCTGAAAAAGACGCCTTTCCTGCCCCGAAATGACGGCGAAATGCGGTAAAATATGGCCATAAGGGGTAAAGAAAGGTTTGTTTTCTTTACCGAAGACAGTCAGGAGAAGGCGTGCATGAGTCGATATCAGGTAGAGCGCAAGACACTATCCGAGCAGGTAGCCGAGCAGCTGGAAACCGAAATCCTCGAGGGACGTTTGAGCGAAAACGCGCAATTGCCTTCAGAGCGAGAACTGATGGAGCAGTTTGGGGTGGGGCGTCCGGCGGTGCGCGAAGCGTTGTTCTACCTTCAGCGTTTGGGCTTGATCGCCATCAATAGCGGAACGCGTGCGCGGGTTATTCGTCCTACGGCAGAAGCGGTGATGTCGCGCCTTTCAGGGGTAACCCGGCAGTTGCTTTCCAAGCCTGATGGGCAGCAGTATTTCCAGGAGGCCCGCGCCATGTTCGAGATATCGCTGGCGCGTTACGCCGCCGTCAATGCCAGTGAAGAAGACCTCCAGCGCCTGCGCGATGCCCTGCAGGACAATCGCGATGCCATAGGCGACGAAGCGCGTTTCAAGCGTTCAGATAACGAATTTCATGGGGTACTGGCCAGTATCGGGCGCAATCCTATTTTCGACGCTATTCATGTGGCACTCTCCGAGTGGCTTGATGACCGTCGTGCACAAGTGCTGCAGCAAGAAGGTGAGGATAAGGCCGCGACAGCAGCGCATACCGAAATCATCGAGGCCATCGAATCACGCGACCCCGATGCCGCCGAGGCAGCCATGCGCCGCCACCTGGACCGCCACTATGGTACCTATATGCAGCTCAAGGAACGCCTGTCAGCGTCGCCTTGAGAAGACAACGGGGCTGCCTCTCCATGGGAGGCTAGTGGTCAAGGTGTATCATTGCCTTGATAACGCCGGTAGCAGGGTCACACCACGCCGACATTCGCTCCGGGACTGCATCGAGTTCTTCACGGTGTGTGATCATCGCTGTGTCTTGCAGTCTACCGGCTTCCATCAGTGTCGAGACCCAGGTGAAATCCTCACGTGTGGCATTGCGGCTACTGAGCAGGGTCATTTCCTTGCGGTGAAAGTCAGGGTCGTGAAAAGTGATGTCCGCTTTGACGATACTGACCAGAACGTAGCGTCCCGCCTGGCCGACAAGGTCGAAGCCCTGCTGCATGGCCTCGGGGTTCCCGGTAGCATCGAAGACGGCGTCTGCCAGTGCACCGTCGCTGAGGGTCTCCAGTTGCGCTAGCGTATCGTGTCGCAAGGGATTCAGGGTGTGGTCGACATGCAGTGTCTCGCGGCAGAAGGCCAGCCGCTGTTCGTTGGTATCGACGACCACCACGCGGGCCCCGCACTCCCGGGCGAATTGCGCTACCCCAATGCCTATCGGGCCAGCACCTACGACAACTGCCCATTCACCCTGAGCCAGCGCGCTGCGACGCACGGCGTGGGCGCCGATGGCCAGGCATTCCATCAGTGCGAGCTGGTCCAGCGACAGGGTGGGGGAAAGCATCAAGTGGTCGACTGGCACCACCAGCATGTCGCACATGCCGCCGTCGCGATGCACGCCGATGACCTTGATTCGCTGGCAGCAGTTGGTGAGCCCCCTTTGGCAGGCGCGGCATTCACCGCAATGCAGATAGGGGATGACGGAGGCATTCTGACCCACCAGTGCCTGGTTGTGGCTATCACCCACTTGCACAACCTCACCAGCCAGCTCGTGCCCCAGCACTCGCGGATAGGCAAAGTACGGCTGATTGCCACCAAAAGCATGGATATCCGTGCCACAGATGCCGATTCTCCGGATGCGCAGCAGGGCCTCGCCCGCTCCGCAAACCGGTGTTTCTCGGTCATCGTGTTCCATCAAGCCGGGGCGCGTACAGACGATGCTGCGCATGGCTTGGCCCTCCTTCATCTCAACTCAACGGCGGGGTTGATTCTGACGATTGAATTTCAGCCTAGTCGTCGGCAACCACTTGCTGGTTCTGTTCGCCCAGCCCCTCAATCCCCAAGCGCATGCGCTGGCCAGGGCGAAGGTAGACCGATGGTTTCTGACCCATGCCGACGCCTGGGGGGGTGCCGGTCGAGATCACATCACCCGGCTGCAGGCTCATGAAGCGGCTCAGGTAGCTGATCAGGAAAGGAATCTGGTACACCATGGTGCGCGTGCTGCCGTCCTGATAGCGCTTGCCATCCACTTCGAGCCACATGTCTAGCTCGTGCGGGTCGGCTACCTCGTCGGGCGTGACCAGCCAGGGCCCCATCGGGCCGAAAGTGTCGCACCCCTTGCCCTTGTCCCAGGTGCCGCTGCGTTCGAGCTGAAACTCGCGCTCGGAAACATCGTTGATCACGCAATAGCCCGCCACGTGTTTCATGGCATCGGCTTCGGCTATGTACTTGCCGCCTTCTCCGATCACTACACCCAGTTCGACTTCCCAATCGGTTTTCTGCGAATCACGCGGGATGATGACATTGTCATCGGGGCCGCAGATGGCGCTTGTCCATTTGTTGAACACCACCGGCTCGGGGGGCACCTGGGCACCGGTTTCGGCGGCATGGTCGGAGTAGTTGAGGCCGATGCACAGGAACTTGCCGACACCGCTGACGCAGGGGCCGAGGCGCGTGTCTTTAGGCACTTCCGGCAGTTTGTCGGTATCCAGCTCAGCCAATACGGACAGGTGGTCACGGCTGAGGTGGGGGCCATCGAGATCGGGCAGGTGGGCCGACAGGTCGCGAATGACCCCTTGAGTGTCCAGCAGGCCGGGCTTTTCATGGCCCGGAGGGCCGAAGCGCAGTAATTTCATGTGTGCTCCTTATAAATGTGGGCATTGATATCGTTCATTAACCATCATCTGGCGCGGCATTATCAGTTTAACCAGCCGCCATCGATGATCTGAGTGGTGCCGGTGGTATAGGCGGATTCGTCGGCAGCCAGGTAGGTGGCAAGTGCCGCGATCTCGTCGGCGCTGCCCAGGCGGCCCAAGGGCTGTCGGGCGTTGAATTCGGCGTAGACGTCATCCTCTTCGCGGCCCTGCTTTTCGGCCTGGGCGCGAATGCGCTGGCGCAGCGACGGTGAGTCCACGGTGCCTGGGCAGATGGCGTTGCAGCGGATGCCCTGGCCGATGTAGTCGGCGGCGACTGACTTGGTCAGCCCCAGAACCGCGGCCTTGGTGGTACCGTAGGCGCAACGGTTGGGCACGCCCTTGAGGCTCGACGCTACCGAGGCCATGTTAATGATGCTGCCACCGCCGTTGTCGATCATGGCGGGCAGCATGGCACGGATAATGCGCATCATGGCCATGACATTGAGCGAGAACGACAGTTCCCAGTCATCGTCGGTACCTTCAAGCAACGAGCCGTTGGCCACATAGCCTGCGCAATTGAAAAGAATGTCGACAGGGCCGACTTCATCGGCCAAGGCCTTGATGGCATCAGCATTGAGCACGTCCAGTTGACGAGTCTCGATGCCGGGCGTACCGGCCAACTCGGCCAGGGTAGCGTCATTGATATCCGTGGCGATGACCCGCGCGCCTTCAGCAGCGAATCGCAGCGCAGTGGCTCGGCCGATGCCCTGGCCTGCTGCGGTGATCAGGGCCGTCTTGTTATTCAATCGCATGGCAGGTTCCGTGATCGTGTTTGTTGAGACCTATTGGTCTGTTGTTGTTTTGTGATGAATAAGCTGTATGACAGGATGACAGTACGATATCTGCGTTTGAGTATGGCCCAATCGAATGTCTTTGCCAAATGGTCGCCGACAGCTGATAGGTATCACTGATGACGTCTGTTGATCAGGTGACGGCGCCCACCATCCAGGGGACAAACTCGTTACTACCATAGCCCAGCGATTCGCTGGCAGTTTCTTCACCTGAGGCGATGGCAATGATCTTCTGGAATATCGCTTCGCCACAGTTCCTGACGGTGTCATCCCCGTCGATGATGCCGCCACAATTGATATCCATATCCTCTGACATGGCATCAAACATGGCGGTGTTGGTGGCAAGCTTGATACAGGGTGCAGGCTTGAAGCCCGACACGGAGCCACGGCCGGTGGTAAAGCACACGATCGTCGACCCAGAGGCAATCTGTCCCGTCACGGAGACCGGGTCGTAGCCAGGGCTGTCCATGAAGTTGAAACCGGGCTTTTTGATGGGTTCGGCATACTCGAGCACATCACTGAGACTTGAGGAGCCACTTTTGGAAACGGCGCCAAGTGACTTCTCAAGTATTGTGGACAGGCCACCGGCTTTATTACCTGGCGAGGGGTTGTTGTTCAGCTCAGCGCCATTGATCCAGGTGTAGTGCTTCCACCAGGCGATACGCTCCAGTAGCTTGCGAGCAACGCTGACATCGACGGCCCGGTTGAGCAGCAGGTGTTCGGCGCCGTAGATCTCTGGGGTCTCGGCCAGAATGACACTGCCCCCATGCTGTACGATGAGGTCGGCCGCATAACCCAGCGCCGGGTTGGCGGTAATGCCCGAATAGCCATCGGAACCGCCACACTGCAGGGCAACGGTAAGATGTTTGAGTGGCGCTGGCTGGCGCGGGGTATGCGCATGGGTATTGGCCATGGCGAGTATCTTGTCGCTGGCCAGTTTAATGCTGGCACGTGTTCCACCCGCCCCCTGAATGTTGAAGTAGTCGAGCCGTTGGCTATCCGTCATTCCGTACTTGTCGACCAGCGCCTTTACCTGGTTGCTCTCGCAGCCCAGGCCGATCACGATCACAAACGCGAAATTCGGGTTCACCGCATAGCCGGTGACGACTCTTTCCAGAAAGGCAAATCCCTCCGACTCGGTGTTCATGGCGCAGCCTGACCCATGCGTGACGGGAACCACACCATCGAAGCCGAGTTTTTCAAGCCCTGCCGACGCGTTAAGTTGATCCGCGGTGGCCTTGACCACGGTCGCCGAGCAATTGACCGTAGCCACGATGCCAATGTAGTTACGGGTACCGACGCGGCCATCACTGCGGTGAAAGCCATTGAAGGTCAGGTCACTCTCCACGATGGGTGTCGGTGCGGCGGGAGTGAAGTTTTCAAGCGACGTATCACGCTCCAGCATGGCCAGATTATGTGTGTGGACATGGTCACCCGCACGGATCGGCTGGCTGGCCAGGCCTATCGTCTGCCCATATTTTACGACGGGGGTGTTCGCCTCGATATCGACCAGCGCCACCTTGTGGCCGGCCATGATGTTTTCTCGTGCAGCCCCTAATGCCTGACTGAGCGAAAGCCCTTCGGCGATATTCCGGGTGGCAACGCCCACATTGTCATCAGGGTCCAGGCTGATCACCATCGTGTAATCATTGATAAGTTCCATCGTTTTCTCCAAATCGCGACAGGCGGTTCGCATACCGTCGGGCCAAGGTGACTCCTGGTGTGATGGTATAGCTGTCATGCCACCATGCTACACGTTTATATGAGCCCTAAAGTTCCGTCAAGGCTTTGTCGTTACTTGGCCTGTCTTGACGCTATTTTATGGGTTTTTGTCATGCGGCTTTGGGGGCGGACGTTACTGGTGGTGAAAAAATACTGGGTGCAGTGATACATCGTCACTTAGGACCTTATGGACGCCGATCAGTCAGCGACCAAAGTATAAGTGCCGCAGGCTTTCTATATCATCAATCCACTACCATACTAGTCATATCAGTGGTGGCCGTTACCTGTCACGAACCTTCCTATCAGGATCAGTTGTTATGCACGCGACCTTACAAACGCTATGGCAGGAAACCCACGAAAGAGACCCGGTACGCCAACGGCTATTTCATGTGCTGAGGCAGTCGATTATCCAGATGGTGCTGGCGCCAGGGCAGGCGCTATCGGAAAAGGAGCTTGCCGACACCTTTTCAGTTAGCCGCCAGCCAGTACGTGAAGCCTTCATAAGGCTCTCCGAGGCCGGATTAGTAGAGGTGAAGCCTCAGCGTGGCACTTATGTGGTGAAGATATCCCAGCGGGCGGTGCTTGAGGCGCGCTTTGTGCGTGAAGCGGTGGAAGTGGCGATTGTAAAAATGGCGGCTGAAAAAGGCCTTGATCCGGGCGTGTTAACAGATCTGCATGATCTGTTAGCACGGCAGCGTCGCTGTATTGAGCCTAATGATAATGAGCGATTTTATCGTCTTGATGAAACCTTCCATCGAACGCTTTCGCTGGGCGTAAAGCAGCAGGCAGCCTGGAAAGTCATTGAAGAAGTCCGGGCTCAGCTTGACCGGGTGCGCTATCTCAGTGTGCCCCATAGCACCCCGCTGGAAAGGCTTGTGGATCAGCATGCCAGCATCGTTGCGGCTATTGAGGAGCGAGACGCCTCCCGAGCAGAGCAGGCGATGTCTCTTCATTTGCGCGAGATATTGGTGTCCATGCCCGATCTGGTGCGTCGTTTCCCCAATCTTTTCGAGGCACAGGAAAATCAACGGTTCGATGAACAAGAAAACCCAGCGCTGAAGCAGGAGGCAATCCAATGAAGATTGAGCAGGCCTATACCATTGTAACCTCGCCGGGGCGCAACTTTGTGACGCTGAAGATTGTGACTGATCAGGGCGAGTACGGCATTGGTGATGCGACGCTCAATGGGCGCGAAATGGCGGTTGTGGCGTACCTGGAGGAGCACGTAATCCCGACGTTAATTGGGCGCGACCCCCAGCGCATCGAAGACATCTGGCACTACCTATACCGTGGTGCATACTGGCGGCGTGGCCCCGTCACAATGACCGCGATTGCCGCCGTGGATATGGCGCTTTGGGATATTAAAGCGAAGCTGGCGGAGATGCCGCTGTACCAGTTGTTAGGTGGTAAGAGTCGTGACCGGGTGATGGTGTATGGCCATGCTACCGGCCGAGATATCGACGCCTGCCTGGAAGAGGTCGCTCGCCACGTAGACGAAGGCTATAAGGCAGTCCGTGTTCAAGCGGGTATTCCAGGCATTGCCAGCATCTACGGCGTTGCCAAAAAAGATGGCGAACCCTACGAGCCTGCAGATGCTGACTTACCCGCAGAGCACGTGTGGAGTACCAGTAAATACTTAAACCATGTACCTAAATTGTTTGCCGCTGTTCGGGAGCGTTTTGGTGATGATTTGCACGTGCTACACGATGTTCATCACCGCCTGACCCCCATCGAAGCCGCCCGTTTAGGCAAAGAAGTTGAGCCTTATCATTTATTCTGGCTTGAGGACTGTGTGCCTGCTGAAAATCAGGAGGCGTTTGGGCTCATTCGCCAGCACACCACCACACCGCTGGCGGTAGGCGAAGTATTTAACAGCCTGTTTGATGCCAAAACGCTGATTGAAAATCAGTGGATCGACTATATCCGCACCACTTTGACCCACGCTGGGGGAATTACCCACGTACGGCGAATCGCCGACTTGGCGGGCCTTTATCACGTGCGCACCGGCTTCCATGGCCCGACGGATCTCTCACCGGTTTGCCTTGGCGCGGCGATTCACTTTGACACCTGGGTACCCAACTTCGGCATTCAAGAATATATGCCGCATACCAGCGCGACTGATGAGGTCTTCCCCCACGATTACCGGTTTGAAAACGGGCACTTCATTGTGGGCGAAACGCCCGGTCACGGCGTCGATATCGATGAGCAATTAGCCAAGCAGTATCCCTATAAGCGGGCCAGTCTGCCGGTTAACCGGTTGGAAGATGGCACTTTGTGGCACTGGTGAGGAGAAGCATGACAATGAAAGCATTTCAGGTGAAGGCGCCGCACGACTACCAAGTAGCAGATGTTGCCCCCCCTCAGGCTGCCGCTGGAGAAGCGCTTGTACGTGTAGCCTTTGCAGGTATCTGTGGTTCGGATATGCATATTATCCATGGGGATAACGCTTTTGTGCGTTTTCCTCGTATCACCGGTCATGAGTTTGCCGGGGTCGTAGAGGCGGTCGGTGATGGAGTGCAGAACGTCGCTGTAGGGGATCGTGTTTGCATTGATCCTGTTATCAGCTGTGGCCAGTGCTATCCCTGCCGTATTGGCCGTCCCAATGTGTGCAGCGCGCTTGAAGTGATCGGCGTGCATCGTGACGGTGGCTTTGAGGAATCTGTTGCCGTCCCCGCCGCAAACGTCCACCACCTTCCAGATCATATCGGCCTGGACGCGGCTGCCCTGGTTGAGCCTTACACCATTGCCGCCAATGTGCTTGATCGTATGCAGCCGCATCCCGGTGACCGACTAATGATTTTGGGAGCGGGTGTTATTGGCATGACGATCCTGCAGATGGCCCTGGCAAAGGGCATTGAAGAAGTGGTCGTAACGGATGTGATCCACGAACGATTAGCGGCAGCGAAAGAGCTCGGTGCAACGTACGTGTTCAATAGCCGTGATCAGGATGTCGAACATGAGGTTTTGGCCTTGACCAACGGTGAGGGGGTGCCACTGATCGCGGATGCGGCCTGCGTACCAGCGCTTTTACCCCAAATGCTGCGCTTGGCGTCTCCCGCCGGGCGCATTGGTTTGCTGGGTTTCAGCGTTCAGCCAAGTGAGCTCGTTCAGCTAGAGGTCATCAAGAAGGAGCTGACCCTGGTGGGGTCGCGTCTTAATAATCGCAAATTTCCGGAGGTGCTTGAGCTAATGGCAAGTGGCCAGTTGAATCCATTGGCGCTGGTGAGTCATCGGCTGCTACTCAGTGAGATGCCAGGTGCCATTGACATGCTTGATCACCGTCCTGAAGAGGCCCGAAAGGTACTGATTCAAATCAGTGCTTGAGGGTAACAACGCCAACTCACGATTCACAAACAATCTACAACGCCCGTGTGCAGGAGAAAAATCATGATCAAACAACTTATGACAAGTGCTGTTCTCGGGGCTGCCATGTTAGGCAGTCATTCACTCATGGCAGCAGATTACACGCTGCAATTTGGCCACTTGGCAAATGAGCAGAACATCTGGCACCAGGCCGCCGAAAAGTTCAAAGAGGAAGTTGAAACGAATTCCGACGGTCGGATTGAAGTGCAACTTTACCCCAATGAGCAACTCGGTAACGAAATGGATGTGATCAATAGTATCCAACTAGGCACGGCGGATATGACGATCACCGGTGAAAGCTTACAGAACTGGGCACCTAAAGCCGCGATGATGGCGGTACCTTACGCTTTCCGAGACGCCGAGCATCTGCATGCTGCGGTTAACGGTGACATTGGCGCCGAAATTGAAGCGCAAATTACCGAGCGCACTAACCTGGTACCTCTTGCGTGGTTTGAGCGCGGCCCCCGTCATTTGACCTCCAATCGGCCTATCCGAACGCCTGACGAACTGGATGGCTTGCGCCTCCGTGTGCCTAACGTGCCGTTGTTCGTTGATACATGGCAAGCACTGGGTGCGCGCCCTACGCCCATGGCCTTTAGTGAAGTCTTCACCGCGCTTCAGCAAAACACCCTGGAAGGCCAGGAAAACCCGCTTAGCTTGATTGAAAGCGCCAGCTTCAATGAAGTTCAGGACTACATCAACATGACTGGCCATGTGCGTAGTTGGATCTATGTCGTGATTGGACGTGATCAGCTGGAAAATATGCCTGAAGAGCTTCAGCAGGTGGTGCGCGATGCTGCTCAAACGATGCAAGCGTACGAAGCTGAACTGTTCGAGGAAGACCAGGCACGTCTCGAAGAAGCGCTAGAAGAGCGTGGCATGGAGTTTGTTGAGGTCGATGTCGATGCGTTTGCTGAAAAGGCGCGTCCTGCCGTGCTTGAAGCACTGACGGATGAACAGCGTGAACTCTTTGACGCTATCCAGGACCTGTAAGGCCGTCTTGGCAATGAATTGGCAACGACAATGGGCTGGCCGTAGCGCCAGTCCGTTGTCTAACAACACAAGCAGCTTGCCCATGAGGATTCGGTTATGAACTCGGATCACAAAGCGCTTGAAAAGCAAGCGTTGGAGAGTCTGGATTCAATGTCGGCGGTGCCTAAATTCAAAGGCTCCATTGGGCGCGTGATTGGCTGGGTGGATACCTGTTTTTTGACGTTGGCCGTTATGGCGTTGATTGCCATTGCTGCCACGGTACTGCTGCAAATATGTTCGCGACTGTTTTTACCGTTTTCGATTGCCTGGACAGAAGAACTGTCGCGCTATCTGTTTATTTACATGGTGGCGTTATCGGTGGGTGTGGTATTGCGCCAGAATCGCAATATCAGCGTTGAGCTTTTCCATCATCGGCTGAGTCCTCGAATGAAGGCAGCTTTCCAAGTCTTGATCTGCTTGATGATTGGTCTGTTTGCCTTACTGGTGCTGCCTTATGCTTGGAAGTATGCCCAAAATGGCACATGGCAGACCTCTCCAACGCTGCATGTCCCCATGCTGTATATCTTTTTCTCAACGGTCGTCACCTTTGCGCTACTCCTGGTGTATAGCTTACTGGGGTGCCTTGAGGGGATGATCGCGATGTGTCGCTCCTCTGCCTCCCTTCAGGAGTCGTAAGCATGGAAGTTATTATCCTGTTTAGTGTTTTCTTGGTGCTACTGCTGGTAGGGATGCCGATAGCCTTTTCGTTGGGGTTGGCATCACTTTCTTACCTCCTGCTGGAGGGTATTTCATTAACCATAGTGCCGCAGCGGATGTATGCGGGCATCGATACCTTCGTTTTACTCTGCATTCCGGGCTTTGTATTGGCCGGTAACCTGATGAATGCGGGTAATATCACTGATCATATTGTGCGCTTTGCCAACGCCTTATTAGGCCATATTCGCGGTGGGCTGGGGCTGGCGAATGTGGGGGGATCGATGATTTTTGGTGGTATTTCAGGTACCGCCGTGGCGGATTCTGCCAGCATCGGCTCGGTCATGATTCCCGGTATGGCGCGCGCAGGCTATGACAAACCCTTTGCCGCCGCCGTCACCGCCGCGTCGTCGACCATTGGGCCGATTATACCGCCAAGCGTTCCCATGATTATTGCTGGATCGCTGAGTGGTATTTCGGTAGGGCGGATGTTTTTGGCAGGGGCCGTTCCCGGCTTGTTGCTGGGGCTCGCCATGATGATTACGGTGTATATCCTGGCCGTTCGCCGCGGGTATCCAAAAGAGAAGCGGGTATCTTTGCTGCAGCTGCTTTCTGAAGCGAAAACGGCCTTTTGGGCACTCTTGATGACCGTGATCATTCTCTACGGCATCATTGGTGGCTTCTTCACGCCCACAGAAGCATCCATCGTTGCCAGCCTATATGCATTAGTGGTTGGCATGTATGTTTACAAAGGGTTGTCGTGGAAAAAACTGCCGGCGATTTTGTCTGACACTGTATTGACCTCCTCGGCATTGCTGCTGATGGTGGGGTTAGCGAATTTGTTTGGCTGGATCCTCACCAGCGAACAGATACCTCAGATGATCGCTGAGCTTATCCTCTCCATTAGTGATAATCCGCTGATAGTTTTATTAATACTTAATCTGATCCTGCTATTCGTCGGCGCGTTTATGGAAACCATCGCCGCGTTAATAATTCTTTTTCCCGCCCTGGTGGGTGTAGCGACTGGCGTGGGTGTCGATCCGGTTCATTTTGCGGTGATCGCGGTACTAAACTTGATGATTGGCCTCACAACGCCGCCGGTAGGGGTATGCCTATTTGTTGTCGCCGGGATTGGTAAGCTGCCGATGTTGACGGTGGCAAGAGCCATTGTGCCATTTTTACTTTGCAACTTAGCCGTACTGTTGTTGGTAACTTACGTGCCCGCTATTTCGCTTTGGTTACCCAACCTACTGATGGGGAGTCATTAACCATGCCTTCACACCGTATTGAAACCTCATCTAAAAGCGCAGAGGTTGGCGTCGTTCATCTGGGGCTCGGCGCCTTCCACCGCGCCCACCAAGCGGCGTATCTGGAGCGTTACCGCCAGCGTACAGGTGACTCTGAATGGGGTGTTTGCAGCGCTAGGTTTTGTACGAAAAGTAGATTCTGCTAATTTTGTCCATGCTGCAGCAGCATAGGTGAAGTATGGCAGGACGCTACGAACTATCCGAGCACAGCTGGTCGCTGATTAAGGACATCGTATCGCCACCCCAGACGATAGGTCGGCCAAGGCGGGATGATCGCCAGGTCTTGAACGGCATCTTCTGGGTCCTGTGCTCGGGGGCCAAATGGCGCGACTTGCCGGAGCGCTATGGCCCTTGGACCACGGTGTATGACCGATTCCGGCAGTGGCGTGATGATGGCACCTTCGACGCCGTACTGGCACGCCTCCAACTGAAATTGCGCGAGGATGGGTTGATGGACCTGGATACCTGGATGATCGACTCCACGGCCGTTCGTGCCACTCGGGCCGCCTCGGGAGGCGGCAAAAAGGGGGATCGGACGAACCGGTAGACCATGCGTTGGGGCGCAGCCGGGGTGGCTTGACCACCAAGATCCATCTGGTCTGTGATCGGCATGGATGGCCGCTGACCTTCACGCTCTCGCCGGGCCACGACGCCGACACTCGTCATTTTATGCCCACGATGGAAACCATCCATCTGCCAGGAAAGACAGGGCGGCCACGAAAGCGTTGCCGCTATATCGTGGCCGACAAGGGTTACGACAGTGATGACTTACGCCGCTACTGCGATCGACATCGGATTAAGCCGATCATCGCGAAGCGCAAGATGTATCGAAAGCCTCGTCCTGGACTCCCCCGAGGGTTCGACAAGCCCAAGTATCGAGAGCGCAATGTGGTAGAGCGCGCCTTTAGCTGGATCAAGGAACTAAGGCGAATCGCTACGCGCTATGACAAGCTGGCCCGTAGCTTTCGCGCCATGGTATGCGTGGCTTGCATAGATCGTTGCCTGCGTGCCGACTTTTCGTACAAAACCTAACCTTCGTGCCAGCATTGGCTTGGTCGACGGGTTGCGCGCGGCAGGGCATCGCTACCATGTTGCCGAGTACGCCGACAGTGAAAGCCTGACGCTGCGCGAAATAGGCGTGATCGAAGAGACGCTGTTCACTGGCTGCGATACAGAGGGTAACTGGGGACGCGACCGGGAGGCCTTGCTATCGCGGATGGCATCCGCGGATACGCGAATTGTGACCCTGACGGTCACTGAAAAAGGCTATTTCTTGAACCCTGCCAGTGGTGAGTTAAGAAATGATGACCCCATGATCGCCGCTGATATCGCTGCCCCCAAGCAGCCACGCACTGCGCCCGGGCTATTGGTGGAAGCATTGGCCCGGCGGCACAAGGCAGGCATTGCTCCTTTTACCGTTCTGTCTTGCGACAACATGCCGGATAACGGCAAACGGACACGCCAGGCGGTGGTGCAGCTCGCTGAACACCAAGATCCCGACCTGGCGAGTTGGATTGCCGATGAAGTGGCGTTCCCTTGCAGCATGGTGGATCGGATCGTGCCCGCGATGACGGACGCTGACTTTGAGCGCTTGGCAGCGCTGGGCGTTAACGACCCAAACGCGGTGGTGTGCGAAGCATTCACGCAGTGGGTGGTCGAAGACCACTTCCCCGCAGGGCGGCCGAGCTGGGAAGCTGAAGGTGTTGAAATGGTGGCCGATGTGGCGCCGTTTGAAACCATGAAGCTACGCATGCTCAACGGTAGTCATTCGCTGCTGGCTTACCTGGGTGCGTTGGCAGGGATTGAAACGGTCTATGAGGGTGTCCAGCATGCCAAACTGCGGGCGCTGTTACACCGCTATATGCTCGAAGAGGCGGCGCCCACCCTCGAGATGCCCGAGGGCATCGACCTGGACGCCTACGCGGACTCGCTATTGGCCCGTTTTGCCAACGATAGCCTGCGCCATCGCCTGCATCAGATCGCCATGGATGGTAGCCAGAAGCTCCCGCAGCGCTGGCTATCCGCCGCCCTGAAGCGCGCAGGTGTCGGTCAGTCATCGCCGTGCGTGGCATTAGGCATGGCGGCGTGGATTCGCTATACCTCGGGTGAGGATCTGATGGGCAATCGCCACCCCGTCGACGACCCGCTCGCCCAGCGCTTCCAGTCGATACATCACGCGCATGGTCGCGATGCTGACGCACTGGTGGCGGCGTATCTGGCCATGGATGATGTGGTGCCAAGCGAACTGGCAACGAATAAGGCATTTGCCCAGGCCGTGGTGACGGCGTACCAGACGTTGACCCAGGAAGGCCTGGAGGAGGCGCTCGCAGCGCTGAAGCATGGTTAGGGGCTAACAAAAAAGGAGAGCACCATGGAACACACCTGGCGTTGGTTTGGCCCGAATGATGCGATTCGCCTGGACGAGATTCGCCAGACAGGCGCAACCGGTATCGTTACCGCCCTGCATGAGGTGCCTAATGATCAGGTATGGCCGGTTGAGGCGATTCGCGAGCGTCAGCAGATGATCGAAGCGGCTGGCCTGACATGGTCGGTGGTGGAGAGCGTCCCGGTCCATGAGTCGATCAAGAAAGGACTGCCAGAACGTGACGCGCTGATCGAAACGTATTGCCAGACGCTGCGACACCTGGCGGCCTGCGGTATCGACACCGTTTGCTATAACTTCATGCCGGTACTCGATTGGACACGTACTGACCTGACCTATGAATTAGCTGATGGCGCCTTGGCGCTGCGCTTTGATCAGGTGGCTTTTGCGGCCTTCGATCTTTATCTGCTGCGGCGACCAGGGGCTGAGCAAGACTACAGCGCTGAGGATAAAGCTCAAGCAAGTCGCTATCTGGAAAGCTTGGATAGCGCTGGCCGTGACCAATTAGTCAATACCCTGATCGCGGGGCTGCCCGGCGCCGAGGAGCATTACACCCTTGAACAGTTTCGGGCTGTGCTGGAAGGGTATGCCGATGTCGACGCCGCCCGGTTGCGAGAAAACCTGGGTTACTTTCTGCAGGCGGTTATTCCGGTGGCGGAAGAGGTGGGCATTCGTATGGCCATCCACCCGGATGACCCGCCCCGGCCGTTGCTGGGATTGCCCCGGGTGGTATCGACGCGCGAGGATGCCCAGTGGATTATCGATCGTGTGCCCAGCCCCGCCAATGGTTTGACGCTTTGCACAGGGTCTTATGGCGTCCGTGAAGATAATGACTTGGTGGCCATGACCCGCCACTTTGCCCCACATATTCATTTTATCCATCTGCGTGCCACGCAGCGCGAAGCGGATAACCTGTCTTTTCACGAGGCGTCGCACCTAGCCGGTGATGTGGACATGGTGGGGGTCATTCATGCGCTGGTGAAAGAAGAGCGGCGCCGCGAACGCGAAGGTGGGGCACGTTTACCGATGCGCCCGGATCACGGTCACCAGCTTCTCGATGATCAACAGCGCCATACGGCACCGGGTTACCCGCTTTACGGGCGCATGCGTGGCCTTGCCGAGCTGCGTGGCGTAGAGTTCGTGTTGCGGCAGTCGACGGCTGGCTAGTGACTGGCTGGATGGCATTCAACTTACTGCTGGATATCATTTAGCGGGCTAGCCAGCCACCGTCAACTGCCAGGGTATGACCATGGACGTAGTGGGCAGCGTCGGAGCATAAAAAGATCACGGCACCCGCTAGATCCTCGGGCGTGCCCCAGCGGCCGGCGGGAATGCGTCCGAGTATTTCATCGTGGCGCTGGGGGTCGTCGCGCAGCGCCTGGGTATTATCGGTGGCCATGTACCCTGGGGCGATGGCATTGACGTTTATATCATGGGCAGCCCATTCGTTGGCCATCAGGCGGGTTAGGCCGAGGATGCCGCTTTTGCTGGCGGTGTAGGAGGGCACGCGAATACCGCCTTGGAACGACAGCAGTGAGGCAATATTGACGATCTTGCCCGGTTCCTCGCGCTCAATCAGGTGTTTAGCCACCTGCTGGGAGAGAAAAAACGCTGCCTTCAAGTTGATGTCTATCACCGCGTCCCAGTCTTCTTCGGTGAACTCGATAGCCGGTGCCCGGCGAATCGTTCCCGCATTGTTGACCAAGATGTCCAGCTTACCCGCCTGAGTGACCGCTTGATGAACAATGTCGTTAGGCGAATCATTGCCTAACTCTGCTTCAACAGCGTAAAAGCGCTTGCCTAAGGCTTCAACCTGCTGGCGGGTTTCCTCGGCAGGGCGGCGGCTGACACCGACAATATCAGCACCCGCTTCGGCCAGGGCCACGGCCATACCTTGGCCTAAGCCTTTGTTGCAGCCGGTAACCATCGCCACTTGATCTTGCAATGAAAATAACCTCATTGAATCCTCCTGAGCCGATTTTCACCAATATGTGTCAACTCCAGGTATTAAACGTCAGCAGGCACGTTGGTGGATAGGTTGGCAATCGCGGTGGGTAATTCACTGGCATGCAGAATGCCGATCGCACCGTCGGGAGTGATTTCCTCTCCAGGAAAGTGGTTCAGATGAATCACGTGCATGCCTGCCGCTAGGCCTGCCTCGACACCCACCGCCGCATCATCAATCACCACACACTGACGTGGAGTATAGCCCATGGCGGCCGCCGCCTTGCGATACAGCTCGGGATCTGGCTTCCATACGTTGAGGGTGTAGGCGCTAAACAGCCTGCCTTCAAAATGGTGGCCTAACGCGGTGCTTTCCAGCGCGCAACGGATCTTGCGCTCGGGGCCATTGGATACCACGGCCATAGGGTGGCTGCTTAACTGTTCCAACGCATCGGGCATGCCGGGTATTACCACAAGCTCGGCACGCATGCGGGCTTCCATGCGTGCCCGCATGTCCGCTTCAAGCTGGGTGAATTTGTCTTCTGCCAACGTCTGAAAACGGCTTTCCAGTGTTTGGACGATGGTCTGGAAACGCACCCCGCGAAATTCATCCATATACTGTCGGGCTGAAAAGGGTAGGCCGAATTCAGGAAGTATCTCGCCCATCACCTCGGCAAGCAGTATCTCGCTATCCACCAGGGTGCCATCGCAGTCAAACAGCAGACAGAGCGGTGTGGCTGTGCTCATCGCAGAGTTCATTGATAGGTTTCCTGATTGACCAGGCTAATGGGGCGTTCACCCTGAAGCGCCAAGCGAATATTATTCACAGCCCGTTGAGCCATGGCGTCGCGGGTTTCATGGGTGGCAGAGCCGATATGCGGCAAAGCGACGACATTGGCCATCGTCGGTAGCGTTGACGAGGCGGCGAGCGGCTCCTGCTCGAAGACATCCAGTCCGGCTGCTTGTATAGCGCCGCTCTCCAGAGCGTGTATCAATGCCGCTTCATCGACGACTTTGCCGCGGGCAATATTGATGAAAATGCCGGTTGGTTTCATTTGTGCAAATTCTTTGGCGCCGATCAGGTGTTCGGTCTCGGCTGTCAGCGGTACTGTGACACAGACAAAGTCAGCTTCGGCCAGCAGTTGGTTTAGTTCGCAGCGCTTAGCGCCAAGCTCGCGTTCTAATGCGGGCTTTGGGGAGGCGTTGGAGTAGAGCACCGGCATGCCAAAGCCCAGCGCACCGCGCCTGGCCACTGCCTGCCCAATGCGGCCAAAGCCGACCATGCCCAGGGTTTTGCCATGCACATCGCTACCAAACAGAGCGGGGCCAATACTGGCTTGCCATTCGCCTGCTTTTACCCACTCGGCTAGTTCCACTACTCGACGCGCGGTGGCCATGACCAGTGCAAACCCCGTATCGGCGGTGGTTTCGGTAAGCACATCCGGTGTATTGCACAGCATGATGCCGCGCTTGGTCAGTTCATCAACGGGGATGTTGTCATAGCCAACAGAAACGGTCGCGATGACTTCCAAGTTGGGGGCTGCGTCCAGCAACTGAGGGGTGATTGCCAAGCCGGAACCGATAATGCCGTGCGCCTCTGCCAATAGAGCGCGATTTTCAGGGGCATCAAGCGCGGAGGTTTTTGCCAGCACATCTACCTTAAATAAATCGCTTAGCTCACCCAGTTGGGCATCGCTGAGTCGTCCTTGAACCATTAACCGTTTTTGCATTGTTATCTCCAGGGTAAAAAAGCGGCTACAAAAAAGCGAGGCGGGTCAGGCGGTGGGTTGCTCTGCTTCAAGCACCTGTAAACGCTCGCGACCAGGCAGGCCTTCCATATCACCAATGACTTGAACGGCCTGAGCGCCAATTAAATTTCCCCGCTGGGCGGCTTGGCGTGCTGAGCAGCCATCAAGCAGGGCGCTGATTACGCCAACGGCAAAGCCATCGCCTGCACCTACGGTATCCACTACTTCAGCGACAGGGCAACCGCTTACCGTAAAGCTCTCCTCTTTCCCATCTAAGCTGCCTCGGTAATAGCTGCCTTCCGCGCCCAGTTTGATAACCACCGCCGAAGCACCTTGATCCAGATAGTAGCCTGCTATGTCGTAAGGCGTCTTTTGCCCTGTGAGTAGCTGGCCCTCGGAAAGCCCTGGTAGTACCCAGTCGGCACGGCCGGCGAGTTCGTTGAGGGTCGATCGCATAACGTTTTCGTTGGGCCAAAGTGACGGTCGCAAATTAGGGTCAAAGGAAACACTGGCACCATGGGCGCGGGCCTGTTCCATCAAATGATGGCTAAGCTGGCAGGCGCTTTCAGATAACGCCGGTGTAATGCCCGTTGCGTGAAGGTGGTTAAGTGCTTGGAAGTCGACATGCTGGGCGTCGTCAACCGTCAGGTGACTGGCAGCACTGCCACGTCTGAAATATTCGACTCGCGGGTCGGCGCCGTCCTGGGCGCGCTCTTTAAAGAGGAGTCCGGTGGGGTGCTGTGCATCGGCGTGAATATAGCGGCCATCGATTCCTTCCGCGGTTAACGCCGCCTGAATAAACTTCCCAAAGCTATCGGTGCCCACTCGGCTTAACCAACCCACTTGAAAACCCAGTCTTGAGAGGCCGATGGCGACATTGTTGTCGGCACCGGCCAAACGGCGGTGGAAACCCTCGATAGCGGATAAATCGCCCGGCGTATCCGCTACAAACATGGCCATGGCCTCGCCAAAGGTGAGAATTTCGGGTGGGCTATCGATAGCGTGTGGCATGGTCAATATTCTCTTTCGACTGTTTTTTAGCATTCAATGGGAACGATACCATTTTTGCGACTCTTTTCTAGCGATGCCTTGGAAATTAGCGCTGGGTGGAGCCCCGCTCAATCAGGCCAGGGGCAAAACTCACCGTGGTCGGCATTGCCGATATATGGGGTGCAATGCGATGCATCAAACATTCAATTGCCGCTTTGCCGATCGCATCGGTGGGCTGGCCAAGGGTGGTGATGCCGGGAGGCACTAAGGCGCACCAATCGAGTTCATCAATCCCCATCAAGCCTGTCTTGCCAAGTGTTAAGCCCAACTGCTGAAAAAGGGCAGTCACTGCTAGGGTGGCATTACCGTTACCACACAAAACGGCACAAGCGTGCTGTTGGTGGTCGGCTAAAAAGTCGCTTAGCATTTGCTGCGATGCAGTGCCATCTTCGGTGGTAAGCAGTAATGTCGCGTGATGCAGCCCGCGTAGTTCGGCAGCTTGGTGAAAACGCGACAAACGTCGTTGACGCGTGCTTGATTGTTCGGGCGCTTCGCTGACATACAGTACGGCTTGGTAGCCCTGGGCGCACAAGTGTTCGAGCGCCATATCAACCGCCAGGTGATTATCGAGCCCGACCACTTCCGCCTCCACATGGTCGACGTCGCGGTCTAGCAGCACAATAGGGGTTCCCTGACTCATAATGGTATGCAGCTGGTGTTCGGGGCTGCCGGATGCATTCACCACCAAGCCTTCCACTTGATAGGCGCCAAGCAGGTCTAGATGCTGGCGCTCCTGCTCCGGGTCATTGTCGGTATTACACACGACTAGCGAGTAGCCGTATTGGCGGCAAGCTTGCTCGACACCGTGGGTGATGGCTACTGAAAACGGATTGCGGATATCGGCGACCAACATTCCGATCAATTTCGAGTGCCCCCCTTTTAAGCCGCGTGCCATTTGATTCGGCTGGTAGCCAAGGGTCCCTGCCGCCTGGGCGATGCGCCTTTTGAGGGAAGGCGATAGCCGGTCATGCTCTTCGCCAAAATAGCGCGAAACGCTGGTTTTAGAGGTGCCTGCCAATTTGGCAACTTCGATGAGGGTAGCTCGGGATGAAGGCATAAAAATGGATTGATATAAATGGTAACGTTCCCAAAGTAGGGCTTTTCGATTTGAAAGGCAATACGCGTACATTAGTTGATAACATTAACCCGTCCCTCATCTCCCCTAGCCCGGATTTCTCATAGTACCTCAGCCAGTACCGCACTCAGGCTGTAACATCACTAAACACCTACTGGCTCGACTTACATCGGCTACTTTTTAACCACTTTCCGTCGTTCAGACACACTTCCCCCTTCCCCCCATTG